>DQNS01000076.1 GCA_015659035.1 Acidobacteriota bacterium | reverse complement strand
CCCTCTCGCCGGATTCGCCACGCGCGGGACGTCATGGCCCATGGGGCCGAACCACAACATGTTGGGACCGGTTGAAACAACCGGAGAAGCCGGAGATAGCTTTCGGCTAGATCGGCTGCGGCGCTCCGCTCCCGGACGCCGCCAGCGCCTCCAGGAGCCGGCCATGGATCCCGCCGAACGCGCCGTTCGACATCACGACGACGAGATCTCCCTCCCGAGCCTCGTCTACGACGGTTCGCACGATGTCCTCCACCTCGACCAGGTGCCGTGCGCGGACCCCGGCCGCGCCTATCCCGGCGACGAGCTCGGTCTCCGACAACCGATCGGCCTCCGGCAGCGACAACCGGTAGACCCGCCCGATGATCACCTCGTCCGCCTGGCTGAACGCCCCGACAAAGTCCTCCTGAAAGACCCGCCGGCAGGCAGTTGCCGACCGCGGCTCGAACAGCGCCCAGATCCGCCGCGACGGATTCGACGCGCGGACCCCGGCCAGCGTCTCCCGGACCGCGGTCGGGTGATGGGCGAAGTCGTCGTAGACGGTCACCCCCCGTTCCTGCCCGCGGACCTCCAGCCGCCGCCGGACACCCTCGAACCGCGCGACCGACGCGGCCATGGTCGTCGGGTCCAACCCCACCTCGGAGGCGACCGCGAACGCGGCCAGCACGTTCCGCACGTTGAACTCCCCCACAAGCGGGACGCGCACTTCCGTGACCGGGTCGCCACGATGCTCCACCGCGAAGGTCATCCCATCGGGGGCCGCCTCGACCCCCGTGGCGCGCCACTCGGCCGTCTCCCCCAGCCCGAAGGTCGTCACCCGGCATGGCGCACCCGCCCGCATCTCGAACGCGCCCGGGCTGTCGGCCCCCAGCACCAGGAGGCCCTGTCGCGGCACCAGGGTGACGAGCCGTCGCACAGCAGACTTGATCGCGTCGACGTCGGCATAGATGTCGGCGTGGTCGAACTCGAGGTTCCCGACCACCGCGACGTCGGGCAGATACTTCAGGAACTTCGCCGTCTTGTCGAAGAACGCGCTGTCGTACTCGTCCCCCTCGATCACGAACTCCCGACCTTGCCCCAGCCGATAGCTCGACCCAAAATTGGCTGTCAGCCCCCCGACGAGGAAGCTCGGGTCGCGGCCGCCGTCGGCCAGCAGCCAGCTCACCAGCGACGCGGTCGTCGTCTTCCCATGCGTACCGGCGACGACGATCGACCGCCGGTCCCAGAGAAAGGTCTCTCGCACCATCTCGGGGAGCGAACGATACCGGAGCTTGCGGTCCAGCACCGCCTCGACCTCCGGGTTCCCACGGGAGACGGCGTTCCCGATCACCACCAGGTCGACGTCGTCGGTGACGTGGTCCGCGTCGAACCCGTCCTGACAGGGGATCTCGCGCGCCGCCAGGAAGTCACTCATCGGCGGATACACGTGCTGGTCCGACCCGCGGACCGTGTAGCCGCGGTCCTTGAGCATCGCCGCGAGCGTGGCCATCGCGGTACCGCAGATTCCGACAAAATGCACCGTCATCATGCGACCGCCGACTCCGTGACGACGAGACGAGGCCGGCGCCCGCCGACCACGCGCACGTCGACCCCGAGCGGCACCGTCAGTGCCGGACCGGCGGTATGGCCCGTCGGAAACCCAAAGAGCACCGGTCCGGGAAACGTCTCGAGCAATTCGGCAACCACCCCACGCGCGGTCGGTTGTTCCGTCGGGCCGTCGCAATCGGGAAACTCGCCGCACACCACCGCGGCGGCCCGCGCCAGCAGCCCACTCGCTGTCAACTGCGTGAGCATCCGGTCGATCCGATACGGTCGCTCACCCACCTCGTCGAGCAGCAGGGCATAACCCAACGGAGGGGCGAACGCGTAGGGCGTCCCGAGCGACGCCACCAGCTGCGTGAGGGTGCCGCCGAGCAACGGGCCGCAGGCCTCGCCGGGCCGGACCGTGTCGAGACCGTCCGAGGTAAGCTCGCCGACCGGCGCCGGCGTCATCAGACAGCGACGGAACGAATCGCGGTCGTATCCCGCCTCGCCACGAGCCAAGTTCAGCACCATCGGACCGTGAAAACAGACCGTGCCGCACCGCGTCGTGAGATACACGAGGAGCGCCGTCAGATCGCTGTGTCCGATGAACGGCTTGGCGGCGTCCCGAATGATGTCAGGGTCGAGGAACGGCAACAACTGCGCGCTGCCATACCCACCGCGCGCCGCCATGACCGCGGCGATGGAGGGATCGCGCCAGGCGTCCATCAGCGCCACCGCCCGGCGCCGGGCGTCACCCGCCACATAGCCGCGCCGCGCGAAGACCCCCTCGGTGATCACGGGCGTTAGGCCGAACCGCGCGATCTCGGCCACGCCCTGATCGAACCGGTCGCGATCGAACGGGCTCGCCGGCGCGACGATCGCGACCCGGTCGCCGGGCACGAGAGCACGTGGCTTCAGCATCCAGTCACCAGCCGGCTAGCGAGTCTCCGCCTCGCTAGCCGAGCTTTTCTCACAGCCCCGCTACGCGGGGGCTAGCAGTCCTTCGCCAGCAACCTGGTTCACGCACGCGCGATCTCCTCGGCCGCCGCCTGATGCAGGGCCGTGCCCAGCCGGGCCCGCAGCGCCTTGCCGGACAACGGCCGTCGGGGGCGCTCGCCCCCCATGAACCGAGCCTTCACACGCTGCTGCCGAAGCTGCGCCTTCTCGAGCCGACGGCCGTCGAGCTCGTCCGTCTCTACTGCGTGGATGATCGCCTCGATCACCGCGGCGTGGCGCTCGATTGAGTCGCCGCACACCAGCACCGTGTCGCACCCCGCATCGAGGGCGCGCACCGCCGCCTGCTCGACCGTGTGCGACACGGTGATGGCACCCATGTCCAGATCGTCGGTCACGACGAGCCCCTGATGCCCCAGTTCTCGCCTCAGGATGTCGTCGACGATCGTTCGGGACAGGGTGGCCGGCTGCTCGTCGTCCAGTGCCGGGTAGAGCACGTGCGCGGTCATCACCGTGGCGACATCAGCTGCAATGGCGGCGCGAAACGGCGCCATCTCGTGCTCGCGCAGCCGTTCGGGCGGATGCTCGACGACCGGGAGCTCGTGGTGGGAATCGGCCCGGGTGTCACCGTGCCCGGGGAAATGCTTGGCGCACGCCGCGATGCCGTTGCGCTGGAGGGTCTCGATGATGACTCCGCCGAGCCGGCCGACCGCGTCCGGATCCGAGGACAGTGCCCGGTCCCCGATGACATGGTCGACCGGGTCGGCCGCCTCGTCGAACACGTCGAGTACCGGGGCGAAATCCAGCGTCACCCCGACCGCCGACAGCTCGTCCGCCAGTGCGGCGGCGAACCGTGCCGCCAGCCCTGTGTCACCGCAGCGCCCGAGACCCCCCATCGGCGGCCACTCGGTGAAGGGCGCGCGCAGCCGCGCGACGCGGCCACCTTCCTGGTCGACGCTGACCCACAGCGGCACATCGTGCGCAAGTTGCTGACTCTCGAATGCGAGCTCGGCCACCTGCTCCGGTGCCTCGATGTTGCGCCCGAACAGGATGACGCCGCCGAGATCCCACTCCCTCGCCAGCGCGCGCAGCTCCGCCGGCACGGTGTACCCTCCGAACCCGGCCACTACCAGCTGTCCGATGTGACGATGAAGCGTCTTCACGTAGTGTGCTCAAGGAGTCAGGAGTCAGAAGGCAGGAGGAAACCAGAGGGCTTCGCCAGCGTCTGCCTCAGAGACGGCCTGTCCGAGGTCATAGGCGCGGGCACCGGGGGGCACCCCCCACTCCCGTTCCCCGAGCCCTGGGCCCCGATGTCGTTGACGCTCTTCAGCAGCCTACGAGATCGAGCCGACTCGACCGCCGCCATTATAATGCGCGCGTGCAGGTGCACTCCTCCGCGCCAACCCGCATCGATCTTGCAGGCGGCACGCTCGACATCTGGCCGCTGTATCTCTTCCACCCCGGCGCGCAGACCGTCAACGCCGCCATCCAGTTACGCGCCGCTTGCACCGTGACCCCCAGCGACGACGGACGAGTGTGGCTCGTGTCCGAGGACACGGGACGGACGCTGAGGGCTGCCACATGGCGCACGCTCGACACCCACGGCGACAACCGGTTGGTGGCTCACATTGCCCGGTTTTTCCGGATCGAGGGCGTGCGCATCACGACGCGCGCCGCCTCGCCGATGGGCGCCGGTATCGCCGGTTCGTCCGCCCTCACCCTTGCCGTCTGCGCGGCGCTCGCCCGATGGCAGGGCGTCGAGTACTCCCCCGACCAGCTCCTCACGCTCGCCATGAACCTCGAGGCCCGGACCCTCGGAATCCCGACCGGCGTGCAAGACTACCGCTCGGCGCTGTACGGTGGAGTCTCAGCGGTCGAGCTCGAGGCGGCGGGCGTCACGCGTGTGGCGCTCGAGGTCGACCCGCTGGAGCTCGAACGCCGGCTCGTCCTGGCCTATAGCGGCGACTCGCGCTCCTCCGGCATCAACAACTGGGACATCACCAAACGCCACATCGAGGGCGACGCCGCACTCGCGGCCCGCTTCGAGCGGATCCGGGATATCGCCGCGACTATCCGGGACGCCCTCGTCAACAAAGACTGGGCGGAGCTCGCCCGACAGGTGACACTCGAGTGGCGAGAACGGCAGGGGCTGGCGCCCGGGGTGACGACGCCCGCGATCGAGCGCCTCATGACACGGGCCGCGGCCGCCGGGGCACTCGCAGGCAAGGTGTGCGGGGCCGGCGGCGGCGGGTGCGTCTTTTTCCTGATCGACCCGGTCCGGCGGGCCGAGGTCTGCCGCGCCGTCCTCGACGCCGGCGCACGTCTGCTCGACTGTCGGGTCGACACCGACGGGCTCCAGCTGGACTGTCGCGGGGAGTGACCGACTCGGATGGACAACCTCGGTGTCGCGCGCATCTTCACCAATATCGGCGACCTGCTCGAGATCAAGGGCGCGAACCCGTTCAAGATCCGCGCGTATCGTAACGCCGCCGACATCGTCGGTCACATGGCGGAGCCGATCGCGGACCTCGGGGACGCCGAGGTGCGCGCGCTCCCCGGCATCGGCAAGGATCTCACCGCGAAGATCCGCGAGCTGATTGACACCGCCGCGCTCGCCTACTACGACGAGCTCCGGCAGGAGTTCCCCCCCACCATCCTCGAGATGCTCCGGTTGCAGGGCGTGGGACCCAAGACGGTGGCCGTGCTCTATGGAGAGCTCGGCATCGAGACACTCGACGACCTCGAGACCGCCGCCACCGAGGGACGTTTGCGCACGCTCAAGGGCATGGGCCCGAAGAAGGAGCAGCTGCTGCTCCGCTCGCTCGCCGAGCATCGCAGACGGGTTGGCCGGCATCTGATCGGACACGCGGACCAGGTTGCCAGCCGAGTGATCGACTATCTACGAGCGGACGCTCCGGAGACGGCCATCTTCCCGGTCGGCAGTTTACGGCGCGGGTGCGAGACCTGCGGCGACGTCGACCTGCTGGCCATCGGGACCAACGACCAGCTGATGGCCCGCTTCACCAGTTTCCCCGAGGTCGAGCGGATTCTGGGACAGGGTCCGACCAGGTCGAGCGTGTTGCTGCGCGGCGACGTGCAGGCCGACCTCCGGCTGGTCCCGAGCGAGAGCGCCGGCGCCGCCGCGCAGTATTTTACCGGGTCGAAGGCGCACAACATCGCCGTTCGCGACCGCGCGCTGCAGCGCGGACTGAAGCTGAACGAGTACGGGCTCTTCCGCGTCGCCGACGACCACCGGGTCGCCGGCGCGTTCGAGGCCGAGATCTACGCGGCACTCGGGCTTGCCTACGTGCCCCCAGAGCTGCGGGAGAATCGTGGGGAAATCCGGGCCGCCGCCGCCGGCGACCTCCCGCGGCTCATCGAGCGGACCGACCTCAGAGGCGACCTGCACAGCCACACGACGGCCACCGATGGCACGGCGGATGTGGAGACCATGGCGCGGGCCGCGCGTGACGCCGGGCTCGAGTATCTGGCCATCACCGATCACAGCCAGGCGCTCGCGATGGCCAACGGGCTCGACGAGCACCGGGCCCTGGCCCACGCCCGCCACATCCGGGAGGTGGGCGAGCGGCTGGACGGGATCGCCCTACTGGCCGGCATCGAGTGCGACATCCGCGCCGACGGCACGCTGGACCTGGCCGAGGACTGTCTCGCGGAGCTCGATCTGGTCATCGCCTCCGTGCACTCCGCGTTCGGACAGGACGAGGCGCAGATGACCGACCGGATCCTGTGCGCGATCGAGTCGCCGGTGGTCGACGTGGTCGGGCATCCCACCGGGCGGCTGCTGCTGCGCCGGGACCCGTACAAGCTGGACATCGAGCAGGTGCTCCAGGCCGCCGCGCGAACGGGGGTGGCGATGGAGATCAACTCGCAGGTGCACCGGCTGGACCTGTCGGACATGCACGCACGCCTGGCACTCGCGCGCGGCGTTAAGCTGGTCATCTCCACCGATGCGCACGCACCGGCCGGCTTCGACCTGCTGCGGTGGGGGGTGACGGTGGCGCGTCGTGCCTGGGCTGAACCGATCGATGTGCTGAATACTCAACCGCTGGAGGCGTTTCGAGCGTCACTACGGCGCCACCGGACACATTCGCCGTCGGCGTGAATGTCGACGGGCTGTGGCTATGGGCTTTGGCCGCTCAACTCACGACTCTGGAACTCGACGACACCTGCCGTGCTCTTCGCGCTGAAGGAATGACGGCGAAGCTCTCCGGCTTCCTCTTGACTCTTGACTTCTGACTTCTGGAACGACACGAAGATGAAGACCCCGGCGAACGTGCGCGCGGAGATCAGGAAGCTCTATCACGAGACGACGCCGGCCACCGTCGAGCGCGATCTGCGTCGCGCCATCGCGTTGTTGAAGAGCCTCGACACAGAGGCGGAGCGCGCGCGTGTCGCCGTCTTCATGGACGGTTTATCGCAAATGCGCTCGGAGTGGATCCTGGCCCGGCGGCAGGCAGGCAAGAAGAGGACGGCAACGACGTCGGCCGCCCGCAAGACACGTGGGTCGTAGTGCGCAGGCATGGGGCGTGTCTGAAGACCCGCGGCTACACACGTGCCCTCTCGTCGGCTTCGGCCCGAGGCTCGGACTGAAGACGGCGAAGCCTCCGACTTCTCCTGTCTCCTGCCCCTGTGTCCTGCCTCCTTGAGATCTTTATCTCGTTAACGTCTTCGTGCCTGCCCCGACGCCACGAACTTGCGGGCTGCCGCCCGGACCCCGTCCGACACGTTCCGGTCGCGGGCCACCAACTTCAGATCCCGCTCGTTGAGCCGCTTCACGAGCTCCATGGCGATGCCGAGTCGGGTCTTCGCGTTTCCAACCAGCGCCGCCGCGGTCGGGTAGTGCTTGACCCAGTGACGGCCGGTGCCGATGATGCGGAGCACCTCCTCCTGGACGCTGGTCATCCTGGCAAAGACCTCCACTCTCGGTGTCGGCGACAGGGACGGGCGGGGGGGCATCGTCGGACGCCGGCACCGGACCCGGTTTGACGCCCCGAGCCGCGAACACCGCCCGCAGCTCCAGTGTCGCCTCGGGACGCGCGAGAAACGCCTCGAGCACGGCACGAGGGATCGCGTCAAGCGTGTGGGTCGCCAGGGTGGACACCGCGGGGTCCGGGTCGTCGTGCAGGAACAGCAGCAGCCCGAGCTGATCGGTGGCGTCGCAGGTCAGCCCACCCGGTGCCGCGAGGTCCCGCACCCCCAGGGGGATGTTCCCCCAACGGAACAGGCTCAGCAGTGGAGAAGACAGATGGGTGCCCCAACCCTCATCACGGCGCGAGGTAGCTGCGGAAGTTCTGACGCGTGATGCGCGCGGTGACGGTGACGCCCGACCCGCCGAGCGACCGGCCGTCCTGCTGGTTGATCGTGAACCCGAACGCACCGGCGTCCCCGACGATCAGTCTCATCTCGTCGGCCGCCGCATAAGATTCGCGGTCCCCCGCGTGCATCAGGTCCTCGAACACGAGCTCGCCGTCGATCGTCAACGAGACCCAGCAGTCGCCGCGTGGACGCAGCACGATCGTCAACGATTCCTGGGACATCGGCTCGGCCGTCACCGGCGGCTCGGTGCGGACGGAACCCGCCACCGGCGCCAGCAACGCTGGCGCCGTCTCGGCCACCGGTGCCTCGGGCGCATCAGTGCCTGTCGTCACGGCCCACCCGAGGTACAGAAGCAACACGGCCGCAGAAATCGCCACGAGCTTGAGCACCGTCGCGGCCATCCGCTGCTGGCTCTGAAAGAGATCGTGCTCACGCGACTGGCTGTCGTATTTCTCTTCCTCGTCGATCCCTTCCACCGGCACCTGCGCCACAAAATCACGCATCACCTCTTCGGGGTCCAATCCCACCTCGGTCGCGTAGGACCGGACGAACGCGCGTGTGAAGATGCCCCCGGGCAGCTGGGCGACATCGTTCTCCTCGAGCGCTTCGAGCGCGCTGACCGAGATCTTGGTTGTCGCCGCGATCTCGCGCAGCGAGATCTGCTTGGCCTCTCGCGCCGCACGAAGCCGTGCCCCCACGTCGGTGGGCGTTCCGAGCTGCGCGTTATCCTCGCTGGACATCACTCTCCGTATAGGACCGCCGAATCTCGCCGACGACGCGGTCAACCCACACGAATCGGCCCGACGGACCGGGTTCGGCGAACAACCCGATCGCCGCCACGCCGGCCGCCCCGGCGCGGAACACCTCAACGCTCCTATCGACCGTTACGCCGCCTATCGCCAGGACGGGCAGACCCACAGCGCGCGCGACGGCCCCGAGCACCCCGACCCCGCACCCCGACACGCCCGACTTGGAGGGCGAGGAGAACACTGTCCCCAGCACAAGATAGTCCAGGCCGCCACCCTCGACGACCCGTGTCGCCTCTGCGACGTCGTGCACCGACCGGCCCAGAAGGAACCCCGCCGGCACGTGGCGACGGACGACCGGAGCCGGCACCGAGCGCGCCCGCAGATGCACCCCACCGGCGCCCGCCGCCAGGGCGATGTCGATCCGGTCGTTGACAAGAATGACGGTCTGTGACCCGCGCGCCAGGTCGACACACCGGGTCGCGACCTCCAGGAGCACCTGATCCGGCAGGTCCGGTTCGCGGACCTGGATGAGATCCACGCCGGCGGCCACCCCCGCCCTCACCTGCTCGAAGAGCGTCGCGACAGCATCCTGTCGGGCGGTGCCCAGCCGTCTCCGACCGGTCACCAGCAAGAGAATGGGACGGCCCCTCAGCGGCCCTCGGGCCACGGGCTGGTGTCCTCCCCACGCATGCCGTCTTGCTGCGTGACTCCCACCCGTCGCACCAGTGCGAGCAGCGAGACCGCCAGCTCCCACAGCCCCGCGCACAGATTGACCACACCGACGCCGGAGACCGCGCCGCGTACGGCCGCACGCCGCATCACGCCGTCCAACAGCGGCGATATCTCGACCAACCAGTTCCGCTCCCAGAACGTCGACCACGGTGCCACCAGCAGCACCAGACCGGTCTCGAGGAAGTACACGATCAGCAGGACCCGGCCTAGACGCTGAATCTCATCCTCCCAACAGCGCACGGGACATTCGGGCGATCCGCTCCCCGGCATCCCGAAGGTTCCCCGGTGTGTCAGTCGATGGTATCAAACAAGGATGCGGGCCGAAACGAACGCCGGTGCGCGCCCGAATACCCGTGCTGCGCCATGGCGGCCAGGTGGTCCGCTGTCGCGTAGCCCTTGTGCCGGTCGAAGCCGTAGCGGGGATCGGCCGCGTGGAGGCGGGTCATTTGACGGTCGCGGGTCACCTTTGCGACGATCGACGCGGCCGCGATGGCCGCGCACCGCCGGTCGCCGCCGACGACACCGCGCTGCGGAATAAAGACCCTGGGGATGCGGAACGCATCGACGAGGACGAAGTCCGGCAGCGGCGTCAGCCTGCCGACCGCCTCCCGCATCGCCTCGAGCGACGCGTGATAGATATTGAGCCGGTCGATCTCCTCCGGGTCGCGCATCCCGATCGCCCACGCAAGGCATGAGGCGATGATCTCGTCGTAGAGCCGCGCACGCTCGGTGCTGGTCAGCAGCTTCGAGTCTCGGAGCCCCCTCAGCCCGTCTCGCGGACCGAGCACGACCGCCGCCGCCACCACCGGCCCGGCCAGACACCCGCGACCGACCTCGTCGACGCCGGCGATCCGGCCGAACCCGAACCGACGCAGCTCGTTCTCAACGGTTCGCCGGGCCACAGGTCTCGTTCGACCGCGTACCGACCGGGTGCGACTCGCCACCGTCCCCATCAACCACCCTCCCCCGGACGAAGATCGGGTGCCGACCACAAGCCATCGACTCGAAGACTGAAGCAAGAAGACTGAAGCGAGATGATGGCGAAGCCCTCCGGTTACTCCTGCCTCCTGTCTCCTCGAGACCTACGTCGACGGTCGCCGTTTCTCGCGCAGACGCGCCGCACGCCCACGCAGCGTGCGCAGGAAGTAGAGCTTGGCTCGCCGCACCCGCGCCGCGCGCCCAATCTCGATCTTGGCGATGGAGGGCGAGTGTAACGGGAAGATGCGCTCAACGCCCTGCCCGAACGAGACCTTTCGCACCGTGAAGGTGCTCCGACACCCACCGCGTCGGATACCGATGACCACACCCTCGAAGACCTGGATCCGCTCCTTCTCACCTTCGCGGATCTTGACGTGGACACGCACCGTCTGGCCCGGCCGGAGGTCCGGGCGTTCCTGCAACTGTCTCTGTTCTATCGTCGCAATCGCATTCATCTTACCGCTCCCACGTCACTGGCCCTTCCCTTCGTCCTTCAGTTCCCGCAAGATCGCGCGCTCCTCGTCGTCGAGCACTGCGTGTTCCAGCAGGTCCGGCCGGCGCTCCAGCGTGCGTCTGACCGCCTCACGCTTCCGCCAGTGCCGTATCTCGGCGTGATGTCCGGACAACAACACGTCCGGTACCCCGTGGGCATCGACCTCGGCCGGGCGGGTATAGTGCGGGTGGTCCAGCATGCCCCGCACGAACGAATCTTCGTCCACCGACCGCGTGTCCCCAACGACCCCCGGCACGAGCCGGGCCACGGCGTCAATTACGACGGCGGCCGGCAGTTCCCCGCCGCTCAGCACATAATCGCCGATCGACAGCTCGTCAGTCGCCACCTGCTCCCGCACCCGCTCATCAACCCCCTCGTAGCGCCCGCAGAGCAGCGCCACGTGACGCAACTGGCTCAGCCGCGCCGCCTCCTCGTGACGAAACACTCGGCCCTGGGGAGACAGTAGCACGACCGCGTCCGGGTCTCCGTGGCGACGGCGAATCGCGGCGACCGCTCTGAAGAACGGCTCCGGTTTCAGCACCATCCCCGGACCGCCCCCATACGCGACGTCATCGACACTGCGATGCCGGTCTGCGCTGTAGTCACGTAGGTCGTGCAGGGCGACCTGCAACACCTCCCGCTCGATCGCGCGACCGACCACGCCCTCCCGCAGCACCGCCTTGAGCATGCCGGGGAAGATCGTGACGATATCGAACCTCAGCCCCGCCTCCCGGTCCTAGCAGCCCGTGGTGAAAGTCCCGCTGCATTCGACCGGCGCTGCATCCCGGCTGTCTGCGTTGCTCCTCGGTCGAATACTCCCGGTATGCTCCTTCGTCGCGCCTTGTACTGGCCGGTCGCGGCGTCGATCACGACGAGTCTCGGTGCGACGCGGGACTTTCACCACGGACTGCTAACGAAGCTGCGCCTCAAACCGACGAGTGGAACCGAGCGCAGCCTCGCTAGCAGAAGCATTTCTTACAGCCCTGCTACGCGGGGGCTAGACATCTCCGGCGAGCGACGAAAAACGTGCTTCAAACGTGACGATCTCGCCCCTGGGAGATATCTGAGCGGCGGCGACTGGTCCCCGCCCGACGCCGCGGCGGCGGATTCAGGTCCAGCAAGCCTTCGGGTGGGTCGATCGTGATCGCGGCCGCGGCCAGATCGATCCGCACACAGATCTCGTCGACCAGCGGCACGAGGATCTCGGCCGATCCGCCATCGACGACCAGTCGATAGATACCCCCGTCACCCTCAACCCCGCTCACCCTCCCGACCACGGCGCCCTCGACCGTTTCCACCCGGCACCCGGTCAGCTCGTGGTGATAGAACACACCGGCCGGCAGACGCTCGAGCGTGTCCATCGGCACACGGAGCTCGGCGGACGCCAGCTCCTCCGCCTCGGTCATCGTTGCCACCTCGTCGAACGCCACGATTGGACGATGCTGATGAAACCGCACGTCCCGGATCGACAATGGCTCAACCCGATCGCCGTGGCGAACGTAGACCGTGTTCCCGGGGCGAAAACGGTCTTCCACGAAATCGCTATCCGGGTTGACGATGACCCGCCCGCGATTGCCGTGGGCCCGCGCGACTCGCCCGACCAAGACCATCGTCTCCCACTCCAGTGTCACACTAGACTCCTTGAACAACGCTTATCGTGACAATTGAGTCAAGTTTTGCTCGTGTGTTTTTCGCCCTCACGACGACAGCCTCCGTTCACGGAGTCTAGCCCCCGCGGAGCGGGGCTGTGAGAAAAGCCTGGCTAGCAATGCGGAGCCGAGCGTCGTCTGGGCAGTTTGAAGCGCAGCTTCGCTAGCGTCCCTACGGAGTGTCGACGAAATCGACCATCACCCGCCGGCCCTCCGGCTCGGCAACCAGCTCGGCCAGCGCCCGGATGGCTGAAGCCGTACGGCCCTGACGCCCGATCATCCGACCCAGATCGTGACCGGTGGTCGACAGCTCGATGTGGGTAACCTCGCGCCCCTCCCGCTCGGTGACCGACACATCGTCGGCCCGATCCGCCAGGCTCCGCGCGACCACCTCGACGACATCCCGTGCATGACTCACGGGGTCACCTGTGTCTCGTCGCCGTCGGTGTCAGGCGGCCCGTCCGCCACCACCACAGGCGGCAGCACCGCGACCTCGGGCACCGACTCCGATGCCTCTGTCCCCGGTGGCGGCGCCGGATGCCGCGCGATTAGCGAGCGCACCGTGTCGGACAGACGCGCCCCCTTGCTCGCCCAGTAGCTCACACGCTCGTAGTCGATCTTCAGGACCTCCGGGTCCACCCGCGGGTGGTAATACCCCAGCAACTCCACGTACCGACCATCGCGCGGGGCGCGTGACTCGATCACCACAACCCGATAGCACGGCCGTTTCTTTGTTCCGACCCGAGTCAATCGAATGGTCAACATGCGTGTGTCTTCTCCTCGTGTGAGTACAGCCGCTCCGGCTACGTCACCGGCACGCCAGGGCGCATCGGAATGCCCCGCCGCCGACCACCTTTCTTCTTCCGTGACCGGGACGCCGCCCCGACCGTTTTCAGCATCCGGCGCATCTCCACGAACTGCTTCACCATCCGATTGACGTCCTGCACCGTCGTGCCGCTCCCACGGGCGATCCGGCGACGACGACTCCCGTCGAGGACCTGGTAGCGCACGCGCTCGCGTCTGGTCATCGAGTCGATGATCGCCATCGTCTGCACCAGCGCGTGCGGGTCCACCTCGCCGGGCATCCGCGATGCCATCTGGCCCATCCCCGGGATTAGCTCGACCAGGCGATCGATCGGTCCCATCCGCTTCACCGTCTCCAACTGGTCGCGCATGTCCTGCAACGTGAAGTCGTTCCCACAGATCTTTTGCTCGAGCCGCGTCGCATCCTCACGGCTGACCACCTGCTCCGCCTTCTCGACGAGCGAGAGCACGTCGCCCATGCCGAGCATGCGCGAGACCAACCGGTCCGCGTAAAAGGGCTGCAGATCGTCGAGCCGTTCACCGTCGCCCACGAACGAGACCGGCACCCCGACGACCGACACAACCGACAACGCCGCGCCGCCGCGCGCGTCGCCGTCCATCTTGGTCAGCACGACACCGCTGATGCCAAGTCGGCGGTTGAACTCCCCCGCGCTTTTGATCGCGTCCTGCCCGGTCATCGCGTCGGCGACGTAGAGCAGGTCCGACGGCTGGACGGCGGTCTTCAGCGCCTCGAGCTCGCCCATCAGGTCGTCATCGATGTGCAGCCGACCCGCCGTGTCGACGAGCACGACGTCGAACCCCATGGATCGCGCCATCTCGACCGCGCCCGCGGCCCGGGTGACGACCGCCGCGTCACGCGCCGGGTCGTGCACGCGGATGCCCCCCTCGTCCGCCAGCATACCCAACTGCTCGATCGCCGCGGGTCGTCGCACGTCGGTCGACACGACGAGCGGGTGACGGCCCTGGCCGGTGAGCCAGCGCGCCAACTTGACGGTGGTCGTGGTCTTCCCCGCGCCCTGCAGCCCCAGCAGCAGCACCACCTGCGGGCGCTGACGACTCGCCGTCAACCCGGCGGGACCATCACCGAGCAACGTGAGCAGCTCATCCCGTACGATGGCGACGACCTGTTGGGCCGGCGTCAGGCTCTCAAGCACCGCGCGGTGCACGGCGCGGTCGCGGACCCGATCGATGAACGCCTTGACGACTTTGAAATTGACGTCCGCCTCGAGCAGCGCGAGCCGAATCTCACGCAACGCCGTCTCGACCGACTCCGGCGTCAGCCGCGTCTCGCGACGCACCGCCGCGAACACGGTCTGCAGTCGTTCAGTGAGCGAGGCGAACATAGATCGCGGCTCTTAAACAGTTCAAACGCAAACGGTTATCGTAACGCGCGTGTAGGTGGACTGTCAACGCACGGGTGGCCGGCGGCGCGCCGGCTGTGAACCAACCTGTCATGTTTCCAGGCCCAAGGGCCCGCGCGTAGCGGGGCTCTGAGAAAAGCTCGTCTAGACGGACTTCAGCGTGTGCCCGAGCTTGGCCTTCTTGGTGCGGAGATACGACCGTGCCAGCCCGGTGGTTGGCACCTCGAGCGCCAACGACGCCGTCACCGACAAACCGTAGCCTTCGAGCCCCACGAACTTGCGCGGGTTGTTGGTCAGCAGCCGCATGCTCCGCACACCAAGCTCGAACAGGATCTGCGCGCCGATCCCATAGTCCCGCTGGTCCGGCTTGAACCCGAGCCGCTCGTTGGCCTCGACGGTGTCAAGGCCTTGGTCCTGGAGCTGGTAGGCCCGGATCTTGTTCGTCAAACCGATGCCGCGGCCTTCCTGATTCAGATACAGGAGGACACCCCGGCCCTCCTCGGCGACCCGCCGCATCGCCGCCAACAGCTGGGCACCGCAGTCGCATCGGACCGAATGGAACACCTCGCCGGTCAGGCAGCGCGAGTGCACCCGCACCAACACGTCCTCACCGTCGCCCAGATCGCCACGCACCAACGCCACGTGGGTCTCGCCGTTGATGATGCTCTCGAACGCCACGACCTCGAAGTCGCCGTACTCCGTCGGCAGCTTGGCGGCCGCCGCCCGCCGGACCAGCCGCTCGTTGCGCATGCGGTACGTGATCAGATCGGCGATCGAGATCATGAGCAACTTGTGCTTACGCGCGAAGCGCCGCAGCTCGGGGACCCGCGCCATCGTACCGTCCTCGTTCATGATCTCGCAGATCACGCCGGCCGGGCGCAGCCCGGCGATCCGCGCGAGGTCGACCGCCGCCTCGGTCTGGCCGGCCCGCACCAGGACACCGCCGTCGCGCGCACGCAGCGGGAACATGTGGCCAGGACGCGCCAGGTCACGCGCTGTCGTCTTCGGATCGACCGCCACACAGGCCGTCGTCGCCCGGTCCGCGGCCGAGATCCCGGTGCTCGTCGACTCCTTGGCCTCGATGGACACACAGAAGGCCGTGTCGAACTGCGAGGTGTTCTCCCGCACCATGAGCGGAATGTCCAGCCGGTCGAGCCAGTCGCCGGCCATCGGTAGACAGATCAGCCCGCGGCCGTACCTCGCCATAAAGTTGATGATCTCGGGGGTCGTCTTCTCGGCCGCGACGGTCAGGTCACCTTCGTTCTCCCGGTCTTCGTCGTCGACGACGATGACCATCTGCCCCTGACGGATCGCCTCCACCGCGTCCTCGACCAGCGCGAACATGCTCCGGCGACGGAGTGCCGAGGCGAGCGTCAACCTCGGCTGCTTCCGGGACCGTTTGCGAGTGCTCTTCTCAGCCATCGTTCCTCGGTGCGGCTGCCGGTAAGGTCTCTCCTCGCGCCTTGCCGGGGCCGTGCGCGGCGTCGATCTCGACGCCCACGAACGCGAACGCATTCTTGACCGGACCCGTAGGACCCTGACCTACGACGGGTCTCCGTGCGACGGGGGGCCGTCACCACGGACTGCCATCGCACGGACGACGTATTTCCCAATGATATCGCACTCGAGGTTGACGACCGCACCGGTGGTCGCTCGGCTCAGGTTCGTGTGCTCCCACGTGAACGGTATGATCTGCGCGTCGAACCACGTATCGCTCAGCCCCGCCACCGTCAGGCTGATCCCATCGACCGCGACGGACCCCTTGCGCACCAGATACGGGGCCAGCGACGACGGGAAGGTCACCGTGACCCGACGAAACCCCGCCTCGTGCCGGATCTCCTCGATACGACCGGTGGCGTCGACGTGTCCCTGGACGAAGTGGCCGCCCACCCGCGCATCCGCCCGCATCGACCGCTCCAGGTTGACCACCCACCCTCGCTGGAGCGCTCCCAGACCGGTGACCCCCGCCGTCTCGGGCGAGATCTCTGCATGAAACGCGTCCCGATCGGTGTGAATGACCGTCAGACAGACGCCGTTGACGGCGATGCTCTCGCCCAGCTCGAGCTCGGCGGCCAGCGACGTGGCGACACGAATCCGGAAACCGGCCGGAAGCGCCTTCAGCTCGGCCACCTCACCCAGTGTCTCAATCAAACCGTTGAACATCGGCCTCCAGCAGGACATCTTCGCCCAGACACCGCGTGCGGCGGCCGGCGAGCGCGACGAAAGAAAACCGCCCGGCCGGCATCCACCGGACCCCCGTCGGGCCGAGCACGACCGGCGCGACATACAGACGCACCCGGTCGACGACCCCCGCGGCCCATGCCGCCCGATGCAGCACGGCGCCGCCCTCGAGAAGCACGTCGCTGACCTCGTAGGCCACCAGACGGGACATCGCCGCGGCCGGATCGCGCGTCGGCAGCGCCTCGATCACGGCACCCGCCCGCTCGAGGGTCAGCGCGCGCGTCGGCCAGGCCTCGACCGCGGCCGCGGTCGTGATGACGACGACCGGACCCTCCGCGCACGTCGTCAGGACGCGTGCCGAGGGCGGTGTCCGCATCCGGGTGTCGAACAGCACGCGGACGAGCGGCCGGCGCCGGTTCGCGCCGCGCGCCGTCAGGAGGGGATCGTCCACCAGCACGGTTTCCGACCCGACCGCAATCGCGTCGACCTCGGCGCGGACCGCGTGCGCGTGGCCGATCGCCGCCGGGCCGGTCAACGGGGTCCGGCGACCAGAGGCCGCCGCGATCCGCCCATCGAGACTGACCGCAGCCTTCATCGTCACGAACGGTCGCGCCCGGCGTTTCACGGTAAAGAATGCCTCGTTGAGACGCGTCGCCGCCTGCCGGCGTACGCCGACCGTCACCGTGATCCCCTGGTCGTGGAGATACCGGATGCCCGCCCCGTTCACCCGCGGGTCGGGGTCCTCGACACCGACCACCACGTCCCTCACCCCGGCACCCACGATCCGCTCGACGCACGGCCCCGTGCGACCGGTGTGACAGCATGGCTCGAGGGTGCAATACAGCGTGGCACCCAGGGCTTCTTCGCCGGCCTCCTCGAGCGCGATGACCTCGGCATGCGGTCCGCCCGCCCGCGCGTGGAAGCCACGTCCGACGATCCGGTCACCTCGCGTCACGACGGCGCCGACCATCGGGTTGGGACTGGTCGCTCCGCGCCCCCGGGCCGCGAGCACCAACGCCTGGTCCATCATCGCGTCGTGGCTCACCATGCCGGCTCGAACAAGGCCTCCACATATTCCGCCGCCGAGAACGGCACGAGATCGTCCAGTTGCTCCCCGACACCGACATAGCGAATCGGCACGCCCAGCTCCGCGGTGATCGCGACCGCGATGCCGCCCTTCGCGGTTCCATCCAGCTTCGTCAGCACGACCCCCGTCACACCCACGGCCTCGAGAAACGCTTGCGCCTGAGCCAGCCCGTTCTGACCGACGGTGGCATCGAGCACGAGCAAGGTCTCGTGCGGCGCGCCGTCGACCGCGCGTCCCGCGACGCGGCGGATCTTGTCGAGCTCGCTCATGAGGTTGGTACGAGTATGCACGCGTCCAGCGGTATCGACGAGGACCACGTCGCGGCCACGCGCCTTGCCCGCCGAGATCGCGTCGAAGACAACGGCGGCCGGGTCGGCGCCCGGACGCGCCCGAACGAAGTCCGCCTCGGCGCGCCTCGCCCAGACCTGCAGCTGCTCGACGGCCGCCGCACGGAACGTGTCGGCGGCGCAGATCACCGGCTGTTGCCCGGACAGGGCGAGCAGCCGGGCCAGGCGGCCCACCGTGGTGGTCTTGCCGGTGCCGTTCACGCCGACGACCAACACGACGCGCGGGCATCCTCCCCGCACCGGCGCCGGGATCGGCGCTTCGAGCAGACGGCGCAACTCGTGTTTGACGACCGACCGCAGGTCCGCGTCACCGGTGTGGTCCCGCACTCTGTCGAGCAGTCGCCTCGAGGCGGACACCCCGATATCGGCCTCGATCAAGATCTCTTCGAGGGTGTCCAGGGTGTCGAGCGACGCGGTCGCAGCCGCCGGCCCGACCCCCACGCGCGTCGCTGGGTCGGCGTCGAGCCTGTCGAAACGTCCGACCAACTGGTCCGTCGTGCGCCTGAGACCGGCACGGAGCCGTTCGAGGAAGCTCACAGCTCCACTCTACTACTCGACGTCGGCTTCCGACCGCTGGCGACGCAGCATCAGCTCCTCGACGGCGGTCCTCGCCCTGGTCCGGCCAGCCAAGACCGCTCCCATCTGCGTCGAGATTGGGAGATCTACCTGATGCCGCCGACCCAACTCCAGCGCGGCTTCGGTGGTCTTGACCCCCTCGGCCACCGTCTGCATGCTCCCGAGGATCTCGCGCAACTGCCGGCCGCGGCCCAGCTCGACGCCGACGTGCCGGTTGCGGCTGAGGCCACCCGTACACGTCAGGATCAGGTCGCCGAGCCCGCTCAGCCCGGCCAGCGTCTCACGACGCCCACCCAACGCGCACGCCAGCCGGGAGATCTCCGTCAGCCCGCGCGTCATGAGTGCCGCCAAGGCGTTCGGGCCCAGGCCCAGCCCCTCGACCACCCCGGCCGCGATCGCGATGACGTTCTTCATGGCGCCACCGACTTCGACGCCGATGACGTCGTCGCTCGCATAGAGCCTGAAGTACGGAGCCCGGAACTCCTCCTGAACCGTAGCCGCCACGTCCGCCCGGCGGCTGGCCACCAGAACCGCGGTGGGCATCCCCCTCGCGACCTCGGCCCCGAAGCTCGGGCCCGACAGCACGGCCACAGGTCGGGACGCGCCCAGCTCCTGCTCGATGACCTCGGACATGCGATTCAGGGTGCCGATCTCGAGCCCTTTCGTGCCGCTGACGATCGTCGCATCCGCTCGCAACAGCGGGGCCACGCGACGCAACAGCTCTCGTGTGCCGTGGGACGGTACCGCCACGACGACGCAGTCAATCGCACCGAGCGCCTCCTCTAGCGACGCGGTCGGGGCAACCGACGGTGGCAGCCGGGCGCCGGGAAGATACGTCTGGTTGCTGCGGTCCTCGCACAACCGTGCCACAAGCGCCGGATCCCGCCCCCAGAGACGCACCGGTTTGCCCAGTCGACCCAGATGAATCGCCAGGGCGGTTCCCCACCCACCGGCGCCCAGCACGGCAACGTCCCTCATCGAGTTGCCTTCGTCACTTCTTTCTCATTGTTTCTCAGGCTTCGGGCTACAGACTACGGGCTTCGACCCAACGCGGCCACTGACACGACGTGCGGGCGACACGACTACCCTCACCCTATCGCGCCCGCGACCATGAAATCGTCCCGCCAGACCCGCGACAGTCGCGCCTTCGACGTGTGACCGGTCGGCGCGGGTCTGTGAGAACTCGCCGGCGACCGCCTGCAGCCCAAAGGCTGACGTCTGAAGCCAGATGCGTAAACGAAGGATTTCAGCCGTCCGCTCGTGGTCCCAGTCGATGCTCGGAGCCCGCTCGCAGCCTGACGAGGTTCGAGCGGTGTCGGAACACCACCAGCCCGGCCGCACCGACCGCGCTGACAATCGCTGACGCATCACCATTCGTGACGAATACGAGCCCTGGCAACGACACCACCGCGAGCATCGACCCGACCGAAATATACCGGGTCGTGCAGACCGCCACGCCAAACACCCCGGTCGCACACGCGGCGGCGAGGGGGGACAGCAGCGTGAAGACCCCGAACGTGGTGGCGACGCCCTTGCCCCCCTTGAAGCGGAGCCAGATCGGATAGACGTGCCCGAGGATGGCGCCCCCACCAACCGCTGCGGTGGTCGTCGCACTCGCGTTGACACCGCTCGCGACCAACACGGCCGCGCAGCCCTTGGCAACATCGAGCGTCAGCACCGTCAGCGCGATCGAGATCCGCCGGACGCGCAGCACGTTGGCCGCGCCGAGATTCCCGCTGCCGAGCCGCCGTACTTGGGCACCGCCCAGCAGCAGCGCAAACGGGATGGAGCCGAGCAGATACCCGACCAGGACGAGCGTCGTGGTCATGACGGTGCCAGCATCGTGGACTCGACGACGTGGTGGGCTGCCCCCCGAGACGACACACGGCTCTCGTACAACGTCACGCGGTCTACCACCCAGCGCGCCGTCTCGGGCCGATGCTCGGAGAGTATGGCCCGAAGCTCGGGACCCGAGACCGCGACCGGCCGGTTGACCCGCCCGAGCGTGAGGTGCGCCCGGAAGGGCCTCGTCTCCGACTCGAACCCGATGGACACCAGCCGATCATCCAGCTCGTCCTTCAGCGCGGCCATCTGCTCGCGCCCCTCGTCCATACCCAACCAGATGACACGCGGCGCGCCGGAAAAAGGAAAACAATCAAGGTCGGCGAGGCCGGCGCTAAAGGCACCGGTCTTCCAGGGAACGCCGAGCGCACGTCGCACCGACTCGGCCTGCCACGCCGACACCTCTCCCAGAAACCGGAGCGTGACGTGCAACTGCTCTGGTGGGACCCAGCGCACCGGCGCGGGTGCGTCAGCCGTGGCGAGCCGCGTGGCGAGGGCGTGGGTGCTGCCGGCCGCCGCAGCCCGGGCCGTCTCGTCCAAATCAACCGCCGCGAACAGTCGCACGCTCCCTCGTTCGACGCAGCAACACGCGTCGCAGCAGATCCAGCGCGGTCTGCGTAGCCAGCCGCCGGATCATAGCGCGGTCACCGGGAAACTGTGCCGTTCTGGCTTCCTGTTCGCTCCCCGGCCCTACGACCCCCACGCACACGGTGCCAACCGGCTTCTCGTCGCTTCCGCCTCCCGGTCCGGCGACCCCGGTCACCCCGATCCCGATGTCGGTGGCACCCACGCGCCGCGCCCCCTCCGCCATCGCCACCGCAACCGCTTCGCTGACCGCGCCCTCGGTCGTCAGCAACTCCGGATCAACGCCGAGCACCCTCCGCTTGACCTCGTTCGAGTAGGCGACCACACCGGTTTCGACATAGCTCGAGCTCCCCGGAATGTCCACGAGCCGGGCGGTAACCAGCCCACCCGTGCACGACTCCCCGACCGCCACCCGGAAGCCGTCTCTCTGAAGCAGCTCGCCCACCACCTCCGACAGTGACCGACCGTCCGTGCTGAAGAGGTGGTTGCCCAACACCGCCGCCAGCTCACCGGTCGCAGCGTCGAGCACCCCGAGGGCCGCCTCCCGACTGGCGGCACGGGTCGACAGATGCAGCTCGACGAGCCCAGGCGACGC
Source organism: Acidobacteriota bacterium (assembly GCA_015659035.1). Lineage (GTDB taxonomy): Bacteria > Acidobacteriota > Vicinamibacteria > Vicinamibacterales > UBA8438 > NP936. Next base: position 11,921 of record DQNS01000076.1, on the reverse strand, counting down.
CAGCACGGTGGTTCCCACCGGCGGGTCCACCTGTCGCCACCGGTCGTAGACACGTTGCGTCATCTCTTCGACGTGTGACTCGCCGCGACCCGTCACCCGCAACACACGCCGGTACAGACGCTCTGGTGCCGCGCGGCTCGCGAGTCGGGTGTGGGCCAGCGCCGTGAACATCGGCTCGAGCTCGCGCGGCGGCCCAGGCAACAGCACGACGACCCTGTCTCCGGTTTCCAGCCACAGCCCCGGCGCCGTGCCACGCGGGTTGTCGAGCACGACCGCCTCGTCCGGAACCGACGCCTGACGCCGATTGTTCTCCGGCATCGTCCACTTCCGGGCGGCGAACCGCGTCCTCAGGTGCTCGACGATCGATGGGTCCTCTCTTAGGGTCCGACCGAGCACGGCGGCCACCGTCTCGCGGGTGAGATCGTCGTCGGTCGGCCCGAGCCCACCGCAGACAACGAGCAGGTCCGCCCGGTCGAGGGCATCCCGCACAGCTCGCCCGAGGTCGACCGCGTCATCACCGACAATCGACTTGCGGCGTACCACGATGCCCAACTCGTTCAGCCGGGCGGTCACGAACAACGAGTTCGTATCGGACCGGAACGGCGTGAGCAACTCGGTACCGACTGCGATGATCTCCGCCGTCGACAGCCTGGCGGACGACGGGGAACCGGTCACGCCGGGACCCCCAGCCACAGGACGAGACGCAGCAACCCCTGGGCATAGATTCCGGCCACGAGGTCATCGGCCATCACGCCCCATCCACGCGGCAGCCGTTCGGCCTGTCGCGCCGGGAACGGCTTGACGATGTCGAACAGGCGAAACGCGAAGAACCCCACCACGGCGCCGGTGAACCCGACCGGCACAGCCAACAGCGTCATCAACATGCCGGCCACCTCGTCGATGACCACCAGCCCGGGGTCCCGGCGGCGATACCTCGTCTCGGCGGCGGACGCCGCCGCCACGCCCGCCACCGTCACAACCAGGAGCACCGCGACCTCGAGCCACGTCGACCGCATCGAGCGAACCGCCCAGAACAGCGCCAGACCGGCCACCGAGCCGGCGGTCCCCGGAGCAATCGGCGCAAACCCGAACGGCCCGACCGTGGCGAACCCGATCGCAGCGCGCTGGAGCAACCCCGTCATCTGGAGTCTTTTCGCAAGGGTCCGTAAGGAAATAACAGTGGCATCGGCGGCCAGAATGACACTGTCATTGCCTTACGGGCCCTAACCTGCCAGAGATCATCAGCACGCGGGTGCCGGCCAGGCGGTCGTGCCACGCGCGACGGTCAGTGTCGAGGAACATCCAAACGACCCCCAGACCGAGCGGCAGCACCGACACCAGGTACCCGAGCGCCCGAACCACGGCGATCGAGGTCGTCACGGGACACCCCGCCCTGTCGACCACACGCACCCCGAACGCCATCTTGCCAAGTGTCTGCCCACCGGCAAGGGTGAGGACGACGACATACCCTCCGTTGAGCAGGATCAGGAAGCCAGCCAGCGGTGCCACCGGCAGCGTATCGAGCGACTGCAGATCGAGCTCCCCCAGCCGGAGCGTCAGCACGATCACGACAGCATCGAGGGAAGCCAGCAGCACCGTGTCGAGTAGCCCCGCTGCCAGGCGCACCAGGGGGGCCGCCGCCCGCGGTTTCAGGCCCGCGCGTGCCGCGACCGACTGGGAATTCTCGAACAACAGCCTCGGCTCCGACCGCCGACGTGGCGCATGCGACCGGACACGCGGCACCGCCGGTGTCGGCCGTCGCACTCCGAGCGGCGCACGAGGCCGAAGCTGGTCCTGGCCATGCTCGTCCGAGGCTGATGGAAACAGCGGCAACGTGGATCTCGTGGCGAGCGGCTGGACCGCGCGCGCCTCGGCCCGGCCGGACGTCGTGCCGCGACGACGGGCAGCGCCCGCGCCGGTCCGTGTCACGACCGGACCCCGCGTCTGCCCATCGTCGTTGATCACCTTGTGTCCGGCGAGCCGGCGTACTCGGCAGTCGCACCTGCCGTCATCTCCGGCAACCGGCTCAACATCTCTTGCTGGATCGCGGCGCGCAGCGCGTCCACGTCTCTGCGCAACTCGTCGCCAAGACCGACCGAGGCCAGCACGCCCAGCGCCTCCGCGTGTCGGCCGTCGGCCACCAGCGCCTTCGCCCGCTCCAGCGCGAGCTGCGGCACAGAGAGCACCGGCAGTGGCGCCGGCGGCACGCGCGGCGGGACCGGCGCCAGGCCCGTCTGGTCCGCCAGCCGGACCGGCACGAGCTGAGCCCAGGAGCCGGCCAGATACAACGCCACGGTGACGCCTGTAAACAGTGCGATCAGCAGCACCCAGGGGAGCAGGCGGAATCTGCGACCGGTGTGGGTCGACGTCACCGCGCCGCGACGCGCCCGCCGCGCGCCGGCGCGGCGGCGCGCGGCCGCTGCCACCGGGTCGTCGCCGCCGGCCGTCTCGAGCCGCTCGATCCGATCCTGTACCATCCACGCTTCGTCGTGGGCGCCGCCGCGCGCGATTGCAGTCGTCAGCAACGTCCGCGCTTCGGCCACGTCACCGCGGTCACAGGCTGCGACACCGGCGTGCAGCAACGCCTCAGATTCCCGGACCCGTTCGGCGACCGCCGCCCGCGCCCGGTCGATGTATGCCCTGGCCCGGGTGTGGCTGCGATCCAGGAACAGCACCCGTGTCCAGACGTCGATGGCGCGCTCCAACCGTCCCCGAAAGTAATGATCGAGCCCCGACAGGAGCAACTGTTCAATTTTGATCGCGTGATCGGCGCCCCCGGTATCAGCCGCGGGGGACTCGTCACGCTGTGCGGAATCGGCCATAGGCAGGAGGTGCCGCTAGCGGCCCGTGGTGAAAGTCCCGCTGCATTCGACCGGCGCTGCATCCCGCCTGCCGGCGTTGCTTCTCGGTCGAATACTGCCGGTATGCTCCCTCGGCGCGCCTTGCCAGACCGGCGCATCACCGATCTCGGTGCGACGCGGTCTTTTCACCACGGACTGCTAGCCTCAAGCCGGCGAGAAAAACGGACCTCAGCTTCGCTAGCAGAAGCTTGTCTTGCAGCCCCGCTACGCGGGGACTGGCCCTCGCTGAGCGATTATGAGCCACACCTCGGATGAGCGTCAACACGGGAACTAACCGGCCCGTCTGGGCCACCTGACACGATCCCGAGGGCACCCTATGTTATATCTGCCGTGTGAGCCTGATAGAAGCGATCCCCAACGTCAGTGAGGGGCGGCGCCCCGAGGTCATCGAGGCCCTGGCGGCCGCCCTGGCGGACAGCCCCGGCGTCGATCTGCTCGATGCCTCCTCCGACGCCGCGCACAACCGAACCGTCTTCACGCTGGTTGGAGAAGGCGCGGCGCTGAGGACGGCGTTGCTGGCGCTCTACGCGGCCGCCCTCGAGCGGATCGACCTCCGGTTTCATGCCGGCGAACATCCCCGAATCGGAGCGGTGGACGTCGTGCCCCTGGTGCCGCTGGACCCAGCGGACATGCCGGTCTGCATCTCGGTGGCCACGGAGTTGGGCGCGGCGGTCGCTGAACGATTCGACATCCCGGTCTACCTCTACGAGGACGCCGCACGGGTGCCGGACCGGCGGCGGCTCGAAACGATCCGTCGCGGCGGGTTCGAGGGACTGAGGGAGAAGATGCGAGCGAAGACAGGGCGCCCCGACTTCGGTCCGCCCCGTCCACATCCGTCGGCCGGGGCCTCGGCCATCGGCGCGAGACGCATGCTGATCGCCTACAACGTGAATCTGAAGACCGACGACCTCGACATCGCCCGACAGATCGCCCGGGCGGTACGCGCGTCGGACGGGGGCCTTGCGGCCGTCAAGGCGATCGGGGTGCGGACGGATCAGCCGGACGTGGTCCAGGTGTCGATCAACCTTGTCGACTACGAGCGGACGTCGCTCCACCAGGTGTTCGAATCGGTGCAGCGTGAGGCGGACCGGCTCGGGGTCGGCATCCGCGACAGCGAGATCGTCGGTCTCGTACCGGCGGCCGCCCTCGTGTCGGCAGCGAGCCGCCAGCTCCAGCTCGCGGGCTTCACGATGGATCAGATACTGGAGTGTCGACTCGCCCGATGACTCCTTCGCCCGCCGCCCCGGCCTGGCGCGACGACCGGATCCCGAACGACCGCATCTTGCGGTAGAGGTTACTCCGCTCCATCCCCAACGCCTCGGCGGTGCGGGTGATGTTGCCCCGCTGCTCGGTGAGCGCCTGCACGATGTAGTCACGCTCGAACCGGTCCCGCGCGTCTTGGAGCCGCACCGGCCGTTGTGCCTGCACTGGTGGCGGGTCTGGACGCACCGGCGTCGTCTCGAGCAACCCGAGGTCCCGCGCGGTCACGATCGGGCCCGGCACCATGATGACGACCCGCTCGATGAGGTTGCGAAGCTCACGCACATTACCGGGCCAGCGGTAGCTACGGAGCATCGCCCGCGCCGCGGGCTCAACGGTCTTCGCCCGATACCCGTACTCGCTGGTGTAGTGTGCGAGAAAGTGCTCGGTGAGACGATCGATATCGTCCCGCCGGTCACGCAACGGGGGCACGAAGATCGGCACGACGTTGAGCCGGTAAAACAGATCGTCCCGGAACCGCCCGGCCTGGATCTCCTCCGGCAGGCTCTTGTTGGTCGCCGCGACGACCCGGACATCCACCTCGACACCCATCCGGCCACCGACCGACTCAACCACCTGCTCCTCGAGCACACGAAGTACTTTGGCCTGGGTCTTGAGGCTCATGTCGCCGACCTCATCGAGGAAGATCGTGCCGCCATCGGCGACCTCGAACTTGCCCCGCCGGTCACTGACCGCGCCGGTGAACGCGCCGCGGACATGACCGAACAGCTCGCTCTCGATCAGCTCCTCCGGGATGGCGGCGCAGTTGACCTCGACGAACGGCCCGGCCGATCGGCGGCTCAGCGCATGCACGCTGCGCGCCACCAACTCCTTGCCGGTACCGTTCTCGCCGTGGATGAGCACCCGACCGTTGGTCGGCGCCGCCAGCGCGATCTGTTCGCGCAATCGCACCATCACCCGGCTGTCCCCGACCATGACCTGGCGGCGGTCGACGGCGGCCCGCAGCGCCCGGTTCTCCACCTCCAGCCGACGCTGCCGCAACGCGTTCCGGACCACGAGGACCGTCTTCTCGAGTGACAGCGGTTTCTCGAGAAAGTCGAACGCCCCCAGTTTGATCGCCCGCACTGCCGCCCCGATGCTCCCGTGTCCCGAGATCATCACGACCTGCGCATCGACGGCCCGCTCACGCAGCGTGGTCAACGTGTCGAGACCGTCGATTCCGGGCAGCCAGATGTCCAAGATGATCACGTCGAACACCCGACCAACCACCTGGTCAAGACAGGCCTCACCGGACTCGACCGCTTCGACAACATAGCCCTCGTCGCCGAGCACACCCGTCAACGCCGACCGCACACCGGCCTCGTCGTCAACGATCAACACCTTGGGTCTCACGCGTGTCCTTTCGCGACCGCAGCCGCCCCGGTCCGCTCACCGGACAATTCATTCGCGCATGGCAGCTCGACCGTAAAGCGGGTCCCCGATGGGGCGTTGTCGGTCACCTCGATGCTTCCCCCGTGCTCGATGACAATCCGACGCACGATCGCCAACCCCAGCCCGCTTCCCCGTCCCTTCGTGGAGAAGTACGGCAGAAACAGCTTCTCTCGATCCACATCCGAAATCCCGGGTCCATTGTCGCTGACGGTCACCCGCGCAACGCCGTTGGTCGCGTCAAGCTGGGTCTCGATACGGATGACGCCCTGCGCGGTGACGGCGCCGGTCAGACCGGTCTTACCCTCGAGCGCGGCCACCGCGTTATCGACCAGGTTCACCACGACGCGCTGGATCTGATCCGGATCGATCCGCACCAACGGCAGTCCGGTCTGGAACGCGCGCTGGAGAGTGATGTCTTCGAACAGTCCGTCGTAGATCGCCAGCGTGTCGGACAGCAGCGCGTTGAGATCGGCCGGCACGGCCTTGGGCGATGGCAGCCGCGCGAAGTGCGAGAACTCATCGACCAACCCTTTGAGTGCCTCCACCTCTCCGATGATGGTTGCCGTGCACTCATCCACCAGGGCCTTGGCCTGTGCTGGCGCGCCGGACAGGTTACGACGAAGCCGCTCGGCGCACAGCTGAATCGGGGTGAGCGGGTTCTTGATCTCGTGCGCCAGCCGGCGCGCGACATCGCGCCACGCGGCCACCCGCTGGGCCCGAAACAGCGGTGTCACGTCGTCGAACACCATCACGACGCCATCCAGTTCGTGCTCGCCGGGCAGGCTCGTGGCTGCAACGGCGAGATGACACTCCCGACCGTCCCGCGCCAACGACACCTCCTTGACTGTGCGGGCCAGCACGCCGCGGCGGGCCTCACGCAACATCGACCCAAGTGGCGCGAGGTCCGGCCGTTCAAACACCGTGGCGGCCGGCTGTCCGACCACGGTCGCATCGATGTCCAGCACCCGGGCGGCGGCCGCGTTGACGGTGCTGAGGCGACCTGCCGCATCGATCGACACCACCCCGGTGGCGATCCGCTCGAGGATGGTTTCGATATACCGTCTCCGGCGCTCGGCCTCACGGGTCTTGTGCTCCAGATCGCCGCGTGACCGAACCAGCGTCCGCTGACTCGCCGACAACTCCTCGGCCATCGTGTTGAACGCCTCGACCATCGCGCCGAACTCGTCGGACGATTCTGGCTCGATCCGATGGTCGAGCTGTCCGGTGCCGATGCGCTGGGCCCCGTCGGCGAGCAGCTGCACGGGGCGACCGATCCGCTTCGCGATGTAGAGACCGAGCCAGGTCGCCGCGATCAAGATCATCAAGGTCGTCATCAGGAAGAACGACAGATAGACCGCGGCCACCGGTCGCGCCAGCACACGCAGCTGCTCGTAGGCCTCGTAGGCTCCCTCGATCCGTCTCGTGTGCTGGGTCAGGTCGCCGGACAGCGCGCTGCTGGCGACCACCACTCCGACGACCGGACCGTCGGGGGTTCGGCGGATGACGGCGGCGGCCCGCAGCAACTCCGCGCCATCGTCCAGCGGCTCGACGGCGCCTGTCTCCGCGCTGCCCGACGCCCGGCTAGCGGCCAACGCGTCGGCCGACGCCCGCGAGTAGCCCGGCGGCAGGAACGGGGCAGGCACCTCGACGATCCGGCTGGCGGTCGGGCTGCCGGTCGCATCGACCCCGACCCGATACACATCGACGACACCCGCGCCCGCCGGGACCTCGAGGGCCTCGACGAGCCGCCGGATGTCCGCCTCGTCCGTCACACCCAGGTCGACCTCGGCCAACCGCACCGCGAGCCGTCGCGCCCGCGCCTCCAACGCCGCCTGCTGATCCTGGTAGACGCCTCGCGCGATCGTATGTGCCGACGTCAGGACGTCGTCGATCGGCGCGCTGAACCAGCGCTCCGCGCTGCTGCGGATGACCTCGCTCCCGACGATGAGCACCAGCACCGAGGGGATCAGGGTCATCCCGACGAGCGCCGCGACGAGCTTGGCCCGGAACCGCGCGAACGGCACGGCGCGACGACGCTCGACGACCAGCGTGATGACGTTGCGGGCGAGGATGAACCCGAGGGCCAGCAGCATGATCAGACACGCCGCCGACAGCGCCCACAGCACCTCGGACAGATCGGGCGCCAGCCCGTTCGACCGCTGCGCGAACCAGATGAGACCGACGAACGCAGCCACCAGGAGCGTGCCGACCACAAGGACGACCGGCAGACTGTTCTGCGGCGCCGTGCGGGCGGGCGCAGGGCGCTGCGTACCCGGTTGCGCCGGGGTCCGCCCGATTGGCGACTGCTCGACCATTCCCGCGTGCTCCGCCACGTCGCGGCGCGTGGCTCTCAGGGTGCGTGCCCGAGTCCGGGTCACGGGTCCCCTCCCCGATCTCTCTCCGGCCTACGGGAGGAAGGTAAAGCTGGCCCGTCCCAGAGCCGCCGCACGGTCCCAGGGCCAGCGAAACCACCCTGTGCGCGGGCGCCTGTCCACCCGCACCCGCACGCTGTAGTCTCCGTTGGTCTCGAGATCGCGTGTGCCGAACAGCGGCAACCGCTCGAGTGTCGTCAACAGTTGACGCACCGCGGCTTCCTCCTCGACGACCTGCACCTGTTCAACCCGCCCATACACGCGCGTGACCCGATACCGACCGATCAGGCCGTCGTACCGCACGCTCGCAGACACCGACACGCGGTCGACGGTCCGATCGAGCCAGAACGCGACCGGCTGCCGCAACTCGATATCAAAGCTGAACGTGGTTTCGAGCCCACTGGCGACGGTGTCCCGGACCTCCTCCGTATAGGCGCCGCGCAGCTCGAGCGACACCAACACGTGGTCCTCGCGAGTGAGGGTCGTGACAACGACGTCGCGCTGCGCTCGCGCCACCGGGGGGCTCGCGACCGACACCACCCAGACCGCCACGCAGACCAGCACCTGTCGCATGGCGGCTAGACATCTCCTACGGGTGACATCGTAACGTTTTGAAGCAAAGTTTTCATGATGCGGGAAGAGCTCTAGCGCCCGCGTAGCGGGGCTGTGAGAAAGCTTCTGCTAGCGAGGCTGTCCTTCACTTTTCTCGTCTGTTCGAGGCGCAGCTTCGCTCGCAGCGTCATTCCTTCGTGTCGAGGAGGTCCCGCAGTTCGGTCATGAACTCCCCGATGTCGCGGAAATGGCGATAGACCGACGCGAATCGGACGTAGGCCACTTTGTCGAGTTGCTTGAGCTCTTGCATCAAGAACGCACCGACCTCGTCGGTCGGGATCTCCTTCTCGGGACGCTCCTGTAGAATCGCCTCGACCCGGTCTGCGATCGCCTCGACGGCGGCAACCGTCACCGGTCGCTTCTCGCATGCCTTGAGCATGCCGGCCGTCACCTTCTGCCGCTCGAATCGCTCCCGGCTCCCGTCCTTCTTCACCACCATGTATGGGATCTCATCGATCCGCTCATAACTGGTGAACCGTCGCCCGCAGTCCTGGCACTCGCGCCGGCGCCGGATGACCGCACCCTCCTTGCTCTCTCGCGAGTCGACGACCTTGTCACTGAGGTGACCACAAAACGGACATTTCACGTTCGTCTCCCTCTAGACATCTCTCCAAGATGACATGGTAACGTTTGCAGCACGCTTTCATGAGACGCGGAGATGTCTAGTCCCCGCGTAGCGGGGCTGTGAGCCAAGCTTCTACTAGCTCAGTGGCCCGCACGCCTCCGGGTCCGAGACCCCGACCGGTTCCGTGTCGCCCACGTTGGTCATCCCACCCGAGGACGCCAGGTGCACCGCACTCCGGAGCGTCAACCCATCGCGCGCCATCCAGACGATCCCGAGCAGGGTCATCGGCCCGAACGACAGTGCGTGCAAGACGAGCGCCGCGCCGACCGCCGCATCGACCGGGGCGGCGTAGAAGCCGGTCACACCGACCTGGAAGGCGGCGTGGAATCCACCGACCCCGGCGGGCGTCGGCACCGCCACCCCCAGCACCAACAGCATCATCAACAGCAGCGACCCACCAGGTGGCAGCGCGATCCCAAATGCCTGGCACACGCACCACACCGAGACGGAGATACTCAACCACAAGGGAAACGACCAGGCAAAGGCGCGCATGAATCGGCCCGGCTGGCGGGCGATGCCGAGACCGGCCCTGAACCTGATGATGAAGCGACCCGCCGCCGCGCCGAACCGCTGCGGCAGTACACGCTCGACCTGCACCACCACGCCCGCGACCCGATCCGGCGCCCCAGCCGCAACCACAATCAGCGCCAACATCGCACCGGCACCGACCGCCGCGACGAACCCGCCCACCTTGAGGTAGGTCAGCACCTGCGGGTCGGTCTGCTGCAGGTCGCCGCTGAAGAACAGCAGGAAGACACCAAACAGAAGCACCACCGCGATCACGTCCAGCAGACGCTCCAACACGATCGTCGCCAGCACCGCGCTCGCGCTCAACCGCTCGCGACGCGCCAGCAGATACGGGCGCAGGACCTCGCCCAACCGCCCCGGCAGCACCGCCGTCGTGGCAAACCCGATCACGGTCGCCCGCACCGCCGGGGCGAACCCCACCTGAGCGATCGGGGCAAGCAGGCGCTGCCACCGTCGCACCCGCACCACATAGGACACCGCGATGCCCCCGAGTGTGGCGATCAGTAGATCGAGTCTCGCCCGGCGGATGTGCGACCACACCGCTGCCAGGTCCGCGCTGCGAAGAAAGAACCACATGAGCGCAACAGTGAGCCCAAGGACGATGGCGGTGCGAAGGTAGCCACGCATGCGATGTTCCGGCTGGACCGACCCGGACTAGACATCTCCCAAGGGTGACATCGTCACGTTTGGATCAACTTTTTCGCGGCCCGCCGGAGATGTCTAGCCCCGCGTAGCGGGGCCATTGAGAGAAGTCTGGCAGCGAGGCGGGAGCCGACCCTCGTCTGGACGGTGTGAGACGGAGCTTTGCTGCCAACCGCCTGCCACCATCGTGACGGCAAGACATGCGAACCGGCGCCCCCTCGACACGGCCGAGCCATCAGACGCGACATGGGGTCACCCCGTTCGACGACACGACCGAGTAAGCCACTCGACTGTACTACACGGCACCCTATTCGATGCGCGCGTTTGATGATTTTCTCGCTTGCCGGACACGCGTGTCTTCAGTAAGCTAGGTGCTCCGGTCGGCCGTGATGAGGAACGCCGTGACGTCCGCTCCCCCGCTCTTCGAAACTACCCTCCAGGGTCTCACTCCACAACGGCGCGGCAAAGTGCGGGATCTCTACACCGTGGACGATCAACTGTTGATGGTTGCGACCGATCGCATCTCTGCCTACGACCTGGTGCTCGGGTCGATGATCCCAGACAAGGGCAAGGTCTTGACCCAACTCTCGGCGTTCTGGTTCGCACGCACGGGCGACATCGTATCGAACCACGTGGTCTCAACGACACCCGAGGAGTACCCGGACGTCTGTCGCCCACATGCCGACATGCTGCGGGGTCGGTCGATGCTCGTGCGGCGAACCGACCCGATACCGGTCGAGTGTGTCGCTCGTGGCTACCTCGCCGGCTCCGCGTGGGTCGATTACCAACGCACGGGCGCGATCTGCGGCGTTGCGCTCCCACCCGGGCTGCGGCAATCGGATCGGTTGCCGCACCCGATCTTCACGCCGGCCACCAAAGCCACCACCGGTCACGACGAGAACATCACCGAGACGCAGGCCGCCGAGCTCGTTGGGCCACACCTGATGACCCGTCTGCGTGCGCTGACCCTCGCACTTTACGCGCATGGCGCGGCACACGCGGAGTCGCGCGGCATCATTGTCGCCGACACCAAGTTCGAGTTCGGGCTCGTACGCGCCCCCGGACACACGGGTGACGCCGCGGGGGGACTCGCGGACGGCGACGAGATCGTGCTGATCGATGAGATGCTCACACCGGACTCGTCCCGGTTCTGGCCACAGGACACATACCGTCCCGGCGTCGCACAACCGAGCTTCGACAAGCAGTTCGTGCGCGACCATCTGGACGCGGCGAGCTGGGATCGACAGCCGCCCGCGCCGGCGTTGCCGGACAGTGTGGTGGCCCGCACTCGAGAGAAGTATCTCGAGGCCCACCGTCTGCTGACCGGTCGCGAGCTCGACTAGCTTGCGGTGGGATGAGGGAACGAGCGTGCGTGATCAGTTGAATCGGTTGGTGGACGAGATGGTGTCAAAGGGCATCCTGTATGAGGACGCGCGCCAGGAATTCGAGCGGCGGTTCATCAGCCGCGCGCTGGCGCGCTCCAAGGGCAACTTCGGCCGCGCCGCGAAAATGATCGGTATCCACCGAAACACCCTCAGCCGGAAGGTCTCCGAATATCGCCTGAAACGCACCGGCTAGCCCGCGCCGCCGCCCGCGTGCGGCACGGTCGACTGTAGCCGCACTCACCAT
>DQNS01000016.1 GCA_015659035.1 Acidobacteriota bacterium | reverse complement strand
TCGTCATAGAGCAGGTACCCCTTCTCCTTGCCGATCTCAATGAGCTGCCGGACTTCGTCGTGCGTTTCTTCGAGCGACAACAGCTTCCTCCTCGGGTCCAGTCGTGATCCGCGGATTCGGGCCCATGCAGCCGTCACGTTCGCAGTGATTCGAGTTTCATCACCAACGCGCGTTTCTTCCGCCAGAGCAGGTCGATCTCGGCCAGCGCCGACGGTGTCCCCAGCTGCTGGCACCGATCGATTTGGTCCTGCACCGCGACGCGCTCACGCTCGTACCCGCGCCGTTTGAGCTCCTGCCCGCAGGCGGCCGCCGGCGCCGGCGGACGGTCCTCGGCGGCTAGGCGCGCCATCCAGTCGGCCTCCTCTGTACTTAGACGCTCGCGGAGGGTGTCGAGGACGGTGTCCGCCGGCCAGTCCGCCAGTGATCGGGCCGTGGACAGGATTGGCGCCGTTGCCAGACCGGCAAGGTCGTCGTCGGTCAGCTCGGCGATCGCCACGAAGGCGGACGGTGTGTCTCGTACGAGCGCCCAAATCAGCCCCTTTTCCGCGGTCTTGACCGGTGATCGCGCCGAGATATGTCGCTCGTCGAGCGTCGTTCGTCGGGCCACCGCCGCCTTGCGGATCTCCGTCCGCACGACATCTTCGAGGATCCGTGCCTTGTGCGCGAGACGGTCCGCAAACAGGTCCCGGGTCGCAGCGTCCGGAATCCGCGCCGCCACGTGTAGCATTCTCCTCAGGAACTCACGCTGGTGGTCGCCCCGAGTCAGGTCCCGCTGGGCCGCTTCCCGATCTAATAAGTATTCCAGATATGGCCGGGACGTGCGCAGCTTTTCCACATACCCAGCCGCACCATGCCGCCGGATACACGTGTCGGGATCTTCGCCTTCCGCCAGCACCGCGACGTTGACCTGGAGGCCGAGGGCGAGCAGCAGCTCGCCGGACCGCGCCGCGGCGCCGTCGCCGGCCGGGTCCGGGTCGAAGCTCACAATCACTTTCGAGGTGAACCGTTTGAGCAGCTTGACCTGTTGCTCGCTGACGGCGGTGCCGCAGGCAGCGACGACCGGCGTGACGCCGGCCTGCACCGCCTGGGCGAGGTCGAAGTAGCCCTCCACCAGAACCGCGTACCCAGCGTTGCGGATGGCCGATTTTGCGAGATGCAGTCCGTACAGCGTGCGTGCCTTCGAATAAATGGGTGTTTCCCGCGAGTTCAGGTACTTCGGCTGCTGGTCTGGCTGCAGGGCTCGAGCGCCGAAGGCGATGACCGACCCTGTGTCCCGCGCGATCGGAACCACCAAGCGATTGCGGAACCGGTCGATCAACGGCTGTCCATCCCGTGCAGTGGCCAGGCCGCTGCGCAGCAACAGCTCATCCGAGTATCCCCTGGCGCGCAGGTGCGTGATCAGGCTGTCCCGGGTCGGTGGCGCAAAGCCCAACCCGAGCAACTCGGTCGTCTCGTGTGTCACGTCGCGAGCGTCGAGATGTTCCCGCGCCGGCCGGCCGACCGCATCCGCCAGACGCGACCTGAAGAACTCGGCCGCCGCCTCGTGCGCTCCGAGCATCGCTTCCCGCTCCGTCTCGGCTGCCGCATCCCGCTCGGTATTCGGTTCCGGGACCTCGACACCAAAGCGCTGGGCCAGCTGTCGCACCGCGTCCTGAAACCCTAGCTTCTCCTGCAGTTCGAGGAACTTGAGGACGTCGCCACCGGCTCCGCACCCAAAACAGTGGAAGAACCCTTTGTCGCGATGCACGTGGAATGACGGCGTTTTCTCGGAGTGAAACGGACAGAGTCCCTTGTAGCTGTTGCCGGCCTTCTTCAGCGGGACGTAGTCTTGCACCACCTGCACGATGTCCGCCTGCGCTTTCAGGTCGTCGATGAACAACTGCGGAAACAGACCCATGTCAGTCCGCCTTCGCCAAGGCTGCGGCGGACCCGCCGAAGCTCGCCGTTCGTGCTCGCGCCGAGCGAAGGCGGGGAGACAGGAGACAGGAGACAGGAGACAGGAGAACGTTCATTCCTTCAGCTCCGCGATGGTGACGCCGCTCCCGCCCTCCTCGGGCGCCGCGGGGGAGACGCGCTGCACCTGCGGGTGCGCATCGAGGAATCCGGCGATCGCGCGTCGCAGTTGACCGGTCCCGTGTCCATGAATGAACCGCACGACGCGCTGGTCGCCTATCAGCGCCTGGTCCAGATGTTTCTCCGCTCGTGACAGCGCCTCGTCGACACGGCACCCAATCAGGTTGAGCTCGTCCAGTGGACCGGTTGGGGCTTCGACCTGAATCGACACATGGCTCTGCGGTTTGGTCGGTGTCAGCGGCGCCGCTGCCTCGAGCGATTCGAGCGGCACGCGGACCCGCTTGCCGCGCGCCTCCACCTCCGCCTCGCGCCCATGCACCGACCGCACCGTGCCCTCGACGCCCAACGACGTCACCACGACCCGGGTGCCGACGCCGATCTGGGGTCCGGTACCGTAGGCGGACGATGACGGAGGTGTCGCCGGGGTCGGGAGCCCGCGCGCGATCGCCTTGAGCGCAGTACGCGCCTCGCCACGCAAGGCGCCGCTCTCGCCCGTCGACAGCGCCGGTTCGCGGTTGACGGCCCGCCCGGCCGCGTCCCGCTCGAGCGTTGCGGCTCGCTGTCGCAGGCTGTCGACGACCTCATCGATCTCCTCCCGCGCGGTGCGAAGCCGGGTGTCGAGCGACTGCTCGAGACCTTTCCGACCCGCCTGTTCGCGGTGCTCGAGCATGGTTTCGCGCTTCCTCAGCCGGGTGTCGCGCTCGGCCAGCTTCGCCTGTCGCTGGTCGAGCCGGCCTCGCAGCTCGTCGAGCTGTCGGCGGTCCTCGTCGATCTGCGCCAGATGGTCCGCGAGCTGTGCCTCCCGGGCGCTGCGCAATGCGGTCGCCGTCTCGATGATCTGTGGGTCCAGACCCAGCCGGCCGGCGATCTCCAGCGCCAGACTCCGACCGGCGGACCCGTAGACCAGCCGGTAGGTTGGCGCGAACGTCTGCGGGTCGAAGCCGAATGCCGCGCAGGCGACACCCTCGGTCGTGGCGCCATAGGCCTTGAGCACGTCGTCGTGTGTCGTGGCAATCACATGAGCGCCCCGCTGCTGGAAGTGCTCCACGATCGCCCGCCCCAACGCGGCCCCTTCGACTGGGTCTGTGCCCGCACCCACCTCGTCAAGCAGGATCAGCGCCGGCAGCGAGAGCCGCCGGTCCATCTCGACGATGTTCGTCACGTGCCCCGAGAAGGTGCTCAGGTTGGCGGCGATCGACTGCTCGTCGCCGATGTCGGCAAACACCGACCGGAACACCGGTATGCGCGACCCCGGCGCGGCCGGGATATGTAGACCGGCCTGCGCCATCAGGGCGAGCAACCCGGCGGTCTTGAGCGCGACCGTTTTGCCACCGGTGTTCGGGCCGGTGATGATGAGCGCCCGTGTGGGCGCGCTCATGACGATGTCGACCGGCACCGGCTCGACCGGCGCGCCGTCCCGCGGTTGCGTCCCGAGTCGGCTCGTCACGCTGGTCATCAAGAGCGGGTGCCTGGCGTCGTGCAACTCGAGCGTGTGGTCGGTGGCGATCCGCGGCTCCACCCCGTCCACCGCGCTGGCAAAACCCGCCCGTGCCTGGAGCACATCGATCTCGGTCGCGACCGTCAGCGTTCGGTGTAGGTCGACGGCGCGCCGCCGGAACGCCGTCGACAGCGCCAGCAGCACCCGCCGAACCTCATCCCGCTCCTGCTCCTCGAGCGCCACGATCTCGTTGTTGATGTCGACCGTGCTGAGTGGTTCGAGAAACAGGCTCGCACCGCTCGCCGAGCTGCCGTGGACGATGCCGGGGATCGCGGTGCGATGCTCCGACCGCACGATCAACACGAACCGGCCGTTCCGTTCGGTGACGACCTGCTCCTGCAGATATCGGGCCGTGTCCCGTCCGCGCAGATACGACTCGAGGTTGCCGCGCAACCGGCTACGCTGCTTCTGCGCCCGGCTGCGGATGGTCTTCAGCACCGGGCTCGCGTCGTCGGCGACCTCGCCCGAGGCATCGACCTTCTTGCGCACGTCACCGCATTCGCGACCCCATGTTGCGCACCCGTTCACGATCGCCGATAGCGCCGGGAACGGACCCCCGCTGGCGGTGGCGACCGACTGACAGACCCGTTCCACCGACCCCAGGAAGTGGGCCAGCCGCAGGAGCTGTGCCGGCTCGAGCGGCTGGGCCTCGATGGCGAGCGACGCCAGAATCGCATCGAGGTCGTCCGGCGCTTCGAGTGGAAACCCGCCGTTCGCTGCCAGAAAACGGACACCCTCGGTCGTGTGAGCGAGTGCGGTCTGGACCGAGCGGGCGTCGGTGAGCGGACGCAGGTGGGCCAGCTTCTCGGCGCCTAGCGGGGTCAGCGCGAAACTCGTGACCGCGTCGACCACTCGGTCGAACTCGAGGGTCGTGAAGGCTCCTGTATGCATCGGCGTGAACGCGGATGTCACGACGGGGCTCGGTGCGACGCGGGACTGTCACCGCGGACTCCTAGATGATTGATCATGCTCGCGAGCGCTCCGGCGCCGAAGCCGTTGTCGATGTTCACGACCGCCACGCCGGTCGCACAGCTGTTCAACATCGACAGCAAAGCGGCGACGCCCCCGAAGCTGACACCGTAGCCGATGCTCGTCGGCACGGCGATCACCGGCACCGAGACTAGCCCGCCCACCACGCTGGGCAGTGCGCCCTCCATCCCGGCGACGACCACGATGACCCGGGCTTGCTCGAGCCGCGACCGCTCCGCCAGCAGACGGTGCAGCCCGGCGACGCCGACGTCGTACAGGCGCTCGATGCGGTTTCCCATGACCTCACCGGTCACCGCGGCCTCCTCGGATACCCGTTGGTCGGAGGTGCCGCCGGAGACGACCAGAATGGTGCCGTACCCCGTGGGCTGTTCGTCCGGCGTGTGGCTGATGACGCGAGCGGTCTCGTGAAACACCGCCCCACCCACACGATCCCGGACAGCCGCGAACGCGTCGGCGTCGGTCCGGGTCACCAGCAGACTGTGTCCCGCCTCGACGATCCGAGCGGCGATCTCAGCGACTTGAGCCGGCGTCTTCCCCTCGCCGAAGACAACCTCCGGAAAGCCTTGTCGGATTGCCCGGTGGTGGTCGACCCGAGCGAACCCGACATCCTCGAACGGTGCCTGGCGCATCGAGGTGGCCAGCTGCGTCTGGGCAGCCTCCACCGCGAGCGCGCCGCTGCGCACCTGCTCGAGCAGGGTCCGGAGCGTCTCGGGTCTCATGCCGGTGCTGTGCGCCGCTGTGGTATCGGTGACACCGTCTGTCGGATGGACTGCATCGGTTTCATCTATCTGATCTATCTTACACACGCTAAAGTGGCAACCTCTGGGATAGGCCACAAAGTGGTCCGTTGCTGGAGTGAGGCAACGCGCCGACATCGAGGCGCCGGACCGGGGTGTCGTCGAAGGGAGCTCAGGGATGAACTTTACTCGTGTGGCCGTAGCGGCAGTCGTCGCCTGGGTCGCGTTCATCGTCATCGGCTCTCTTGTGCACACGGTCATCCTCGACGACCTGTATGCGAGCCAAGAGCTGTCCGGGAACGGGGCGACCGAGCCGGTGACCGGTTTCCTGCTCGCGTTGCTCGGCTTTTTCGCCTTCGCCTACACCTACGCCAAGGGCTACGAAGGCGGGTCTGGCACCCAGGAGGGGATGCGGTTTGGTGTGCTCGTCGCGATCATGTTCATCTCGTTCGCGGCGGTCTGGAGCTTTGTGGTGCTGCCGATCTCGGGCAGTTTGGCGGCGGCCCTCACGGTCGACTACATCGTGGAGTTTGCCGCCTACGGCATGATCGTCGGCGCGATCTACAAACCGCACATTAGGCCGAAGGGGAACTCGCGTCCTGCCGGGATCCGGGATCTGGAATCCGGGCTTGGAATCAATGGCGCCCAAGAAAACCGGGGCGCCCAAGATCCCTGATCCCCAACCCTGAATCCCGATCCCGGGAACCTGAGACATAGTGGTCCCGTTCGTAACGACGGTGACACCCAGAAGTGGCAGAGTTATTTCCACCCGGGTCCTTAGCAGAAAGGGGAGAACCGATGACGACGCAGGCGACCGCCGCGGCCGGACTCGAGGGGGTCGTGGCGACCTCGTCGAAGATTTGCTACCTCGACGGGGAACGGGGCGTGCTGGCGTACTGCGGACACGACATCCACGATCTCGCGCGGTCGGCGAGCTTCGAGGAAGTCTGCTACCTGCTCTGGCATCGACGGCTGCCAACCCGGGCGGAGCTGGGCGACCTGCAGACCGAGCTTGCCCGGGCCCGTCCGCTGCCCGAGCCGATCGTGCGGATGATGCGGTCGCTCCCGGTCGGGCACACGATGGACGCCGTACGCACCCTCGTGTCGGCCCTGGCGCACCATGACCCGGACGCGGGTGACGATGCTCCGGCCGCCTCGATGCGCAAGGCGGTGCGTCTGACGGCGCAGGTTGGCACGCTGGTCGCGACGTTGGGGCGGCTGGCCGCCGGTGGCGCACCGATGCAGCCCGACCCGGTCCTCGGACACGCCGCCAACTTCCTGTATGTGCTGAGGGGCGAGCGCCCGAGCGCGCTGGCCGGCCGCGCGTTCGACGTGGCGTTGATTCTCCATGCCGACCACGAGCTGAATGCCTCGACGTTCGCGGCGCGTGTCGCGGCGGCGACGCTCACCGACATCCACTCGGCCATCGTGGTCGGGGTGGCCACGCTGAAGGGGCCGCTGCACGGTGGCGCCAATGCCGAGGTCATGAAGATGCTCGAGACCATCGGCGAGGACGCCGATGACGATCGGGTGGTGGCAACGGTGCGGGGGATGCTGGCGCGGAAGCAGAGGGTGCCCGGCTTCGGTCATCGGGTCTATTCCACGGAGGATCCCCGGGCGACGCACCTGCGCCAGATGTCGCGGGATCTGGGCCGGCAGGCCAACAACACGCGCTGGTTCGAGATATCTGAGCGCATCGAAGCGGTGATGACGGCGGAGAAGCAGATCGACGCCAACGTCGATTTCTACTCCGCCTCGACCTATCACACGCTCGGGATCGCGGTCGATCTGTTCACGCCGATCTTTGTCGTGAGCCGTGTCGCGGGCTGGACGGCGCATGTGCTCGAGCAATACGCGAACAATCGCTTGATCAGACCGCGGGCGGATTACATCGGCCCGGAGTATCCCCAGACGTTCGTGCCGCTCGACGGACGCTAGGGCTCACGGCGGGGTTCGGGATCTGGGTTTCATCTATAATGACGATCCGTTCATGGACCAGCGCTACATCCGCAATTTCTCCATCATTGCGCACATCGATCACGGCAAATCGACCCTCGCGGATCGGTTCCTCGAGCTCACTGGCGCCCTGCGGCCGAGGGAGATGGAGGCCCAGGTGCTCGACACGATGGACCTCGAGCGCGAGCGCGGCATCACCATCAAGGCCCACGCCGTCAGGCTGACCTATACGCCCGAGGGCGGCGTCCCGCACGTCCTCAACCTGATCGACACTCCCGGGCACGTGGACTTTTCCTACGAGGTGACCCGTGCGCTCACGGCGTGCGAAGGGGCGGTGTTGCTGGTCGATGCGTCCCAGGGTGTCGAGGCGCAGACCGTGGCCAACGCGTATCTGGCGGTCGACCAGAACCTGGAAATTGTGTCGGTCGTCAACAAGATCGACCTGCCGGGCGCGCAGCCGGAGGAGACCGCCAGACAGATCGAGGAGATCGTCGGTCTCGATGCCGCCGACACCATCATGGCCAGCGCCAAGGAAGGCGACGGCACCCGCGCCATTCTCGACGCGGTGATCGCCCGAATACCGCCGCCGGCCGGCGACCCGGACGCGCCGCTCAAGGCGCTGATCTTCGATTCCTGGTACGACTCGTATCGCGGGGTGGTCGTGTTGATCCGCATGGTGGACGGCGCGATCCGACCGAAGATGAAGGTCCGACTGATGGCGCGCGGTCGAGACTACGAGGTCGAGCAGGTCGGTGTGTTTTTGCCCAAGTTGCAGGTAGTGTCGGAGCTGACGGTCGGGGATGTCGGCTTCGTGATCGCCGGCGTCAAGACGGTGAGTGACGCGCAGATCGGCGACACGCTGACCGAGACGTCTCGGCAGGCCGCCACGCCGTGCCCCGGTTTCACCAAGATGAAGCCGATGGTGTTCGCCGGGTTCTACCCGGTCGAGGGGCACCAGTACGCCGAGCTCCGCAAGTCGCTCGAGAAGCTGCGGCTGAATGACGCCTCGTTCTTCTTCGAGCCCGAGACCTCGACGGCCCTCGGGTTCGGGTTCCGGTGCGGCTTTCTCGGGTTGCTCCACATGGAGATCATCCAGGAGCGGCTGGAGCGCGAGTACGACATGGACCTGGTCACCACGGCGCCAGGTGTGTTGTATCGGGTGACCACCACCGACGGCGACACGTTCGATGTCGACAGTCCGGCGAAGCTGCCGGACGCCGGGCGCATCGCGACCCTCGAAGAGCCGGTGATCACAGCGATGGTCCTGGCCCCGTCCGAGCACGTCGGGGGGATCTTGAAGCTCTGTCAGGACAAGCGGGGGGTGCAGAAGGGGCTCGAGTATCTGGCGTCGAACCGCGTCATGATCACCTACGAGCTGCCATTCAACGAAGTAGTGCTCGATTTCTACGACAAGCTGAAGACGCTCTCGCGCGGCTACGCGTCCCTCGACTACCATGTGAGCGGATACTGGACGTCGCCCCTGGTTAAGCTGGACCTGATGGTCAACGGCGAGCCGGTCGACGCCTTGTCGATCATCGTGCACAAGGAGTCGGCGTACACCCGGGGCCGTGTGCTCGCCGCCAAGCTGCGACGGCTCATCCCGCGCCAGATGTTCGAGGTGGCGATCCAGGCCACGGTGGGCGGTCGGATTATCGCGCGCGAGACAGTGAAGGCGCTGCGCAAGAACGTGCTGGCGAAATGCTACGGTGGTGACATCAGCCGCAAGCGCAAGCTCCTCGAGAAGCAGAAGGAAGGCAAGCGCCGGATGAAGCGGGTCGGCCGGGTCGAGATTCCCCAGGAGGCGTTTCTGGCGGTCCTGACAGTCGACAGCGAGTAGGGTCGGTCCGATGAGCACCCGAAGCCTGTAGCCTGAAGCCCGAGAGCACAGAGTCTCATGTCATTCCAGAAGTCCACGACGCGGGAGTACTTCGAGTCGATCGTCATTGCGGTGATCCTCGCGCTCTTCGTGCGCACCTGGGTAATCCAGGCCTTCAAGATCCCGACCGGGTCGATGGAGCAGAACCTGCTGATAGGCGACCACCTACTGGTGAACAAGTTCGTGTACGCGCCTGCGGCGACCGCCGCCGAGCGGATGCTGCTGCCGATCGGGGAGTATCAGCGGGGCGACGTCCTCGTGTTCAAGTATCCGGAGGATCCGGAACGCGACTTCATCAAGCGCCTGATCGGGCTGCCCGGCGAGACGATCGAGCTGCGGCAATCCCGGGTATTCATCAACGGCGAGCCGATCGCGGAACCCTATCTGGACGCCATGCGGCAGGGCGGTCACATGCCACCGGACATCCGGGGAACCTTTGGTCCCCAGGTCGTGCCTGAAGGGCACCTCTTCATGATGGGGGACAATCGGGGCGATTCTCAGGACAGCCGCTATTGGGGTCCGCTGCCGGTCGGCTATGTCAAGGGCAAGGCGTTTGTGCTGTATTGGTCCTACAAGTCCGAGGGCGAGTTCTACAGCGACGCCGGTATCGGCGCGACCCTCCGTCGGCTGGGCTCGGCGGTCACGCATTTCATCACTCGCACGCGGTGGGAACGGCTCCTGCGGGCGGTGCCCTAGGAGACGGCATTGTTCGAACAATTTTAAAATTGGGGCTCGCCTGTGGGGTCGTCTACGTCGGTCCGGTCTATCTCGCCTACCGCGAGTTCAGGACCGAGGTCGCGGGAGCGACCCGGGCCGGCGGCCGCAGACCGGAGCGCGAGCTCGTGGCGGTGGTGACCGGGCTGGCCGAGCGGATCGGCGTGCCGGTAGCGCTGCGAGGCCATCAAGGTGCGCAAGGAAGGGGACCCGCACGTATCTCGAGGTGTCCTACACCGAGGAGCTCCGTCTGGCCCCGGCGGTCACCTATCCGTGGACCTTCATGTGTCGGTCGTAACAGCGTGTCACGGCAAGGTGGCCGCGGGCGGTCGTGGGCCGAACAGCGCAGTGCCTACCCGGACCATCGTGGCACCTTCTTCCACCGCCACCTCGAGGTCGTGGCTCATGCCCATCGAGAGCTGGTCGAGTCGCGACCCGGGTCCCGCCGCGCGCAGCTCGTCTCGCAGTTGGCGCAGGCGATGGAAGTAGGGGCGCGTGGCCTCAGGGTTCCGGGACCACGGTGGCATGACCATGAGGCCGTGGATCGTGATCCACCGGCACGTGGTCGCGGCATCGAGGATGCGTCGCACCTCCGCCTCCGGCGCGCCGTGCTTGGTCGCCTCGTCGGCCAGGTCGACCTGTATGAGCAGGTGCGGCGACCGGCCGCAGTCGGCGGCTGCCCGGTCGAGCCGGCGAAGCAGGTTCACGCTGTCTAGGGAGTGGATCCAGTCGAACGCCTCCACCGCCTTGCGGGTCTTGTTGGACTGCAGATGCCCGATGAGATGCCAGTTGACCCGGAGGGCGCCGGTCGCCGCCTGCTTCTGGAGTGCTTCCTGGACCTTGTTCTCCCCCAGATCCTGCAGTCCGGCTGCGACCGCTGCCGCGACGTGCTCGGGGCCGAACTTCTTCGAGACGGCGACCAGTCGGACGTCCGTCGTCATGCGCCCGGCGACGGCGGCGGCGGCGGCGATCCGGGCGTTAACGACGCTTACGTTCGCCGTGATCCGCGGTTCCAGCTCCATGAGGGTTCGACACGCGGGACATTGCTAGCGGGCGATCACGGCAAGGCGTCGTCTCGCCTCGTCGGCGTGCACGCCGCTGGGAGCCGCACCGAGATACCGGGACAACGCCTGGGTCGCCGCGTCGGGATCGCCGCCGGCCTCATACGCCAGGCCCAGCCAGTAGTAGGATTCGACCAAGGTCACGTCGGTCTCGAGTGCCTCCCTGAACTGTCTGACGGCGTCCTCCACGTTGTCGGAGTTCCAGAACGCGATCCCGCGGTTCAGGGTGTCCTGGGCGCGAGCGCGGCCGGCGGCCAGCGAGCTGACCGCGATGCGGTTGGCGTCGCCCCTGGCGGTCGCCGCCTCCTCGGTGCGGTTCTGTCTGAAGTAGATGTCCGCCAGACCATAGTAGGCGGCGGCGTAGTCGGACCGGATGCGCAACGCGTCTCTGAAGGCGGCTTCGGCGTCCCCGAACCTGTCCAGCCGGCCATACGACACCCCGATGTTGAAGAGACAGTCGACGCAGGTCGGCATGACCTGCAGCACCGCTTCGAACTGCGCGATGGCGTCCTCGAAGTCGCCGGCCCGGCTCGCGCGGACCCCAGCCTCGAAGGCTGCCGCGCGCGCTTGGGTGCCCGGACGCACGCCCATCCATGGCGCCGGTGTACGCCCGGGTTCGAGCACGAAGCGGATGTCCACCGAGCCACCAGGATGCACGAGGACACGGAAGACCTGTCCGCCGATCACGTCCTTGTCGGCGGTCGCGCTATATTGCCCCGGGGTCAGTCCGGTGTGCTGGAAGTGACCGGTGTCGTCGGTCGACGTCTCGAGGCGCTCGCCGGCCGCGAGCGCTTCGAGCGACACCGTCGCCCCTGGCACCGGCTGTCCGTTCCGGTCGGTGACGATGCCGCGCACCGTCCCGGTCGTTTGTGCGTGGGCACCGGTCACCCAGAGCACCATGAGGGCCGAGAGGAGGAGCACGCCCGATCGACGCATCGTCTTGTGGAGAATGACGGACTTGGGTGGCTGCTGAATCGGAAGACGGCGAAGCCCTCAGGTTTCTCCTGCCTCCTGTCTCCTGACTGCTGCCTTCTGTGGCCTAGCCTTCAAGACCCAGTTTACACGCCTTTCCGCGTCAGGAATTGCTCGACCTGGCCGATCGTCCGGACGATCGGTGTCGGTGGCAGCGAGGCCAGGAAGCGGCGCCCGTAGCCCTTGGTCAGGATCCGCGGGTCGAGAATCGACAGCACCCCGCGGTCCTGCCGGTGTCTGATGAGCCGGCCGAGACCCTGCAGCAGCGCGAGGATGGCGAGCGGCACCTGATATTCGTCGAACGGGTTCCCGCCGAGCTTCGCGATCGACTCTATGCGCGCCGCCGTGATCGGGTCGCCCGGTGGTGCAAACGGCAGCTTGTCGATGATCACGCAGCTCAGGGTGTCGCCGGCGACGTCGACACCCTGCCAGAAGCTCGAGGTGGCCAGCAGCACCGCGTTCGGCGTAGCCCGGAAATCGCGGAGGAGCACCGAGCGTGGGGCTGTTCCCTGCACGAGCAACGGGAACGGTGTTGTGTGCTCGATCAGCCGGTGCACGTCGTGCAGGTTCGTGTAGCTGGTGAACAGGACGAACGCCCGGCCACGCGTCGCCGCGAGCAGGGCCAGGATGTGCTCGGCCGCGGCGCTGGTGAAGTCTGGCGCCCGGGGTTCCGGCATCCGCGTCGGCAGATACAGCACGGTCTGCTCGGCGAAATCGAACTCGGAGTCCAGCCGGAGCTCCACCGCGTCGTGAATCCCGAGCCGCGTCCGCTGATAGTCGAAGGAGCCGTCCACCGCGAGGGTGGCCGACGTCAGGATGGTGGCGTGCATCCGTTCGAGTAGCAGCTCACGGATGATTGCCGAGACGTCGATCGGGGACGCGCGAAGAAACAGTCCCCGTCCCCGCCGCTCCAAAAAGTAGACGAAGCCTTCGTCATCGGCCGCCAGCACGAAGTCGACGTGCTCGCTGAACTCGCCGGCGCGGCGCCCGAGCGATCGGATGTCCTCCGAGGCGTGGGTGACGAGCGCCACCGTGGCCTCGAGCGCCCGCAGGGTGCTGGCGAGACGTCGTCCTGGCTCTGCCACCGGTTCGAGGGTCGTGGCATTCAGCCGTGTCCGGTCGGGAGCGGGAAGATGGACCTTGACGGCGCTAAAAAACAGCGTGGCGCGCTGTTCCACCCGGTCGAGCGCTGTGCGGACGGTGTCGGCGACGTCCGGGTCGTCTCCCAGGTCGCGGTCGACGAACCGGCGGCCGTCACCGACCAGCCGCTCCAGGCGGTACGTGCTCACCGAGACCCCGAAATACTGGGTGGCGACATCTTCCAGCTGATGGGCCTCGTCGATGACCGCGGAGGCGCAGGCCGGGATCACCTCGCCGTAGGCGGACTGGCGCACCGCCGCGTCGGCGCAGAGCAGGTGATGGTTTACGATGACCAGATCCGACTCGGCCGCGCGCTGACGCATGCGGGTCACAAAGCATTCCTGGTGTTGGGGGCAGTCGGTGCCGATGCAGTTCTCCGAGCTGGCCGAGATCTCACCCCAGAAGGGGAGGTCGTCGGGCAGGTCTTCGATCTCCGTGCGGTCGCCGGTCTCGGTCTGCCGGGCCCATTCGGCGATGTCCTCGACATACCCCTCGTCGGCGGTGGTGCGGAGGAGGGTGTCATCCGTCCGGTAGGCGTCGAACCGGTGGAGACAGAGGTAGTTTCCCCGGCCCTTCATGTAGGTGGCGGTGAAGTCCACCCCCAGCGCCTCGCGTAGGGCGGGCAGGTCCTTGTAGTAGACCTGATCCTGCAGCTGCTTGGTGCCGGTCGAGATGAGCACCCGGTGGCGGCTGAGGATGGCCGGCACGAGGTAGGCGAGGGTTTTGCCGGTGCCGGTACCGGCCTCGGCCAGCAGCACCCCGCCGCTCTCGAACAGCTCGGCGGCGGCGACCGCCATGTCACGCTGGCCGTCCCGCGTCTCGAACGACGGCAGCGCGCCGACCAGCGCGCCACCCTCGGCGAACGCTGCGCCGACCTGTGCGGGTAGTGTCCCGGGGGCATTCTCCATGGGCAGGGTGCTAAAAAAACGCTCCGGTTTCCCCCTCTCCCCCGTGTCCTAGCTGGTTCGATCTGGATACAGCGGGAACTTTTGGCACAGGGCCTCGACCCCGATGCGGACCATCGCGGCCACGCCGTCGTCCTCCGGCGCTGCCAGCACACGGGCGATGTAGCCGGCGATCAGGTCCATCTCCGGCTCGGCCATCCCGCGGGTGGTGATCGCGGGCGTGCCGATCCGGATACCGCTGGCTACCATCGGCGGGTTCTCGTCGAACGGGATCGCGTTCTTGTTCACCGTGATCGCCGCCTTGCCCAGGGCCGCCTCGGCCACCGCGCCCGTGATCCCGCGCGAGAAGACGTCGACGAGCAGCAGATGGGTGTCGGTGCCGCCGCTCACCAACCGGAAACCGGCGTCCCGTAGCGCCGACCCGAGTCGCGCCGCGTTCTGCACGGTCTGGCGCTGGTACTCGGCGAATGCCGGCTCGCCCGCCTCCTTGAAGCAGACCGCCTTGGCGGCGATCACATGCATCAGCGGGCCACCTTGCACCCCTGGGAACAGCGCCCTGTTCACCGCCTTCGCGTGTGCCTCGCGGCAGAGCACCATGCCGCCGCGCGGGCCGCGCAGCGTCTTGTGGGTCGTGGTCGTCACGACATCGGAGTGCGGAATCGGGCTCGGGTGGACCCCGGCGGCGACCAACCCGGCGATGTGCGCCATGTCGGTCACCATGAACGCGCCCACCTCGTTGGCGACCGCCTTGATGCGGGCGAAGTCGATGACGCGGGGATAGGCGCTCGCGCCGACCATGATCAGCTTCGGGGTGTGCTCCCGCGCCAGCCGTTCCAGTTCCTCGTAGTCGATCCGCTGGTCGTCCCGTCGCACGCCGTAGGGCACGATGGTGTAGAGCTGCCCGGAGAAGTTCAGGTGATGCCCGTGCGTCAGATGGCCGCCGTGGGCGAGGTTCATCCCGAGCACGGTGTCGTCCGGGGCGATCAGCGCGAAGTAGGCCGCCATGTTCGCCTGCGCGCCCGAGTGCGGCTGCACGTTCGCATGGTCGGCGCCGAAGAGCGCGATGGCCCGTTCGATCGCTAGCGATTCGGCGACGTCCACGAACTCGCAGCCGCCGTAGTAGCGGCGTCCGGGGTAGCCCTCAGCGTACTTGTTGGTCAGCACCGAGCCGGCCGCTTCGAGCACGGCGGCGCTGACAAAGTTCTCCGAGGCGATCAGTTCCAAACCCGTGTTCTGACGCGTCGTTTCATGACGCACGACCCCGGCGATCGCGGGGTCCGTGTCGGCCAGGGTCCGGCGGCGGGTGCTCACCAGGCTGTCGGTGATCGAGGCCATGAGGTCCTTTCGAGAGCGGTTGTAGATGGGATCGGAACCGACGTCACGAGGTCGCTCGTAGAAGAATCTTACTATAGCCGGATTGCCCGGTTCCGCGCGGTGTCCGCGCCAGCCGTGCGTGCTATAGTGCGGTGCATGAGCGAAAACATTCTCCTCTCATCGTCGCCGGAAGACGGCTTCGCTGAGGCGTTTCCCACCTCCCGCAAGGTGCTGGTCGACGGCGACCGCGTGCGGGTGCCGATGCGCGAGATCGCGTTGTCGGGCGGCGAGTCGCCGCTCCGGGTCTACGACACGAGCGGGCCCCATGGATGCGACGTCCGGGAGGGGTTCCCTCCGCTCAGAGACGGTTGGATCAGGGCGCGCGGTGGGGTCGTAGAGGACGCCGAGCCACGGGCGTCTCAGGGTGCCAGGGGGTCCGATGTCGCGTTGCCGGCGGTGCGTCGACCCGTGATCCGGGCCACCACGGGGATTACCCAGCTACACCACGCGCGACGGGGTACGGTGACCGAGGAAATGGAATTCGTGGCCGTGCGCGAAGGGTTTGCACCCGAGTTCGTGCGCGACGAAGTGGCGCGTGGGCGCGCCATCATCCCGGCCAACATCAACCATCCAGAGCTCGAGCCGATGGCGATCGGCCGGAACTTTCTCGTCAAGATCAACGCCAACATCGGGAACTCGGCGGTGTCGTCGTCGATCGAGGAAGAGGTCGAGAAGCTACGATGGGCCACGCTCTGGGGGGCCGACACGGTGATGGACCTGTCGACCGGGCCGAACATCCACGAAACGCGCGAATGGATCATCCGCAACTCGCCGGTGCCGATCGGCACCGTGCCGATCTACCAGGCGCTGGAGCAGGTCGATGGTCGTCCGGAAGAGCTGACCTGGGAGATCTATCGCGACACGCTGATCGAGCAGGCAGAGCAGGGGGTGGATTACTTCACGGTGCACGCCGGCGTGCTGCTGCGCTACATCCCGATGACGGCGCGACGGGTAACCGGGATTGTCTCGCGAGGCGGGGCGATCATGGCGAAGTGGTGCCTGGAGCATCACCAGGAGAACTTCACCTACACCCATTTCAACGACATCTGCGAGATCATGAAGGCCTACGACGTGTCGTTCTCTCTTGGTGACGGGCTGCGCCCCGGGTCGATCGCCGACGCGAACGACGAAGCGCAGTTCGCCGAGCTCCGGACCCAGGGCGAGCTGAACCGGGTCGCCTGGGAGCACGACGTCCAGGTGATGAACGAGGGGCCGGGGCATGTGCCGCTGAACCTCATCAAGGACAACATGGAGCGCCAGCTGGACTGGTGCGACGAGGCGCCGTTCTACACCCTGGGGCCGCTGACGACGGATATCGCGCCCGGGTACGACCACATCACCTCGGCCATCGGCGCCGCCGTGATCGGGTGGTATGGCACCGCGATGCTCTGCTACGTGACCCCAAAGGAGCATCTGGGGTTGCCCGACCGCGACGACGTGAAGGCGGGGGTCATCGCCTACAAGATCGCGGCACACGCCGCCGATCTTGCCAAGGGGCACCCGCGGGCCCAGGCCTGGGACGACGCGCTGTCCAAGGCGCGGTTCGAGTTCCGCTGGGAGGACCAGTTCAACCTGTCGCTCGACCCGCAAACAGCCCGCGCGTACCACGACGAGACCCTGCCGGCCGAGGGCGCGAAAGTGGCCCACTTCTGCTCGATGTGTGGTCCGAAGTTCTGCAGCATGGAGCTGACACAGCAGGTCCGCGACTACGCGGCCGGCAAGGGCGTCGGCGAGGCCGACGCGCTGAAGCTCGGGATGCAGGAGAAGTCGGCGGAGTTCCGCCAACAGCGGGAGATCTACGTCCGGAGCATCGCGGAAGAATAGCGGCGGGGGACTAGCGCTGCGGTTGAGGGGCGGGCGGCGGCACGAGCTGAAGGACCGTCTTGAACCGAACCGGCTCACCGCCGGTCGGGTTCAGATAGCCATCCGAACCGTTCCACGTATAGTCCTTGACCGTCACGCCCGGCGGGAAGGCCATCTCGTTCTCCCGGAAGCGCCCGACCTCGAACATGTGGGTGGCGGGCGCGTCGAACACGCGGTCTCCACGTTCATCGAGGACCACGGTGTAGTAGGCCACCATCTCCTGGAAGCTCGAGTTGGTGCCGAAGAGATAATATCGTTGGCCGCGGCCGGCGTCATACGAGGTGATGAACGTGGCGTTCGGGTAGATCGGCAGCCCGAGCATCGTCTCCGTGGGTGCCTGCTGCGTCTCGGCGGTCCAGGTTGGGGCCGGCGTCGCCGGGCGCTCGGCCGGTGTCTCGACCGGGTCTTGACCGGTATTGCCCGGCTGGGGAAACGGACGCGGCACCGGCTGCCGTTGCTGTGGTCCGGCGCCGGCCGACGCGATGACCGTCAACGCCGGCGCCGCCAGCGCGGCGACCAGACAGACGGCACACAGGCAACGAAGGCTCATGTAGCCATTATAAGCCTGACGGAGACCGGAGACAGAACACCAGTGTCGTTGGCCCTCACCCCCGTCGGCAACGCCATGGCGTGCTCCGCTCAGGGCAGGCCGGCGTGGGAGTAACCGGAGCGCCGTGTTAGTCAGCTCCGGCTTCTCCGGTTGTTTCAACCGGTCCCAACATGTTGTGGTTCGGCCCCATGGGCCATGACGTCCCGCGCGTGGCGAATCCGGCGAGAGGG
>DQNS01000072.1 GCA_015659035.1 Acidobacteriota bacterium | reverse complement strand
GGACGAAATTGTGCAGGAGAGATCAGGAGAGATCGCCTGAGACGGAAAAAAGGGCACAAAAGGGCACACGCCCGAGGTCGGCAGTCCCGCCCTCGACCAGCGGCACGCTCGACCGCCGTTGACCGGCTGCGTCAGGCGGCACCTCAGAGCAAGTCCACGCGCCGAACCCGCAGACTAAGAGTTAGGTCTGCGACGGCTAGCACGAAGCTCCAGCCATCTCTGAGTTGTAGTCGGTTAGTCGCGGCCGCGCTCCGGAGGGCTACGACGTCACAGTGACCTTCACATAGCCATTGGTCCAGCAGCATTGGTTGCCGGCGGAGCTGTCGATCCGGCCGAAGCTGTCGGCGCGCACGCGGATCACGTACTCGCCCGGCTGCTCGAAGGTCGCTGTCGTGGTCGCCATCCCCTCTGTCTCGGTGATCGGCTCGGTGTGTGGGCTGAAGACGACCGAGCCCGGACCGGCGTGCTTGAACCAAGTCACGTTCAGCGCCGCGGCGTCGCCCTGCCGTCGTCTGACCGCGAGCGGTTCTTCCTCCCGCACGCTGTCGTCATGGATCCAGACCGTCAGGGGAAGCGGCGTGTCCACCGACGCGCTGATCGGCTCCGCGTCGATCCCGGTGGGACCCCGGCCGGCAGGGCCGTCGGGGCTGAAGCGGACCAGTGGGGGCTGCGACCCCAAAGCCATCGGCCATTGGAGCTGGTAGGCACTGCTCTGGGCATTTCCGGGCACGGAGAAGGTCCGTTCCTGGTTGACCAGGGTCCAGACGACGTCGTCGCGGAAGCCGGCCGGCACGGTCACGGTGAACACCCCCCGCTCCCGCTCCCGGCGCGTGGGCGGGTCGTCCTCGTCCTCGTTACGTGCCCCGGGCGCCGGGAAGGAAGTTGGTTGCCCGCCGTCGAACTCCGCCGGTGCGATGAAGTTGTCGGGACCCAGGGGAATCTCCACGAGCTCGGTCAGGTTGAGGTTGGAGTAGCCGAACGACAGGGTGACGGTTCCATCCGTATTCTGGTACCAGCCGTCGAAGAACGGGGCCACCCGAAGTCCGTTCGCCGGCAGCGGTGTAAGTGGTCGTTGTAGCTGGGCCCCCAACGACGGGGAGCCGATGAGCATCGCGGCTGCGAGGCCGCCCACGAGCAATCGTCCGAACACTGCTGTTCCCTTCATCAATGCGTCGTTGCCGAAAAAGCGAAAGAGCCCCTCGAGATCGAGAGGCTCTTCCGCCACAGACCAATTCCTTACGTCTCCGTGCTGCTACTCCTGGTCGTTGTCCGTCTGCTTGCGACCTTCCCGCTCGGCCACCAGTTGCTCGTAGCTCTCGTCGTCGAGATGCGTCACGGCGATCCATGCATGCGACATCTCGTCCGCCGAACGGCTGCCGCGCCCCACCCACTGATTCGGATCGGGGTTCTGCTTGTTCCCGGCCGTGTTGTCGTAGTAGCCAGTAATCACCAGGACGGATCCCGCCGGCACGAGCGGTGCGGCGTCTTCTGCATAGATGTGACTGGTGTGCCAGTCGTTGGTCCAGTCAGATACCGAGCTCACCATCTCCAGCTCGCCCGTCTTCGGATCGAAGATCTCGAGGGTCTTGCCCACCAGACGGAAGTGACCGTGCGGCTGGAAGCTGTCGATCCGCACCGGGGTCTCGAAGGAATGGAACCCCTGGGTCATCGCCGTGCCGTGCGGTGGAAGCTCGAGCTCGGCGCCCTTCATCAGCAGGGAGTAATTCTTGAGGTCCTGTTTGTGCTTCGCCTTCGCCTGATGGTCCTTCGGGTAGAGCCAGACGCCCATCTCGATCACATCATTCTCGACGCGCTCGCCGTTCGGATAGTAGTGGACGTCCCAACTGACCATGGAGTTAGCCGGGAGGAGACGACAGGCGTCCTCCGGAACAACCTCGCCGACCTTGCCGAGCGCGTACTCGGAGAGCCGCTCGACATTGACCCACTCCTGGCTCTCCTCGTCGAAGCCGAGCAACCGGCTGTTGGCGTGGTGCGCGACGCCGCGCCCCGATTCCGACGCCTTGACGTGAACCGCCTTCATGCACCGATCTTCGGTCAGGCCGCTCGGCACGATCGGCTTCCACCAGACGTCCGCCCCTTCGGCCGGCAGGGTGTACGGCTTCGTCTTGATCACCAAGTCCGGCGGGCCGAACTCATCCTCGTAGGTCCACGCGTTGAGATCCGGCCACTCGATCGGCGGCGGGAGATCGGCAGGGTCGCCAAGGGGCGCGCCGTCGTCCACCCAGCGGGCTATCATCTCGATTTCCGACTCGCTCAGCCGGAGGTCGCCCTCCAGCTCCTGAATACCGACGTGGCGGTCGTACCGATAGGGCGGCATCTCGCCCAGCACCACGCGATTCTTGATCGACCGGGCCCAAGGGCGCACTTCTTGGTAGGTCGTGAGCGACATCGGGCCGATCGAGCCGGGCCGGTGGCACTGCTGGCAGTTCTTCTGGAAAATCGGCGCGATGTCCTTGGCAAATGTCGGCGCGGTGTCAGCTTCCTTAGCGACCGCTGCAGTAGGAGAAAATAACAGAAGCATTATCGCTGCAAAAACGGTTGCACCGAGTGTGGCACTTCGCATGACAATACCCCCAAGATCCGACTAAGCCAAACAGCCTAGACGACCCGTGAGAAAGAAGAATTTACACCGGAAATTTACTCCCTAAGTTGCAGCCTGTCAATGAACATCTCCAGGGCCTCGGGTCGGTGTCGCTCGTCGGCCTGGCCGAGGCCCGCGACGAAGCCGCGCGGTTGCGGCGGATCGCCCGAGCCGGCGGTGCCGTGGCTGAGCTTTGCCAACGGCCCCGGCGGCCAGCCGCTCGGCCTCCCTCCAAAGTCGAACTGACTCTCGACCGTGGGAAGCGCGCGGCGTACTCCTTGTCGCGTCGCGACCTGAGGTCACGGGTCGGAGCGCGGCAGGGGGGTGTCTAATCCGGGCTATCGTCCGGCTGCTGAAGCGGCCCCGCACGATCGCCTCGTTCCACGACTTCGACGCCTACGAGCAGCTCCTGGACGCCGCTTGGCGGGTCGATCGAAGAGCCGAGATCCTCGTCCTCCTGGCCTGTAAAGAGAGGGGCGGGGGGTCCGGCCAGGTGCGGGGTGGCCCCACTCCGGGGGCAGGCCCCTCCGGTCCTGGCCCGAATCTAGGCCGTGGTCGGAGAGGGGCCGGTGCAGCTAGGGTGTCGAGAGGGTGTCGGCCGGGTCAGCCTGCGGCATCTTTGCGGCATGACGAGACATCTCTGGCCAGTGAGCAGCCTGGGATGCCGGTCTACGTCGTCTGAG
>DQNS01000014.1 GCA_015659035.1 Acidobacteriota bacterium | reverse complement strand
CTCGTCGTCGCCGTTGTTGGCGTGACGGCCAGTCTTGATGTATTGAGGCGGAAGCCCCTGGCCACGCTCCGGGCCGAGTGAGGGGAGCTGAGGCCACCACCTTCAGGTGGCGGTCGGTTCACGCCTACAAATTTGAAGCCCCCGTCTTCAGACGGGGGAGCGCCCTTCGGGCCGAGTGAAACAGGGCAACCTGTCTGGTATAATAAACGTTTGGCCGGAAGGGCAGGGAGTCGCGATGGACGTCGCACCGTACAAAAACGCGCTGCTAGCCAAGCGCTCGGAAATTACGGAAGCCGGCGCCGGCGCCAAGCCGGTCCAGACGACCGAGGGCACGAGCAGCCGCCAGGGCGACCTCGCCGATCAGGCGACGGGCAACAACGAAGTGCACATTCAGCTCAAGCTGAAACAGACCGATGCCAAGATCCTGCAGGCGATCGAAGAGGCGCTGTGGCGGATCGAACAGGGGACCTATGGCGTGTGCCGCGACTGTGGCGAGCCGGTCGCGGCGGCGCGGCTGAACGCGATCCCCTGGACACGCGTATGTATCACCTGCAAAGAAAACCAGAGTGCGCGGTGAGTGAGCCGATGGCCTGCCGAACCAGGTGGGCTGCCAGCGAAGCTGCGCCTCAAACCGACGAGCGAAGACGGCGCAGCTTCGCTGGCAGCGGCTTTTCTCACAGCCCCACTACGCGGGGGCCTCGACATCTTCGCGTGTCATGAAAAGTTGCTTCAAGCGTTACGATGTCATCGTTCGGAGATGTCTAGGCTTGGAACATCGGCGATGGACCGACGACCGCGGCGGGCGGCGGTGGCGCTCGGGAGCAATGTGGGCGATCGGGTGTCGCATATTGCACACGCGGTCGACCGGCTCAGGACCCTGCTGTCGGACGTGGTCGTCTCGGCCTTTATCGAGACGGTTCCCGATCCCAACCCAGACGACCCGTTGTTTCTCAACGGGGCGCTGGTCGGGACGACCCGGGAAACCCCGGAGCGGTTGCTGGCCATGTTGCTCGCGATCGAGCGCGAGCGGGGGCGGGAGCGACTCCACACCGGCGCCCCGCGCACGCTCGACCTCGATCTGGTGCTGGTCGGAGAGCTCCGGGTCGAGTCGTCGACGCTTCGATTGCCGCACCCGCGGTTTCGGTCACGGCGCTTTGTGCTGGAGCCCCTGGCCGACATCGCCCCGGGGCTGGTGGACCCGGTGACCGGGAGGTCGGTGAGGGAGTTGTTCGAGCTGTTGCCCGGGCCACTCGGGTAGCGTCTGCGTTGTACCACGGGCGGTGTAGCGATGCCGATGACGCGGGGCCGTGTGTTCACACCTCGAGACCAGTTCCATCAGGAGAACCAGATGCAGGAGACCATGACCATGCGAAATCGATTGGCTGTCGTACTCGGAATCGTGGCCGCCGTGCTCACGCTGGGAGTGGCGGCGCAGACCGACGTCACCGGAGAGTGGACCATGACGTCCAACACCGAGCAGGGCTCGAGTTCGGCGGCGTTGACGTTGAACCAGGATGGGGAAAAGCTGACCGGGGAGCTCGTTGCTCCGGAGGTGGGCACGCTCGAGTTCGAGGGGACGATCACCAGCAACAAGGTGGCGTGGGTGATCGAGTTTGATGCGGGGGGTCAGTTCATCGAGATCGCGTTCGAAGGCACGGTCGATGGTGACGAGATGACGGGAACCCTCGATGTCGCAGGGTACATTGGTGGTGACTGGACCGCCAAGCGGGCACAGTAGGCGGTTCGTCGAACGGACCCGTGCCCATGGGACGACGGAACCCGGTGTGGCGGCCGGGCCCTGTTCAGCGAACCCGCTGGGACAGGACAAGGAGACGATGACATGAGGAATCGACAGGCTGTTGTGCTCGGAATCGTGGCTGCCGTGCTCACGGTGGCGGTGGCCGCACAGACCGACGTCACCGGTGAGTGGGCCATGATGATCGACACCGAGCAGGGCTCGCAATCCACGGCGCTGACGTTGGTCCAGGATGGAGAGAAACTGACCGGGTCGATGGTCTCCCCGATGGGTACCCTCGAGTTTGAGGGGACCATCACCGGCAACAAGCTGGAAATCGTGATGGAGGTGGATGCCGGGGGCGCGTTTCTCGAGATCACGCTGGTCGGCACCGTCGATGGTGACGAGATGGCGGGAACGCTCGACTTTGGTGGGTATGGCGGTGGAGACTGGACCGCCAAGCGGAATTAGCTGCCGATCGGATCAGGCCAGGCGCGGGTCGTCCAAAGACCCGGGCCCGGCCGCGCTCGTCAGATCCCACCAAGACGGCCGGCGGTCGCCGGTCGAGCTACATCGCCTTCTGGTAGACCAGCCTGAACGTCTGGCTGCCCCGTGGCGTGCCGCGGGTCGTTTCGATCGTCAGGGTCCGGCCGTCCGAGCTCAGCGTCCGCCGCTCGGTGAGGTCGAGCGTGAAGTTGCCACGGCCCGTCTCGATGCTCTGTGTGCCCTCGGTGACCAGCGTGGCGCCGTCCCAGCTGGCCGACACGGTCAGGGTGCCGTTGCCCTGCTGGACTGTCGTCTCGCTGCCGTCGAGCGCGTACTCGATGGAGCGGCTTTGACCGTCGGACTGTTGCTCGACGGTCACGCTCGCCGCGGTCTGGGTGATCACGAGCGTTTCGGCCATCAGCCTGCCGCGACCCCCACGCCCGCCGCCGCCGCGCCCGCCCCCGCCACGGCCCCCGCCTCGTCCCTGCGGCAGCTCGCTGCTGTTTCGGTCGAGGTTCCAGGTGCCGGAGAAATCGGTGTCCTGCGCCGACACGGTTGCCGCCGGTGCGCCGAGCAGCACCGCGAGCGCCGCCAGTGTCAGTACGCGTTTCATGGTGCTCTCCTTTGAGATGGTGGACACCTCGTGCGCGTTGTTCCTGTCCGAATGCGGCTATTCAAACCGGAGGGATTCGATCGGGTCGAGCTGCGCACCCTTCCATGCGGGGTAGAAGCCGAACACGAGGCCGATCAGGCCGGAGAACCCGACCGCGATACCGACCCACTCCGGCGGCACACTGGTCGGCCACGCGAGGGGGGAACGTTCCAGCGCTTGGGAGACGGCGAAGCCCATTCCGACGCCGATCAAGCCGCCCACGAGGCTGAGGGCGCCTGCTTCCACGAGGAATTGCCACAACACGTCCTGGCCCTTGGCGCCAACTGCCATCCGCAGTCCGATTTCCCGGGTGCGCTCGGTCACCGACACCAGCATGATGTTCATGATGCCGATGCCGCCGACGATCAGTGACACCACGGCGATCCCTATGATGAGCGTGGTCATGGTCCCGGTCGTTGAGGTGAGCATGCTCATCATCTCGTCCTGCGTGCGCACCATGAAGTCGTTCTCCTCGCCCTGAATCAACCCGTGCTGAGCGCGGAGGACCTCTTCGATCTGGGCCGTCGTCCCGGCAATCTCGTCCGCGGAGCGCGCCGAGACCATGATCCTGGAGATGTTGGTGCCGTCCCGCCCACGCAGCTTTCGCTGGACCGTCGTGTAGGGTGCGAAGAGTGTGTCGTCCTGGTCCTGGCCGAACGAACCTGAGCCTTTCGCCGTCATCACGCCGATGATCTTGAAGGACTGGTTCCGGACGCGGATCGTCTGGCCGACGGGGTCGGATCCCTCGCCGAACAGGTTGTCGCGCACGACCGAGCCGAGGACGGCGACCTTCGCCGCGCTGCTGACGTCGGTCGAGGTGAAGAAGGTGCCGAGCTCGACGTCCCAGAATCGGATGAGCGGCAGCTCGACGTCGGTGCCCTCGATGCGTGTTTGCCAGTTTTCCCCGGCGGCGATCACCTGGTCGCGTGTGTTGACGCTGGCGGTCAGGTATTGCGCGCCAGGGACCTGCTGTCTGATCGCCTCGACGTCAACCGCCTTGAGTCTCGGAGACGAGCCCATGCCGTGGCTGACGCCGCCACGGTTCCAGTTGCCGGCGCTGATCGTGATCAGGTTGGTGCCGCCCGCCTGAACCGAGGCTGTGATCTGCTCCTCGGCCCCTCTGCCGATGGCGACCACGATGATCACGGCGCCGACACCGATGATCATGCCGAGCATCGTGAGCGCGGTCCGCATCTTATTCCGTCCAAGCGCTCTCAGGGCCACGCGAAAAATCATGAAGAAGGACATCAGTTTGCTCCCTGTGCGGTTCGCCTATGTAAGATCGAGGTCGAGATCCAGCGCACCGACCGATGTGCTCGCCGCGGGCACCGAACTGTCTGCATCGGAGTCGGTATCGAGTGGCAGCGCCGCGAATTCGTCGGCGGCCATCCGTCGCACGGTGTTTGGTTTGTCGCTGACGATTTTTCCGTCCCGGAACGTGATGATCCGTGTGCCGTACTCGGCGATTTCGCGCTCGTGGGTGATCAGCAGCACCGTGATTCCACGCTCGGTGTTCAGCTTCTGGAAGATGCCCATTACCTCGACACTGGTACGGGAATCGAGGTTCCCGGTCGGCTCGTCGGCGAGCAAGATCGACGGCTGGTTGATCAGCGCGCGCGCGATTGCGACCCGCTGCTGCTGTCCACCCGAGAGCTGGTTGGGGTGATGGCCGGCCCGGTCGCTCAGCCCGACCCCGTTCAGCGCGTCATGTGCCCGGCGCCGCCGTTCCTTCCCCCGCATGCCGTTGCCGTTGTAGAGCAGCGGTAGCTCGACGTTGTCGAGCGCGGTCGTGCGGGACAGCAGGTTGAAGCCCTGGAACACGAACCCGATCTTCTTGTTGCGCACGTCGGCGAGGGCGTTGCGCGACAGCGTCGAGACGTCGTGCCCGTCCAGCAGATACCGCCCCTGGGTCGGCCGGTCCAGACAGCCCAGGATGTGCATGAAGGTCGACTTCCCGGAGCCCGATGGGCCGATGACGGCGACGAACTCGCCCGCCGCGATATCCACGGTCACGCCACGGAGCGCCCGGACCTGGATTTCCCCCAGGTCGTAGACTTTCGTGAGGTCCTGAACCGAGATGCTTGACGCCATCGTTGCTTGCCCTTTAGCGGCGTCCGCGTCGGCCGAACTGGGGCATCAGCGGTGAACCGCCACCGGACGACCGGGGGGCAGACGAGCCCGTGTCCGGTGTGGTGACGCCCGTCACCAGCTGTGTGCCTTCGTCGAGCGCGGCCGAGGCCGGCATCGACGCCATGGGCGCCGCCCCGTCGCTGTCCGTTTCCAGGCCCTCGAGCAGCCGCTCGAGGGTCTGGCGCGCCTCCGGATCTTCGAGCGCCGTGATCTGTTGACGGAGCCCGGCGATCTCCGGGTCCGGCTCCGGGCGGGCACGTCGGCCCGCGCCCCGCACCCCCAGCAACTCGGTTGCCGTGCCGTTGGTGATTCCCAGCCGCACCTCGACCGGTCGCAGTTGCTCCCCGTCGATCACCCACACCCGGCCGTCGGTTTCGACCATCTCCAGCGGTGCGAACAGTGCATCGATCGTGGTGGCGCCACGCTCTACGGTGGGCACCGCGGCATCTGCGTTCTGGCTGGCACGCCGGCGGGGTGCGCCACCCCCAGGCCCGCCCCGGCCCAGGCCGCCGCCACGTCCGCCGAACCCACCGCCGCCGCGTCCACCACGCATCGCGGCGAGCTGCTCGGGGGTCATGTTCTGAAAGCGTTCCCGCATCTGCTGCCGTTCGGCCTCGCTCATGTCGCCGAATCCGCCTCCACCACGGCCTCCACGGCCCTCACCAGAGCCCCCGCCGCGGCCGCCGGCCGATCCGCCACGTTGGAGGATCTCCGGCACAGGCTGGTTCAGGGCGGCGAACGTGTCCTCCGTCGGGCGGAACCGGAGCGCCGCGTTCTGTATCCGGAGGATGTTCTCGCGCCGGGCGATTTCCAGCGTGACCGTCGCGGTCATGCCCGGCTTGAGCTTGAGATCGTTGTTCGGGACGTCGATCACGGTGGCGTAGGTCACGACGTTCTGCTCGAGCACCGGTTCGAGCCGGATCTGCGAGACGATGCCATCGAACTCTTCGGCTGCGTAGGCGTCCACGGTGAACGTGACCACCTGGCCCGGGCGAATCCGGCCGACATCCGATTCGTCGATGTTGGCGATGACCCGCATCTTGGTCAGGTCGGCGGCAATGATGAACAGCTCCGGCGCCGACGTGCCGGCGTTCACCGCCTGCCCCACGTCCACCTGCCGGGCGATGACGATGCCGTCGATCGGTGCCGTGATCACCGTGTGCCCCAGGCTGACCTCGTTCTGGTTCAACGAAGCCCGGGATTGGATCACGCCGGCCTCCGCCGATTTGAGCTGGGCTGCCGCCGACCGCGTGGCCACCTGCGCTGCTTCGAGTTCCGTCGTGGAGATCAAGTCTCGCGAGGACAGATCCTCAGACCGCGCCAACTGTGCCTCGGCATCGTCGAGCGTCACCTGGAGTCGCTCGAGGTCCGCCTCCGAGCGGGTCAGGTTCGCTTGTCCCTGTTCGATCTGTGTCTCGAACAGGGACGGCTCGAGCCGGGCGATCACGTCGCCCTGTCGCACGATCGAGTTGTAGTCGACGTAGAGCGCCTCGATGATGCCGGACACCTGGCTGCCGACCTGCACGGTGGTGACCGCTTCGAGCGCGCCGGTGGCGCCGACCGTGTCGACGACGTCGCCCCGTGTCAGCGTGACGGTGCTCACGGTCGGCACGAACTCCGTCGTCCGGAAGAAATAGTTGTAGGCGAGGGCGGTGCTGCCGACGCCGACGATGAGAACGACGAGAATCTTCTTCATGGGGCGTTATCCTCGCGAGCGCTGCCGACTGTCGGTCCGCCTGGACCCGATGGCCACGCTGTTCCTGTGCATCGCTATTGGACGATGGAAATACCGGCCCCCGACAGCGACGTCCGCTGCACCCGGTCGAACTCGACGAGCGCCTTCTGCTGGTCGAGGATCGCGCGGAGCTCCGTGTCCTGTGCCGTCGCCAGATCCCGCTGCGCCTGGACGACGAAGAAGTTCGTCTGCAGGCCGGC
Source organism: Acidobacteriota bacterium (assembly GCA_015659035.1). Classification (GTDB taxonomy): domain Bacteria; phylum Acidobacteriota; class Vicinamibacteria; order Vicinamibacterales; family UBA8438; genus NP936. The sequence continues at coordinate 2,408 of DQNS01000014.1, read as the reverse complement.
TGCGAACTTGCTCTGCTCGGCCGCCAGCTGTTCCGTGGCGAGCTCACGCGCCGCAGTCGAGGCCTCGATCCGGCGTGCGATCCCCTGTATCTGCAGCACGGCGTTGGTGACCTCGGTGGCGACCTGGAGCCCGAGCTGACGCAGCTGCGCCTGGACCTGCTGGACCTGGATGCGCGCCCGGGCGTACTGCGCGTCGGCCGCGCTCTGACCGAGCGGGTAGCTCACGGTGAGCTGGAGGTTCCAGGTCGGAAAGTCGACGTCGTACAGCTGGTTGAAGGCATCGCCGATCCCGCCGGGGATCTCTTGAAACACCAAGCCACCAAGGCCAGTCCGGTTGAACCGCGTGCCGCCCTGTCCCTGCAGCTGATAGGTCCCGACCAGGTCCACTGCCGGCAGGCGGCTGTTGCTCAGCGACGACAGGTTGACGTTGTTGATGTCGAGCTGCCGGCGCGAGCGGGCGATGTCGGTTCGTTCGTCGAGCGCTGTGCGGATCGCCTCCTCAAGGTCGATCGCGGGCACCTCGAGTGTCGGCAGGTCGACCGGGTTCAACGTCGCCGCCCAGTACTCGTCGTCGGTCCCGCCGACGATCAGCTGCTTGAGTGCGAGCTCGGCCGTGGCGAGGTTCTGCTCGGCCTGCGCCAGCGACTGACGCCGCTGCGCCGCCTCCGACCGTGCCGATACGATTTCGATCGGGGCCATGGTGCCGATCTCCACGCGTGCCTCGTTGTCACGGATGAGGGTCTCGGCCAGCTCGAGCGCCTGTCGTTGGACCTCGAGGGTCCCGGTCGCGTAGACCAGATCCCAGTAGGCGTCCTGCACCGAGGAGACCGTGTTGGTCAGCAACTGGCGTAGGTCGATGTCGGCGATGTCCCGATTGATCCGCGTGACCTGGATCTGCTGTCGTGTGGAATCGATCTTGAACCCACGCAGGAGAGGCTGGGTGTAGGACCCTTGGAAGCTCGACCGGTAGCTCGGGTTGAAGCTCGAAAAGGTGTTGGTCGACGCCTGCCGATTGTTGTTGAAGTCGACCGTGTAGCGCCCGCCACCCCAAGCCACGGCCTGGGTGATTCCGGTGTTGACGACCTTTCGATCGCTGACGACCCTCTGGCCGCCGTCGAGCTGGGTCGACGATGGGCTGGTGCTCGAGTTGGTGCTGAGCGAGGTATCGAACGTCGGGCTATAGGCAGACAGTGCCTGCGCTAGGTTGAGGTCGACCACTAGCGGGTTCAGCCGCTGGACGGCGATGTCGAGGTTCCGCTCGAGCGCGCGCGCGATCGCGTCTTCCAGCGTCAGGTCGGTCCGGGGGCCGCTGCCCGGGATCTGGATGACGGCCAGCCTCGCGGCGGCCCGCGTGGCGAGACCAACGAGGCTGTCGTCCGAGCTCTGCGCACCCGCGGTGGTAGCCAGCGCGAGCAGCGGGATGCTGATCAGGTGGCGATATCGGAGGCTCCGCATGACAGTCATTGCTCCTTCATAACGACGCGACTCCGTGACGGCCGAGGGGGCCCAGCAGCACTGACGCTCCGGCGTCGCTCACAGGCCTGTGTTTGTACTGTGGACCAGGCTGTGTGCCTGGATCTTCCGTTAGGTGCTCGATCGCCATGTGAGTAGGGGGTCGGTTGGACGGGGCGGCGTTAGCGCCGCCGGGGTCTGGTGCCTGCCGCACCTCGCTCATCCGTTTCCCGCTTCATCCACTGATCGAGACCGTCGCGCTGGGTCTCCGTCAATACCCGGTGCATGCGAAACACCATCAATATTCGGGTCTTGCTGAGCTCGCTGCGCGTCGCCTCCACCCGGTCGATCTGGCGAGTGACGTCGATCTCCTCGACGTCCATGTCCCCGACGAGCTGAGACAGGGCCGCTTCTTCGGCGTTCTGGCGGCGGTACGACTCACGGAGTTTTGGCAGCGCTTTGCGATAGATCCTGTCGAGCGTCGCCGACTGCTCGTCGGTCAGCTCGAGGAGCGCCTTCACGTCGGCCGACTGCCACCACCGGTGCGGTCGGCGACCCTGTTCGCCGGCCGCGACCACCGCGGTGGCCGCCACGACCACCAGGGTGACCAGCGCAACGTCTCTCAACCGCATCAGCATCCCTCCTTGAGAAGGGGATCGCGACCTCTATTCTCGCAATACTTCAGACACATGGGAAGCGTTTACCGGGGGCCAGATTTGGTGCACAAGCCCCTGGCGCCGCGCTCCGGCAACCGTTCCTGATTCGGCCCAAAAGGGGCCACGTGGAGGCCCGTTTCCTGGGCTCGAGGCGGAGGCCCCGCGCTACCAGGTCACCCGGTCTCGACGGCGAACATCGCAAGTCGCTCGACCACCTGTCCGACAATAGCATCCGGGGTCGACGCGCCGGCCGTCAGACCGATGGTGACGACCCGTTCGCCCGGCAGCCAGTCCACCGTG
>DQNS01000124.1 GCA_015659035.1 Acidobacteriota bacterium | reverse complement strand
CGATGTCCATGGTGATGGTTCCCGGGGTCAGCGTGATCGAGTTGCCGAGGACCACTCTGGCCAGGTCGCTCGTCAAGCCGGTCCTGAACTGCACGATCTGCGGGCGCAGCTGACCCGGTCGCCAGACCAGATACACGACATGCAGGTTGGCGAGGACGATCTGGTAGAGCAGCCACGGAAGGTAGCGCAGAACCCGCCACGTCGTGACGGCGGTGCGAAACGAGGGCGTCTGCGGAAGCAGAAGCTCCGAGGAGAGCACCGCGACGAGCGCGGAGCATGCCAGACCGAGCGCGAGATGGAGCGCGTCGAAATGGCCGGAAAAGACCAGCCAGACGGCGAACAGGATCAGGAAGACCACCAGTCTCTGCACTGGAGGGGTATTGTATCCGAGCGCGCCGCGCTGCTCGACGCGCGGCGCTCGCCTTGCTCACGCTTCTGGTGAGGTGAGGGACTGGGGACTCAGTCCCCAGTCCCCGACCCCCGCAGACCGGCGTCTTTCAGCAGCGTGCTACGCCAGCGTGAGCTTGGCGTATTTTGCCCGGATCGTCTTCTGTCCGACGTCGGCGAAGCGGACCCTCAGCTTCATGTCGCCGGTCAATGGCTCGACCGTGAGGATGGTGCCGACCCCGAAGGTGGGGTGGCGCACGCGGGTGCCGGGGCAAATGCCGATGAGGGACTGGTCCTCGTTCTCGTAGTCGTACCCGTAGTCGGGCTGAAGCTCGTCATCGGCAGCGGCCGCCGGGGCGTCACGACGCCGGCCGCGTCGCGGCCGCCCCCGGGTCGTCGGGTCGGGCGACGACGTGGAGAACATCGGTTCGACCACCTCGAGCAACGTGCTGGGGATCTCGGCGAGGAACCGCGACGGGTCCGAGGCCCGATACTCGCCGAACACGCGACGGCGGGCGGCGCTCGTCAGGATGAGACGTGTCTGCGCGCGGGTCATCCCGACGTAACACAGCCGGCGCTCCTCCTCGAGCTCGTCCTCGTCGTCCTGCGCCCGCACGTGGGGAAAGAGCCCCTCTTCCATCCCGACCATGAAGACCACCGGGAACTCGAGCCCCTTGGCCGCGTGCAACGTCATCAGCCAGATCCGCGCCTCTGGCGCGCCCCGTTCCTCGTCGGTTTCCGACAGCAGCGACAACCGGTCGACGAACCCGCTGAGCGACGGTTCCGGGTCGCGCATCTCGTAATCGCGCGCCGCCGAGACCAGTTCCATCAGGTTGGCCAGACGTCCTTCGGCCTCCTCGGTGTGCCGCTCGCGGAGGTCCCCGAGATAGCCGCTCTGGTCGAGCAGCTTGCCGAGGACATCGGACACCGGCTCGCGGCTGGCGACATCGCTGAGCGTCAGGATCAGATCGCGGAACCGCCGAAGCGCGGTGACCGCGCGTGTCGGCAGCAGCGACTCATCGACCGCGCGTGTCAGCCGTCGCCACAGCGAGCCGGTCGAGCCGCTGGCGACCGCACCGTCGGCGAACAGCGGTCCCGCATCTGGCGCGGCCGGTTCGAGCTCGTCGAGTGCGGTCAACACGCCCTTGCCGATGCCGCGGGCCGGGACGTTCATGACCCGGCGCAGGCTGACGTCGTCGTCAGGGTTCATCAGCAGCCGTAGGTAGGCGAGCGCGTCCTTGATCTCCTTCCGCTCGTAGAACCGGACGCTGCCGATGATCTTGTAGGCGAGCCCCTCGCGGATCAGTGCGTCCTCGAGGGCACGCGACTGCGCGTTGGTGCGATACAGCACCCCGATGAGCTCTTCCTCCGCCGCGAGCGCCTCGCGAAGCCGCGCGGTCACGAAGTCCGCCTCCTCGAGCTCGTCCCCGCCGCGGAAGTAGCGGATCGGTGCCCCGCCAGTCCGATCGGTCCAGAGCCGCTTTTCCTTGCGGTTGCGGTTCTGTCGGATGAGGGCGGAGGCTGCGTCGAGAATCACCTGCGTCGACCGGTAGTTCTGCTCGAGGCGAACGACGGCCGCCTCGGAGAAATCCTGCTCGAAGTCCATGATGTTGCGCACGTCAGCGCCGCGCCACTTGTAGATGGACTGGTCGGGGTCGCCCACGACACACAGGTTGCGGTGGTGGTCAGCCAGATGGCGGATGAGCAGATACTGCGGCTGGTTCGTGTCCTGATACTCGTCGACCATGATGAACCGGAACTGTTCGCTGTAGCGTCGCTTGACCCGCTCGGCGGTCGCGAAGAGCTCCACGGTGCGCAGCAGCAGGTCGTCGAAGTCGAGCGCGTTGGCCTCGTGCAACGCGCGCCGGTAGCGCTCGTAAACCTTGGCCGCCATCTCGCCCCGCGCGCTCCAGCTCTCGCCGCGCAACGTCTCCGGGTCTACCATCTGGTTCTTCGCTTGGCTGATGAGCGACAACGCCAGGCGAGCCGGCAGCAGCGTGTCATCGATGTCGAGGTCCCGGAGCGCGCGTCGCACGACCGCCAGCTGGTCGGCTGAATCGTAGATGACGAAATCGCGCGATAGGCCGATGGCGGGGCCTTCGCGTCGCAGCATCCGCGCGCAGAAGGCGTGGAACGTCGAGATCCACAACCGGCGGCAGTCGGTTGTCAGCAGTCGTGCGACCCGCGCGCGCATCTCCTCGGCCGCCTTGTTCGTGAAGGTGACCGCGAGCACCTCGTGCGGCTCCGCATGCCCGTCCCCGATCAGATACGCCGCTCGATATGAGATAACCCGGGTCTTCCCAGACCCCGCCCCGGCGAGAATCAGCAACGGTCCGTCGGTTTGCACCACCGCGCGGCGCTGCTCCGGGTTCAGAGACGTGAGAAAGTCCATGCGCGGGGCTGGGGACTGGCGACCGGTAGCGCCAGATGCCTGCTCAAGAGGGCGGACGACCTTGCGCAGGGAGTATAGCAAGTGGGGGACTGGGGACTGGGGATTGGGGGCTGGGGGGGCTTGAGACGTTTCTTGGTGTCCGACTGCTCAGCGATCTGCTCAGCGCGTTACGGCGGAGAGCGACCGCCAGGAAGCGGCGCCAGTAGTCCCCACCCCCCAGTCCCCAGTCGCCGCCCTCTCACTCCACCGTCACGCTTTTCGCGAGATTCCTGGGCTGGTCGACGTCGCAGCCGCGGCGGACAGCGATGTGATAGGCAAGCAGCTGGAGCGGGATGACCATGACGATCGGGGTGAGCAGCGGGGGGGACACGGGCACGGTGATGAGCGCGTCCCGCGACAGGTCGATCAGTGTCTCGATGGCGGGTTCGCTGTCGTCGGCCACGACGATGACAGGGCCACCGCGCGCCTTGGCTTCCTGCAGATTGCCCGTCATCTTCTCGAACACCTGTCCGCCGGGCAGCAGCGCAACGACCGGCATCTGCTCGTCGATGAGCGCGATCGGGCCGTGCTTCATCTCGCCGGCCGGATAGCCCTCGGCATGAATGTAGGAGATCTCCTTCAGCTTCAACGCGCCCTCGAGGGCTATCGGGTAGTTGATGCCACGACCCAGATAGAGGAAATTCCGATGCGTGTAGAACCGCTGCGCGACCGCCTGGATCGCCTGGTCGGACGTGAGCGCCTGTTCGAGCAGCCGCGGCAGGTGGTGCAGATTGTCGAGATGCTGGCGCGCCGTGTCCGCCGGGAGGGTTCCGCGGGTCTGGGCCAGAAAGAGCGCCAGCAGGTGCAGCGCCACGATCTGTGATGTGAACGCCTTGGTCGAGGCGACCCCGATCTCCGGACCGGCGCGGGTGTAGACGGTGGCGTCGGCCTCGCGGGTCGCCATGCTGCCGACGACGTTGCAGATGGCGATGCACGCGGCCCCCTTGCGCTGCGCCTCCCGGAGCGCCGCCAACGTGTCCGCCGTTTCGCCCGACTGCGTGATGACGACGGCGAGCGTCGTCGGGGTGACGATCGGGTTCCGGTAGCGATACTCAGAACCGTAGTCCACCTCGACCGGGACCCCAACGATCTGTTCGATGAGGAACTTCCCGACCAGTGCCGAGTGCCAGGAGGTGCCGCATGCCAGGATGATGATGCGGTCGACCGCCCGCAGCCGGTCGTCGGGGATCTCCAGCTCGCCCAGGAACACCTGCCCGGACTCGAGCGACGCGCGGCCGAGCACCGTCTCCTGAACGGCCCACGGCTGCTCGAAGATCTCCTTCAGCATGAAGTGCTTGTAGCCCGCCTTCTCTGCCATCACCGGGTCCCAGGTGACGCGCTCGGTCATCGTCTCGACCGGGGCGCCGGCGAAATCGGTGAACGCCACACCGTCGGGGGTGATGATCGCCATCTGCTCATCGCCGAGGAAGACCACGTCGCGGGTATGGCTCAGAACAGCCGGTACATCCGAGGCCACCAGGAACTCGTGGTCGCCCATGCCGACGACGATCGGCGGGCCGTTTCGGACGGCCACCAGCTTGTGCGGGTCGTCTGCGGCCAGCAGCACCATGCCGAACAGACCGCGGACCAGCGTGAGCGCCCGGCGGACCGCGTGCTCCAGCCCGTCGTCGCGCATCTCTCGCTCGACCAGGTGCGCGATGACCTCGGTGTCGGTTTCGGTCTTGAACCGATGTCCCTGTTGCTCGAGCTCGAGCTTCAGCTGCAGGTAGTTCTCGATAATCCCGTTGTGCACGACGACGATGCGGCCGGTGCAGTCGCGGTGGGGGTGGGCGTTCTCCTCGGTCGGCCGGCCGTGGGTCGCCCACCGGGTGTGGCCCAGCCCGTAGTCGCCGTCCACCGGGTGCTCGGCGATCGTTTCCTCGAGCCGCGCCAGCTTGCCGGCGCTGCGGCGCACCTCGATGTCGCCGTTGCGCACGAGTGCCACGCCTGCCGAGTCATAGCCGCGATACTCCAGCCGGCGGAGCCCGTCGATCAGGACCGGGACGACCGGTTTCTCTCCGATGTAGCCGATGATGCCGCACATGCAATCGCTGCCAGAAGTCAGAAGTCAGAGGACGGAAGGACGGGGTCAGACATCGGGAAGAGAGGTATTCCGGTCTGCCTTCCGGCGCGTGACCCAATCCTCCTTGTTGACCTGTCGGGCGCGGGCCACGCCCAGCGCGCCGGCAGGTACGTCGTTGGTGATACAGGACCCGGCCGCGACATAGGCGCCGTCGCCAAGCGTCACCGGCGCGATCAGCTCGGTGCCGCTGCCGATGAAGACGCGGTCGCCGATGGTCGTGGGGTGCTTCTGGCCGCCGTCGTAGTTGCAGGTGATGGTGCCGGCCCCGACGTTCACCCCGCTGCCGATCGTGGCGTCACCCAGGTAGGTCAGATGGTTCGCCTTCGACCCGTCGCCCAGCGACGTCTTCTTCGTCTCGACGAAGTTGCCGATTCGCGCCGCCTTGCCGACCACGGTCTCCGGTCGCAGATGCGCAAACGGCCCGACCCGGGCGTCCTGTGCGATCGTGGCGCCCTGAATGACACAATGATTGTTGATGAGCACGTTGTCACCAAGCGTGGAATCGACGATCCGCACACCCGAGTGCAGCTCGCAACGGGCGCCGATCCTGGTACGTCCCTCGAGAATAACGCCCGGGTGGATCACGGTGTCGGGACCGACGGTAACGTCCGTGTCGACATAGGTCGTCGCCGGGTCCTCGATGGTGACGCCGGCCGCCATCAGCTCCTCGTTCTTGCTCTGTCTCACGATCTGTCTGACCTCCGCCAGCTCCGTCTGGCTGTTGATCCCGCGCACTTCGTCCGGATTCTCGACACAGACGGTCTCGACCGCCAACCCGCGTCGCCGGTAGATTGTCACGAGTCCCGGGAGATAGATCTCGTTGAGGGCGCCGGACGCCCGAATCTCCCGGAGGGCATCGAAGAGGGGTGCGAGGGCGAGGGCGTAGATCCCGCTGTTGATCTCTGTCAGCTGGCGCTGCGTCTCCGATGCGTCCCGTTCCTCGACGACGCGGCTGAGCCGGCCGTCCTTTCGAACGATACGGCCGTAGCCGTATGGACGGGCCAGCGTGGCGGTCAGCACCGTGAGGGCGGCGTCCGCCCGCTCGTGGGTCTGGATCAGCCGCCGTAGGGTTTCCGGCCGGATCAACGGCACGTCGCCTGACAGCACCACCAGGGCGCCGCGCTGGCCGCCAAACAGCGGCTCTGCCTGAAGCAGCGCATGACCCGTACCGCGTTGCTCGGTCTGGAGCACGAACCGGAGCGACGCGTGATCCACGAGACCCGCGCGGACCTGATCGGCCAGATGGCCGACCACCACACCGGTCGAGTGGGGGGTCAGCGCGCTCGCTGCGCGCAGCACGTGTTCAATCAACGGCAGCCCGGCGAGACGGTGCAGCACTTTTGGCCGGCCGGACCGCATCCTGGTCCCCTGACCGGCCGCGAGGATCAGGATGTGACTTGCCATTGCTCGGGGCCGGACTGCACCCACGGCCCACCACACGGAGTGTAATCGATTCGGGGGACCGTGCCGGGCCTGCCTAGGGCGTCTTGATCGCGTCGAGAAAAGGCTGGGTCCCTCGGATGGAATCGAAATCCGGTTCCTGTTTGGCCTGCAGCCGATTACTCGGGTTGAGCGCGATGGCCTGTGCGAGGTATTCGGCGGCAGTCTCCACGTCGTCGCGAAGCGCGTGGGCCAGGGCCAGCATGTACTGGATGTGGTCGTACTGCCGGTGCGATGACGCGGTGTGTCGCAGCAGCGAGAGCACTTCGTCGACGTCGCGACGATTCAGAGCGAGCGTTGCGGCAAGGATCCGTTCGTCAACCGACTTCGGCGTCTTCGCCAGCGGTTTCGTTTCCCGCTCGCAGACGTTCAGGTACAGACGCGCCCGCTCGTGCAACTCACGCTCTTCAGGAAACTGTTCCAGCACCTGCCGGAAGGCGGTCGCCGCCCCAGGGTAGTGCTTGCGTTGCAGCGCCTTCAGGCCCTTCTCGTACAGCGCGACCGCCTTGGCATAGGCCTTGCGGATTTTGACGACCGGGGCACCCGCGGTGCGGCGTGTGCCGGCCGTAGGAGCTTTTCGCCGCGCCGCGGCCTTGGGGGCCGCCCGGCGCTTCGCGGCCTTGGGGGCCGCCCGGCGCTTCGCGGCCTTGGGGGCCGCCCGGCGCTTCGCGGCGGACTTGCTCGCGGCTGCACGCGCCGTCGGCCGACGCTGCTTAGCCATCGGGTCTCCTTCGACGATCCGCTATGAGCGGGGCATCCCCACACAGGAATCGACCGGCAACCATATCAGACGGCATCAGAGTGGTCAAGATGGCAGCCTGAACCACCAGACGACCCACTGTTTATGTTTATTGACATAAATATTTGATTCTTTCAACCTCGTTGTACATCTGTTTTGTCGTAAGCCCGTATCTACGCCCCAATTCTCTTACTGCCTTCCGCCGAGAGCCACTGTTATTGGTCAAAACACCTAACTCAGATAGCAGGTCGGCGCCGTTGGGTAGCTCTTCGGATGGCAGTCGCTGGGTTGGCGAGGGCCAAACGACGCCTGTGTACTCTCCACGCGGTGTTCCGACCACATCGATCAGGTCTGAAATAGGTCTAACGACCAACTCTTCGTGTATTTTGGTCATCTCGCGACAGAGGGCGACCGTCCGATCGCCCCAGCAGACCATCATCAGCTTGAGGGTCGTGATGAGCCGATGCGGCGACTCGAAGAAGATCAGGGTTGTGGGCTCATTCGCCAACGCTTCGCACCAACGTTTTCTGGCATTTAACCTACGGGGTGGAAATCCGACGAAAGTAAAGCTGTTCGCTGGCGCACCCGAGGAAATTAGCGCTGCGGTCACCGCAGAAGGGCCGGGCAGTGCGACGACGGGAATCCCCGCGTCAAGTGATTGACGTACCAACAGAAGCCCGGGGTCGGAGACAATGGGGGTCCCCGCATCGGAGAGGAGAGCGATCGAGTCGCCCGCCAGGAGCCGCGCCACGAGCGTCGCGGTCTTTTGCCGCTCGTTGTGTTCGTGCAGACTGGTGGTCCTGGTAGTGATGCCGTAGTGCCGGAGCAGCCTGGCGGTGCGGCGGGTGTCCTCGGCCGCGATCAGCTGTACCTCGCCGAGGATCCGGACGGCGCGCAGCGTGATGTCCTCGAGGTTCCCGATCGGCGTTGCGACCAGATTGAGCGTGCCAGACATCGGGGGTCACGGAAGGAAAGATCGCGTTATTGTAACATTCAAGAGAGCCGCTCCGACGTGTGACCCGACCCACCGCCGCCCGGGTCTTGTGGAGCGAGAACGTAACCGACCGGGTCACGGGCGCGCGCCGCGTCGACACGGCATGTACACGACGGAACCGCTGTCGCACTTTGCCGACGAGTATCTGGACTTCCTGTACGAGAGCTTGCCGACGGCTGCCTCGGGTGACGGGGTGCACACCCATGACGACCGGATCGAGGACCTCTCCCGGTCGGCCATCGAGGCGCAGGGCCGGGAGTTGGGCGGATTCGCGCGGCGACTGGACCGTATCTCGACCCGGAGTCTGACGGCCGAGGAACAGCTCGAGCGGAGGATGCTGGCCGACCAGATCCGTGGTCGGCTGTTCGAGCTGGAGGAGGTTCGCCCCTGGGAGCGCGACCCGCAGCACTATGCAGAGCTGCTGGCGACCAGCCTGGCGGGTCAGACGTTGTTCGAGTACGCCCCGCTCGAGGAGCGGGCTCGGCGGGTCGTGTCGAAGCTGCGGCAGACACCGCGGCTGATCGAGGCGGCCGAGGCCAACATCCAGGACCCGCCCAGTATCTTCATCAAGCTCGGCGCCGCGGCGTTTGACGGGGTTGGGACCTTCATCGAGTGCGACCTGCCCCGCGCGTTCCGTCAGCTCGAAGACCCGCACCTGCTCGGGGACCTCGCCGACTGATGCCATCCGCCGCTACGCCAGCCATCTGCGCGATACGCTGGCGCCGCGAAGTCGTGCGAGCTTCAGACTCGGATGCGAGCGGTTCGAGGGACGGCTGCGCCACCAGGACGGCATCTCGCTTGGTGCCGAGCGGCTGCTGGTCATCGCGGAACGCGAGCTCGGCACGAT
>DQNS01000050.1 GCA_015659035.1 Acidobacteriota bacterium | reverse complement strand
GCCCGAGACGCCCCCCCAGGCACCAGATGAGCCGGCGCCGGCGACGGACCTGCCCCCGGACGAGCAGACCCAGCAGCCGGTGTTCCGCGCCGAGATCAACTTCGTGCGGGTGGACGCGATCGTCACCGACGACGACGACAACCCGGTCCTCGACCTGACACGCGAGGACTTCGAGATCTACGAAGACGACGTCCTCCAGCAGATCGAGACGTTCGCTCTGCATCAGCTCACTGGCGAACCGGATCCTGACCTGCCCCCGCTGTCAAGCATCCGCAACGCGTATGACCAGGAGCGCGAGGCCGCCCGGTTCGACTCGCGTATCTTCGTGTTCTTTCTCGACGAATACCACGTGACCGACATCAACGCCATGCGGATGCTGGCGCCGCTGGTGGAGTTCGTCGAAACGCAGCTCGCGCCAACTGACCTGGTGGCGGTTATGTATCCACTGACGCCGCTGTTCGACGTGCAGCTCACCCGCGATCACGCGCGGGTCGTCCGGGCGCTCCAGACGTTCAGAGGCCGCAAGTACAAATACGAGCCGGAAAACGTGTTCGAGCAGCAATACGCCTACTACCCGACGACCACGGTCGAGAGGATTCGGAACGATGTGAGCCTGTCGGCGCTCAAAGGGTTGGCGGTCCACTTGGGCGGACTCCGTGAGGGCCGTAAGTCGGTCATCGTGGTGAGTGAGGGCTATTCGAACTACGTGCCGCCGCAGCTGCGAAATGAGCGCGCGGCCGGCGGCGGTCGGATCGCCGACGAGCGACGCAACCCGTTCGCGGGCGACGATAGCCTGGAAGAGAGGATGATGTTCTTCGAGAACGCCTCGATCGTAAATGATTTTCGGTATGTCGCCGACACGGCGAACAAGAACAACACGAGCCTCTACATGGTGGACCCCCGGGGGCTGGCGGTGTTCGAGTACGACGTGAGCCTGCCGTCGGTCGCGCCGCAGGTCGACGGTCGGGTCCTGCGCAATCTGCAGGGTACCTTGTACACGCTCGCAGACCTGACCGACGGGCGCGCGATTATCAACCGCAACGATGTGCTGCCGGGGCTGGCGCAGATCGTCCGCGACCAGAGCGCGTACTACCTGCTGGGCTATACCTCGTCGGATGCGCCCACCGACGGCGAGTTCCACGAGATCGAGGTGCGCGTGGCCCGGGCCGATGTCAACATTCGCCATCGTCGGGGCTACTATGCGCTGACTGAGGAGAACGTGGCGCGCGTGCTGGCGCCGCGGAAACCGGACCCGCCGAAGGCGGTGGACAGGGCGCTGGCGACCCTGGCCGAACCGACACGCGGCCGGCTGGTCCGGACCTGGGTCGGCACGCGGCGCGGCGACAACGGCAAGACGCAGGTGACGTTCGTCTGGGAGTCGGTCGGCACCAACCAGAGTCAACGCCGCGGGTCGGCGTCCCAGGTGACGCTGATGGCCATGAGCGATGATGCGGCGTATTTTCGCGGGCAGGTGCCCACGCGGAGGAACGACTCGCCGCGGGCGGAGTTCGAGGCCGACCCGGGCACGCTCGAGCTGAACGTCGCGATCGAGGATGAATACGGCGACGTGCTCGACCGGAGGGTGGACGAGATCACGGTCCCCGATTTCACCGGCACCGACGTCGCGTTGAGCACGCCGGCGGTGCTGCGGGCACGCAATGCACAGGGGATGCGACAGCTCATCGCCGACCCCGACGCGCTGCCGACCGCGTCTCGCTACTTCCGGCGTACCGACGAGCTCCTGGTGCGTGTTGAGGCCTACGCGCCGGGCGGGATTCCGCCGGCGGTCACCGCGCAGCTGTTGAGCCGGGAGGGCACGTCGATGCGGCCGCTTCCCGTCGAGCAGCCGGTTGCGGGTGGACCGTTCGAGTTGGCGCTGCGGCTGGCGTCGTTCCCGCGGGGGGACTACCTGATCGAGATCTCGGCTGCCGCGGACGACGATGTTGCCACCACGCTCATCGCGTTTCGTATCCAGTGACGTCGGCGTCGGCATTGACTCCCTTCGTCCTCAGCGAGATGGACACGATCCGCGTCATCATTGCGAAACCGGGCCTCGATGGTCACGACCGGGGCGCGAAGGTGATCGTTCGCGCATTGCGCGACGAGGGGATGGAGGTCATCTACACCGGGCTCCGCCAGACACCGGAGCAGATCGTGGAGGCCGCCCTGCAGGAGGACGCGGGGGTCATCGGGCTGTCGATCCTGTCGGGCGCCCACAACCATGTCTGCCCCCGGGTCATGGAGCTGCTGCGAGCGAAGGGCCTCGACGATGTGCTCGTGGTGCTCGGCGGCATCATTCCCGACGCCGACTTGTCGCGGTTACGGGCGATCGGCATTGAGGGGGTGTTTCAACCCGGGACACCGATGCGCGACATCGTCAGCTTCATCCGCGAGCACCACCGGCGGGTCCCGGCCTGAGCCGCGCCTTTCCCCGACGAGACGACGGTCGGCGCGGACCGCTAGCAGCTTGTCTCACAGCCCGCTACGCGGGGGTCGACATCTTCCGGCGGCGACCAGAACGTGTGTCACACGTGACGCTGTCGGCCTGAGAAGATGTCTAGATCCAGTCGTCTGTACGCCTCTAAGTATCTGCCTACACTTGACTTCCTGGAATTGTGCCGGTAGGCTCGGATGCACTCATGTCACACACTCTCCTGCTCGCCGACGACAGCGTCACGATCCAGCGCGTGATCGAGTTGACGTTCGCTGACGAGGATATCCGGGTGATCGCGGTCGGGGACGGACAGCAGGCGATCGATCGCATCACGGCGGATCCGCCGGACATCGTGCTGGCCGATACCGGCATGCCGGAGCGTGACGGCTATGAGGTCGCGACGTTCATCAAGGAGGATCCCGCGCTGGCGCACATTCCGGTCGTGCTGCTGACCGGGGCGTTTGAACCGGTCGACGAAGATCGGGTGCGGCAGGTCGGTTGTGACTCGGTCCTGGTCAAACCGTTCGAGCCGCAGGTCGTGATCAATCGCGTGCGTGAGCTGCTGGGCAGCCGGACGGCGGCAGCTGCCACGGCGACCTCGGGACCCCTCACGGTCGCGCCTCCCCGGCGCGCTGCCGTGGATGCCCCCACGCCGCCCGCGGAGCCAGTGGGGCGTCCCGCCCACGACTCGGACGAGACGCTCGAGCTGGGGTCGCGAGTGAGCTCGGGTGGTCCGGAGCCTGCGCCGCCGGACGACCCGCTCGCTGACGACCTGGACCGGATGGACGAGGCGTTCGACCGGTTTGAAGCGGGGGCGTCCGCCGCTTCCGGGCGCGGGCGCACCGGGTCGGAAGAGCCACGTCCCTCGCCGAAAGCCACGTCGGCCCCCGAGGAGAACTTCGACTCGCTGGAGAGTGCGTTGAGCATGCTGGAGGGAGCGTTCGACCAGCTGGGTCTCGAGAGTCCAGACGCGAAGGCCGACCACGCGCCGGCCGGGCCAGACGTCCCCCCATCCACGCCGGCCGCGGCGTTACCTCCACCGGATCGGTCGGCCGCGGCGCCGGTTCCGGTGGTCGGGTCCGGGTCGGCAGACGCGGCGCCGGCTATGCCGGTAGCGCAGGTCCCCCCCCCAGCCGCGTCCGTGGCGCCCGTCGCGTCCGCACCGCACCCGACGTCCGAGGATGTGATGGAGCTGACCTCGTTGACCGGACCGCGTTCCCTCGAGGCCCCAGCGCCGCCGCCAGCCCGGTGGGCCCCACCCCCCGCGCCGGTCGACACGCCACCCTCGCTTGCCGACGCCTTCGCGTCTCTGCTCGCGGCCGAACAGGGCGGCGCCGAGCGGGCCCAGACGCTCTATCCATGGCCCCGGCCGGCCTTGTCGCCAGGCATGCACGAGGCGCTGATCGACCAGGTGGTCGAGCGCGTGATCGCCCGTCTGTCCGACGGTGAGTTGGTGACCGATGTCGTCGCCCGGGTCGCCGAGAAGCTGGTGCGCGAAGAGCTCGAACGAAGCAAGCAGGCCTGAAGGACGGGTGCTCCAGAAGTCAGGAGTCAGAAGAAGGTCGGGGGGCTTCGCCGGCTTCTGTTCAGGTCTCGTTCTTCGCGTGACCGTCGGCGCGCTCTGCGGGAGGCGCCATTCAGCCCCCCCCCGATCCCCAGCAGTCCGTCGTGAAAGTCCAGCGTCGCACCGAGACTGGCGATGCGCCTGTTTGGCAAGGCCGTCCCTCCTCGCCCGTGTGAGGCATCACCAGCGGCTGATACCATGATCGGTATGCGTGAGCTGGCGAAAGGGTTCGAACACGCGAGCGTCGACCCCAAGTGGTATGCCTTCTGGGAGTCGACCGGCGCCTTCCGCGCGGATCCCACTTCGGCGCGTCCCGTCTTCAGCATGGTCCTGCCGCCGCCCAACGTCACCGGGGTGCTGCATGTCGGGCATGCGCTCAATCAGACGCTGCCGGACATCGTCTGCCGTTGGAAGCGGATGACGGGCTACGACGTGTTGTGGCTGCCCGGGACCGACCACGCCGGCATTGCTACCCAGAACGTCGTCGAGAAACAGCTGGTCCAGGAGGGGACGAACCGCCACGAGCTGGGCCGCGAAGCGTTCCTTACGCGTGTCCGGGAGTGGAGCCGGCAGAGCCACGGCACCATCACCAGCCAGATGCGGACGCTCGGCTCGTCGGTCGATTGGAGTCGGGAGCGGTTCACGCTCGATGACGACCTGTCGCGGGCCGTGCGACGGGTCTTCGTGACGTTGTTTCGAGAGGGGCTGATCTATCGCGGGAAGTACATCGTGAACTGGTGTACACGGTGCCGGACGGCACTGTCCGATCTCGAGGTGGTGCACCCCGAGCAGCAGGGCAAGCTGTACTACATTCGTTACCCGGCGGTGGAGGGCGACCGCGTCGTGACCGTGGCGACCACACGGCCCGAGACCATGCTCGGCGACACCGCCGTGGCGGTGCATCCAGACGATGACCGGTATCGGGAGGTCGTAGGCCAGCGGCTCAGGCTTCCGGTCATTGGCCGGGAGCTGCCGGTGATCGCCGACGCGTTTGTTGATGCCCGGTTTGGCACCGGCGCCGTCAAGGTCACCCCGGCCCATGACCCGAACGACTTCGAGGTCGGCAAGCGCCACGATTTGCCGCAGGTCGTGGTGATCGACGAGGACGGCCGGATGACCGCCGAAGCGGGTCCCTACGCCGGGCAGGACCGATTCGCCGCGCGGCGCGGGCTGGTCGAGCGGTTGGAGGCCGACGGGCTGCTCGAGAAAGTAGAGGACCACACCCACGCGGTCGGGCACTGCAGCCGTTGCAACACGGTGGTCGAGCCGTTGGTCTCGACCCAGTGGTTCGTGCGCATCAAGCCGCTGGCAGCGCCGGCGATCGCGGCGGTCGAAGACGGCCGGACCCGTTTTGTGCCGGAGAGCTGGGAGCGCACCTACTTCGAGTGGATGACCAACATCCACGATTGGTGCATCTCGCGCCAGCTGTGGTGGGGACACCGGATCCCCGCCTGGTACTGCGACGAGTGCGGCGCGGTGGTCGTCGAAGAGGAGACCCCGCCCCGGTGCTCGTGCGGCGCCGCGCTGCGTCAGGACACCGATGTGCTGGACACGTGGTTCAGCTCGGGACTCTGGCCGTTCAGCACCATGGGGTGGCCGGACCAGACGACCGACCTCGCGCGGTATTACCCGACGAGTGTGATGATCACGGGGCTCGACATCATCTTCTTTTGGGTGGCGCGGATGATGATGCTTGGGCTGAAGTTCACCGGGCAGGTGCCGTTCAAGATGGTCTACATCACCTCGCTCGTGCGCGATGCGCGCGGGCAGAAGATGAGCAAGTCCAGCGGGAACGTCGTGAACCCGCTTCAGGTGATGGATGAAATCGGGGCCGACGCGTTCCGCTTCACCCTGGCCGCGCTTGCCTCGCCCGGGATGGACATCTCGTTGTCCGAGGGGCGGCTGCGCGGCTATCGGCAGTTCGTCAACAAGATCTGGAACGTGTCCCGGTTCGTCTTGATGAACCTGCCGGAGTCGGTGCGGGAGCGTCCCAGGGTGCCGCCGGCCGGGGAGCTCGAGACAATCCACCGGTGGATTTTGCATCGGGTCAGCGAGCTGGCAGGCGAGGTGGCGGGGGCGCTCGAGAGCTACCGGTTCGACGTGGCCGCAGACCGGCTGTATCACTTCGTCTGGCACCAGTACGCGGACTGGTATGTCGAGCTGGTCAAACCGCATTTGCAGGCGGAGGGGGCAGAGCGGGACCGGGCGGTCGCGGTACTCTTGACGGTACACGATCGTGTGCTGCGGCTGTTGCATCCGTTCATGCCGTTCGTCACCGAGGAGCTCTGGCAGACGCTCCCGCACGATCCGGGGGACGGGCTCACGCCGGACGGCCAGGCCCGGACCATCACCCGCGCCGCGTATCCGCAGGCGATGCCGGCGTGGATCGACGCCGACGCGGTGGCGGTGCTGGAGCTGTTGCGGGAGGTCATCACCACGGTGCGGACCGCGCGAGCCGAGCTCGGGGTGCCGCCGTCGAAAAGGCTGACGCTGCTTATCGAGGGGGCCGACGCTGGCGACCGGGCACTGCTCGAGACGCATGCGGATTACGTGCGACGGCTCGCCCGTCTCGAGTCGTTCGCGTTTACCGACACGGTCGAGCGTGACAACGACACGGTGCGGCGCGTCGTGCGGCAGATGCATCTCTATCTGCCGCTGGCCGGCATCATCGACAAGGCCGCCGAAACCGCACGTGTGCAGCGCGATCTCGACAAGATCGCCAGGCAGATCCGCTCGCTGGACGGGAAGCTGGGAAACCCGAAGTTCCGCGAGCGCGCGGCGGCCGATGTGGTCGTCGAGGCGCAGGCGCTGCAGCAGTCGGCCCTCGTGCGCCGCCGGCAGCTCGAGCAGATCCTCACGGAGCTGACATCGTGAGGGTCGCGCCGTTTGCCTCGCTCGACCCGGCGTCCTATCGCGAGATCGTGCGGCGGGCGCTCGCCGAGGACGTGCGCTGGGGCGATGTGACCACCGAGGCGGTCGTCCCCGCCGAGCTCACGGCGACCGGCGTGATCGTCGTCAGCACATCGTGTGTGCTGGCCGGTCTGGACGTGGCGATGGAGTGTTTCCGGCAGCTCGACCCGCATGTGGAGCTTGAAGCCGCGCGACGCGAGGGAGAGCGCTGCGAGTCCGGTACCGAGCTGGCCCGGCTGCGGGGCGGTGCGGCCGCGTTGCTGACGGCGGAGCGCACCGCGTTGAACTTCCTGCAGCGGTTGTGCGGGATTGCCACGGTGACACGGGATTTCGTCGATGCCAGCTCGGGACGGATCACCGTGCTCGACACCAGGGAGACCATGCCGACCCTGCGCGCCCTGGAAAAGTATGCCGTGCGGGTGGCGGGCGGGGTGAACCATCGGGTTGGGCTCGACGACGGCGTGCTCGTCGGGGTTAACCACGTGCGCATGGCCGGGAGCGTCGCCGAAGCGGTGCGGCGGATGCGCGCGGTGGATGCCGAGCTGCCGATCGAAGTGGAGGTCCAGAGCCTCGACGACGTCGATGCCGCGCTGGAGGCCGGTGTGACGACGGTGAAGGTCGACGGACTGCCGATCGACGCGGTCCGGGAGGCGGTGCGGCGTAGCCGCGGCCGCGCCAAGGTCGAGGTGTCGGGCCCGGTGCCGCTCGACCGGATGGCGGAGCTGGCCCAGACCGGTGCCGAGTACGTGTCGATCGCCCAGCTCACGCAGGCGGTCACCCCGATCGAGATGACCTTCGAGCTGGCTAGCGACGTTGCGCCGCAGACCGGAGCGCAGCGTCGCTAGCCAGGGCCACCAGCCGCGCTACGCGGAGACTAGACATCTCCGGGGGTCATGGAAAAGTTGATCCAAACGTTACGATGTCACCCTTAGAGATGTCTAGTGCGACCGGCTGACCTCGACGCCCGGCTCCGGCTGGCGGCGGCCCGGCTGGGACCCTTCGGCGGCCGGGTGCGTCATTATCGGGAGGTTCGCTCGACCAACGATGTTGCGGCCGAGTTGGCAGACCAGGGGGCCCCGCATGGCACCGTGGTGGTGGCCGACGCCCAGACCGC
The DNA here is from genome assembly GCA_015659035.1 of Acidobacteriota bacterium. Lineage (GTDB taxonomy): Bacteria > Acidobacteriota > Vicinamibacteria > Vicinamibacterales > UBA8438 > NP936. Next base: position 1,139 of record DQNS01000050.1, on the reverse strand, counting down.
CGGCCGGGGGCGTCACGGGAACCGGTGGTTCTCGCCCGTCGGTACCGGGTTGTATGTGTCGGTGCTGCTGCGGATGGTGTCGGTCCCAGTCCTGACCCTCGCGGTGGGCGTCGCGGTGGCCGAGGCGCTCCGCGCCGGCGAGGGTCTCGAGGCCACACTCGAGTGGCCGAACGACGTCGTGGTCGCCGGCGCCGGCCGCCCCCGCAAGGTGGCGGGCATCCTGGTCGAAGCGACCACCGTGCACGGTCGGGTCGAACGGGTGATCGTTGGGATCGGCGTCAACCTCCGCGAGGCGGTCTGGCCGGCCGAGCTGGCCGAGCGCGCCGGTTCAGTGGAAGGGCTGACCGGTCGGCGCGTCGACCCGGCGCGCCTGCTCGTGGAGCTGCTGGCGGCATTGGCCACCCGCTCGGCCGAGATCGAGTCGGGTGCCCTCGCCGGGCTGCTCGCCCGTTGGGCGGCGCTTGCCCCATCGAGCCGCGGCACGAGCGTGGAGTGGTCAGTGGGGGCGGTCCGGCACCGGGGTGTGACCGAGGGTGTGGACGAGCACGGCGCGTTGCTCGTCCGTGTCGGCACGCGCCTCGAGCGGCTGGTCGGCGGCGAGGTGCACCACGTAATGTGAAGTTATTCTTGACCGGGTCCTTAGGCGCCATGCTGCTTGCGATCGACATCGGTAACACCAACATCGTCCTCGGGATCTTCGACGGGGAGATCCTCACCGAGAGCTGGCGTCTCTCCACGTTGCGCGAGCGGACGGCGGACGAGTTGTGGGTGCTCGTCAGCCGGTTGTTCGAGGATCGTGGTCTGGACACGAAGCAGGTGTCCGGGGTCGTGCTGTCGTCGGTCGTGCCGCCGCTCACCGCCAGCGTCACCGAGATGGTGCGGCGCGCCTTCGGGCAGGAGACGCTGGCGATCGACGCCACGAACGCCGGTCTGGCCGTCCGCTATCACGCGCCCGAGGACGTCGGCGCTGACCGGCTGGTCAACAGCATGGCGGCGCTGGCGGAGTACGGAGGTGAGGGCCGGCCGATCATCGTGGTCGATTTCGGGACCGCGACCACCTTCGACGTCATCTCCGCGTCGGGTGAGTATCTTGGCGGTGTCATCTGCCCGGGTGTCGAGATCTCGGCCGACGCGTTGTT
>DQNS01000077.1 GCA_015659035.1 Acidobacteriota bacterium | reverse complement strand
TCGACACGCTTCGGTTGCATCTGCCGCCGGCGGAGGTCGACCGGCTCCGGAACGACGCGACCGGCGCCGGACTCCACTTTCGATATGTAGATGGCGCGCCGGTCGGGATCGCGCTCGACGAGACGACGACCGGCGCGGACGTCGCCGAGATCCTGTCGGTGTTCGCCGGGGCGATGGACCGCCCCGCCCCGAGGGTCGACACCGGTGCCCCCGAGACGACCCCGGACTGGCCGGACGGGCTGGTCCGGCGGTCGGCGTTTCTCACACACCCAGTCTTCGACCGCCATCGGTCCGAGACACAGATGATGCGGTATCTCAAGCGGCTGGAGCGGCAGGACGTCGGGCTCGACACGTCCATGATCCCGCTTGGCTCCTGCACGATGAAGCTCACGGCCGCCGCCGAGATCCGTCCAGTTACCTGGCCCGAGTTCGCCGACCTGCACCCCTTCGTGTCGGTGGAGCTGGCTGAGGGCTATCAGGAGCTGTTCCGGGAGCTGGAGGCATCGTTGTGTGCGATGACGGGGCTCTCGGCCGTGTCGTTGCAACCGAATTCCGGCGCCCAGGGTGAGTTCGCCGGGCTCATGGTCATCCAGGCGTATCAGCGTGACCAGGGAGATGACCCCCGCGAGGTGATCCTGATCCCTGCGTCCGCGCACGGGACGAACCCGGCCAGCGCGGCGATGGCGGGGATGCGGGTGGTGATCGTCGCCTGCGACGAGCGGGGCAACGTCGATCTCGACGACCTGCGCGTCAAGGCCCAGACGCACCGCGACGCGCTCTGCGCGCTGATGGTGACCTACCCGTCGACGCATGGGGTCTTCGAAGACGCCATTCGCGAGATCTGCGAGGTCGTGCATCTCCATGGCGGACAGGTCTACATGGATGGCGCCAACATGAACGCGCAGGTGGGGGTGACGAGCGCCGCGTCGATCGGGGCCGACGTCTGTCACATCAACCTGCACAAGACGTTCGCGATTCCGCATGGTGGCGGCGGTCCAGGCATGGGACCGATCGCCGTGGCGGCGCATCTCGCGCCGTACCTCCCGGGCCACCCGCTGGTGCGGGTCGGCGGCGCCCGGGCGATCCCGGCGATCGCGGCGGCACCGTGGGGCAGCGCCAGCATCCTGCTCATCTCGCACGGCTACATGCGGATGCTCGGAGGCGACGGGATGCGTCTGGCGACCGAGGTGGCGATGCTCAGCGCAAATTACCTCAAAGCCCGGCTCGAGTCACACTACGACGTGCTGTACACCCGCGCCAACGGGCGGGTGGCGCATGAGCTCATCTTCGACCTGCGCGCGTTCAAGGCGCATGGGATCACCGAGCTCGATGTCGCCAAGCGTCTGATGGACTATGGGTTTCACGCACCGACCGTGTCGTTCCCGGTCCCTGGCACGATGATGGTCGAGCCAACCGAGAGCGAGCCCCAGGACGAGCTGGACCGGTTCTGCGAGGCGCTCATCGCAATCCGCGGCGAGATCCAAGCGGTGATCGACGGCACCGCCGATGCGGAGGACAACGTGCTGAAAAACGCGCCGCACACCGCCGCCGAGGCGACCGCCGACACCTGGTCGCATCCGTACAGCCGGCGGCAGGCGGTCTACCCCAGACCGTTCGTGCGAGCGAACAAGTTCTGGCCGGCAGTCGGGCGGATCAACGACGCGCACGGCGACCGGCGTCTGATCTGTAGCTGTCCGCCGGTCGAGGCGTACGCCGACTAGCGAGATTCCCCGAGAAGACAGGAGGCAGGAGGCAGGAGAAGCCGGTGGGCTTCGCCGTCTTCCGTCTGAGGGTTAGCTGGCCACCGGCGTACGGGTCAGGGTGTCGGCCAGGTCGCGGAAACGGGTCAGCAGGCGCGACGCGATCGGTCCAGGGTGTCCAGACCCAACCGGCCGTTCGCCGACTCGCACGACCGGAATCACCTCGCGGGTGGTGCTGGTGATGAACAGTTCGTCGACCTGCTCCAGGTCCGCGTGGCGCAGGACCGCTTCGCGGACCGGCACGCCGATGTCGGCACCCACCTCGAACAGGAAGTTCCGCGTGACCCCTTCGAGGAGACCGGCATCGAGCGGCGGTGTCAGGACGACACCGTCCCGCACGGCGAACAGGTTCGACTGCGAACACTCGGCGAGCTCGCCGCGGTGGTTCAGCAGGATGGCTTCGTAGGCTTCCTGGCGGATCGCCTCCTGCATGGCGAGGACGTTGTTTAGGAGGTTGTTGGATTTGATGCTGGGGTCCACGCTGCGGGGATGATTCCGTAGCACGCTCGCCACCACCACCGAGATGCCGTCCCGCAGAATCGTGTCCGGGATGCGGCCGTGAGGGCGCGCGATGATGACGATCGTGGGGTGCGGACAGGCGGCCGGGTCATAGGTCAGCTCGCCGACGCCGCGCGTGACGAGCATCCGAAGGGTCACTTCACCACCGAGGTTGACACCGCGCATTGTCTCCCGCATCCGGGACTCGAGGGCGGCGTCGGTCGGCGGCACATCGAGCGCGAGACGGTCGGCTGAGGCACGGAGTCGGGCGAGATGCCGATCGAGCAGGAACGGCTGGCGGTTGTAGGTGCGCAGCGTCTCGTACACGCCGTCGCCGTAGAGAAACCCGTGGTCGAACACCGAGACGACCGCCTGGTTGCCATCGGTGACGACGCCGTTCACGTTGACCGTTGCCTCCATCGTCCTGCGTCGTGTCCGCGCGCAACCTCCTGTGCTAGTGTCCCATGGACACTAGACATCTCCTACGGGTGAGATCGCAACGTTTTGAAACAAGTGTTCATGACACGGTGAGATGGCAAGGCTGCGTCGTCTTCGCTCGTCGGTTTGAGGCGCAGCTTCGCTAGCACTCCGGACTCTAACTCCCATGCGTGTCCTGACCAGCGCCCAGATGCGCGACGCCGACCGTCGCACGATCGACGAGGTCGGGATTCCGTCCGCCGTGTTGATGGAGAACGCCGGCCGTCAGGTGGTGGCTGCAATGGAGCGGCATCTGCGGGCGCTGGGTGACCAGCGTGTGGCGGTCGTCTGCGGTAAGGGGAACAACGGTGGCGACGGGTTCGTGGTGGCGCGCGTGCTCGAGGCCAGCGGCGTGCCCACGCGGGTCTATCTGCTCGTGTCAGCGTCCGAGATCGAGGGGGATGCGCAAATCAACCTGTCGGCGCTGGATGCGGTCGGGGTGCCTGTGGTCGACGTTGCGGAGCCTGACGCGTGGGCGGCGCAACTGGCGGAGATTGCCGCCAGCGGTGTGGTCGTGGACGCGCTCTTCGGGACCGGGCTGGCACGACCACTTGAGGGACACTGGCGGACGGTGGTGGAGGATCTCAACGCGTCCGGGGTGCCGATCGTGTCGGTCGACCTGCCGTCCGGTCTGTCGGCCGACACCACACGTCTGATCGGCGAGACGATCGACGCCACGCTGACCGTCACCCTCGGCGCGCCGAAGTTGCCGTTGCTGGTGTCGCCGGCGGCCATCCAGGCCGGTGACGTGGTGGTCGCCGACATCGGGATTCCGGAGGCGGTGGTCGAGGCCCTCGAGGGTCCGCGTGTCGAGGTCCTCACCCGTGAGTGGGCGCGGGATCTCGTCGTGCCCAGGCCGGACGACATCCACAAGGGCGATTGCGGTTGCGTGCTGATCGTGGCCGGGTCGACCGGCAAGACCGGCGCGGCGCGGCTGGCGGCGCTCGGGGCGCTGCGTTCCGGGGCCGGGCTGGTGACGGTGGCGACGCCGCAGGTCTGCCAGCCCGTGGTCAGTGCGCTGATGCCCGAGTACATGACCCTCGGGCTCGCCGACACGGCGGACGGGATGGTGTCGGCCGAGGCGGTCGACACGGTACTGGCCGAGCGGTGCGATGTGCTGGCGGTCGGACCCGGTCTTGGGCAGGGAGTGGGCGCCCGGGCGTTGGTCCGCGCGCTCGTGGAGCGGGCGACGGTGCCGCTGGTGCTCGACGCCGATGGCCTGAACGCGTTCGCCGACGACGCCGCCGGGCTGGTGGGTCGTGACGGCCGCGATCTGATCATCACGCCGCATCCGGGGGAGATGGCCCGGCTGATCGGCACCACGATCGACCACGTTCAGACCCACCGGGTCGAGGTGGCACGCGAGCTGGCGACGACGCGCGAGTTGTACGTGGTGCTGAAGGGGGCGCGTACCGTCGTGGCGACGCCAGCAGGCGCGGTGTTGATCAACGTGACCGGCAACCCGGGCATGGCGACCGGCGGTACGGGCGATGTCCTCGCCGGGGTCGTGGCTGCCTGGCTGGCGCAGTTGCTCGATGCCGAGGTGGCCTGTGGATTGGGGGTGTTCCTGCACGGGTTGGCCGGGGACCTCGCTGCTGCCGAACAGGGCGAGGTGGGGCTGATCGCGAGCGATCTCGTGAACCACCTGGGCCCGGCGGTGTTAGCCTTGCACGACCCCTCAGAAAGTGACGAATCACCCACGTTGCGCCGGCAGAGACTCCGCGCAGCGGGGCCGTGAGAGATGCTGCCGAGCGACGCGTCGCTGAAGGCGGACGATCAGGACAAGTGAGGGAACGCTACCTGACGCACTCCGAGCAGGAGACGGCCGGGGTCGCTGCGACCCTGGCGCGGCGGTTACCCCCAGGCACCGTCGTGCTGCTCTATGGTGAGCTGGGTGCCGGGAAGACCGCCTTCGTGCGCGGTTTCGTGAAGGGGGTTGGGATTGCCCCCGACGAGGTCAGCAGCCCCACGTTCACCGTCATCCAACAGTATGGTGGCGACGGGCGTGTGTATCACGTGGATCTGTATCGGTTGGGGCCAGACGAGGTTGAGGATCTGGGCCTGGAGGAGCTCCCGGAAGGTGGCGGGCTCGTCTGCATCGAGTGGGCCGACCGGTTGCCGTGGTCGATGGCGGGGGCGGTATCGGTCCGGATCACGGACCGTGGGAACGACACGCGGGAGCTGGCGATCGACGGCGCGCCGGGGCCTCCTGGCGACCTCCCCCGTCTGAAGACGGGGGCTTCACCGTCGCCAGCGTGAAGGACCGCCACCTGAAGGTGGCAGCATCAGCTCGGCCAACGGCTTACTCCGACCGGTAGTTGGGGGCCTCTTTCGTGATCACGACGTCGTGCACGTGGCTCTCGCGCATGCCGGCCGCTGTGATGCGGATCATCCGTGCGTGCTGTTGCAGGTCTGTAATCGTGCCGCACCCGCAATAGCCCATCCCAGCGCGGAGCCCGCCGACCAGCTGGTGAATCATCGCGCCGATCGTCCCCTTGTGCGGGACACGGCCCTCGATGCCCTCCGGTACCAGTTGCTCGCCCTCTTCGGTCGGGTTGGCCAGATCGAGCTCCTCCTGGAAGTACCGGTCTCGGCTGCCGGCCCGCATCGCACCGATCGAGCCCATTCCGCGGTAATCCTTGAAGCTACGGCCCTGATACAGGATCAGCTCGCCAGGGCTCTCGTCCGTGCCGGCGAAGAGGCTGCCGATCATCACGGTGTTCGCCCCGACCGCCAACGCCTTGGTGATGTCGCCCGAATAGCGCACCCCCCCGTCGGCGATGACCGGGACCCCGTGCCGGCTGGCGGCCTGTGCGCATTCGGCGATCGCCGAGATCATCGGCATGCCGATGCCGGCGATGACCCGCGTGGTGCAGATTGAGCCAGAGCCGATACCGACCTTCACACCGTCGACACCCAGCCCGATCAGGGCCTCTGCTCCCTCGGCGGTCGCGACGTTGCCGGCGATGAGATCGACGCTCGGAAAGCGCCCGCGAAGCCGCTGCACCATCGTCATGACCCCCTGCGAATGTCCATGGGCCGTATCGACGACGAGCACGTCGGCGCCGGCGGCGACCAGCGCCTCGGCCCGCTCCACGGTGTCCTTGGCGATCCCGACCGCGCCGCCAACCCGCAGGCGGCCGAGTTCGTCCTTGGACGCGGTCGGGTAGGTGATCACCTTCTGGATGTCCTTGACGGTGATGAGCCCCTTCAGCATGAAGTCCTGGTCGACGACCAGCAGCTTCTCGACGCGGTGGGTGTGCAGGATCGTCTGCGCCTCCTGCAGTGTCGTGCCGACCGGCACCGTGATCAGCTTGTCGCGGGTCATTACGTCGCCGATCGTCCGGTTGAGGTTGCCTTCGAACCGGAGGTCGCGGTTCGTGAGAATGCCGACCAGCTTGCCCTCGGTGCTGCCGTCTTCGGTAATCGGGACACCCGAGATCCGATACTTCTGCATGAGCTCGAGCGCCTCGGAGATCCGGCCGGTGGGGGGGAGGGTGATCGGGTTGACGATCATCCCGCTCTGGGACCGCTTCACGCGATCGATCTCCGACGCTTGGTCCTCGATGGCCTGGTTCTTGTGCACCACCCCGATCCCGCCCAGCTGCGCCATCGCGATCGCGAGACGCGACTCGGTCACGGTGTCCATCGCGGCGCTGCTGATCGGGGTGCTGAGCGTGATGTTGCGGGTGAGTCGTGTCGAGACGTCGACGTCGCTCGGTAGGACCGCCGAGTGGCGCGGCACGAGCAGCACGTCGTCGAACGTCAGTGCGACCACGATGTCGGTCGCGGTGAAGCGGGTCGCCGTCGTCTCGGTGTCCAGTTTCATCTCAGGCCCCATGGCATCTCTTGTACTTCTTTCCACTGCCGCACGGACACGGGTCGTTGCGGCCCACTTTCGGGCTGTCGCGTCGCACGGTGCGCACCGCCGCGTCGTCGCCACCGGTGCGCGCCGGCTGGGGGCGCCTGCCGGCGGCGGGGGCCCCCGCAAAGGCGGAGGCGCCGGCGCCGGGGTCGTTGAGGGTCACAGACGCACTCTGGCGGAGGGCCGGACGGGCGGCCGCCGCACCCTCGCCTTGCGGGATCGGTCGCAACCGCCAGAGGTAGCGGACCATCTCGCTGTCGATCCGCTCCTTCATCGCCTGGAACAGCTCGAAGCTCTCGCGTTTGTATTCGACCAGCGGATCTTTCTGGGCATAGCCACGCAGCCCGATGCCTTCCTTCAGGTGGTCGAGGCTGTAGAGGTGGTCTTTCCACTGGGTGTCGACGATTTGCAGCATGACGTCCCGCTCGACGCGGCGGAGAATCTCCGTCTCGACTGTCTGCTCCTTCTCCGTGTAGCGGGCCTTGACCGCGGCCCACAAGGCGTCGTGCATCTCGTCCGGGCTCTGGTCGTGGAGGTCGAGCGCACCGAGTGTATCGGCGGGAAGACCGGCGAGATCGCCGACCGACTGCTTGAGCGCATCGACGTCCCAGTCCTCCGGGTCGACTTCGCGGCCGCAGCTGGCCTCCACCGCCTGGTCGACGAGGTCTTCCGCCAGGGTCATCAGATACTGGCGACTATCGACGACCTCGTCGTCCCAGTGGACTTGCCCGTCGAGCAGTTCGCGCCGCAGCGTGTAGACGTTCTCGCGCTGCTTGTTCATCACATCGTCGTATTCGAGCAGATGCTTGCGCATCGAGAAGTTCTGCGCCTCGACCTGTTTCTGCGCCCGCTCGATCGCTTTGGTCACCATGCCGTGCTCGATCGGAACCCCTTCCTCCATGCCCAGCCGCTCCATTAGCCCGGAGATCCGGTCTGACCCGAAGATGCGCATCAGGTCGTCCTCGAGGGACAGATAGAATCGCGAGGATCCCGGGTCGCCTTGACGTCCCGAACGGCCACGGAGCTGGTTGTCGATGCGGCGCGACTCGTGCCGCTCGGTGCCGATGATGTGGAGCCCGCCCGCCTCGACGACCCGGTCGTGCTCGGCCGCGGTTTGCGCATCGAACTGCGCGATGATCCGCCCCCAGTCGGAACGGGCGACCCGGTAGAAGTGGTCCAGGTGGAAGAAGTAGACGAACTCCGAGTCGTCAACGAACTTCGCCTCCTCCCGCGGCAGCCGCTCGGCCACCTCCTCGGCGAGCACCTGTTGCCGCGACATGTACTCGGGGTTGCCCCCGAGCAGGATGTCGGTGCCGCGCCCCGCCATGTTGGTCGCGATGGTCACCGTCTCGTATCGGCCCGCCTGCGCGACGATCTCCGCCTCCTGTGCGTGATACTTGGCGTTCAGCACGACATGCTTCACGCCGCGGCGCTTGAGCAGGCCAGACAACCGCTCGGACTTCTCGATCGAGATGGTGCCGGCCAGGACCGGCCGGCCGGCCTCCTGCTGCTCGATGATGTCGTCGACGATCGCGTCGTATTTCTCGCGCTCGGTGCGGTAGATGGAGTCCGGCTCTTCGCGCCGGCGCAGGTCGCGATTGGTCGGGATGACCATCACGTCGAGCTTGTAGATCTTGTTGAACTCGGGCGCCTCCGTGTCGGCGGTGCCGGTCATGCCGCACAACTTGTTGTACTTCCGGAAGTAGTTCTGGAACGTGACGGTGGCGAGCGTCTGGTTCTCCCGCTCGATCTTGACCTTCTCCTTCGCCTCCACCGCCTGGTGCAGCCCGTCGCTCCAGCGCCGACCGGGCATGAGTCGGCCGGTGAACTCGTCGACAATCACCACCTGGCCGTCCTTGATCATGTACTCGACGTCGCGGTGGAACAGCGCGTGCGCCCGGAGCCCCTGATTGATGTGGTGTAGCAACGGCATGTTGACCGGGTCGTAGAGCCCGCCCGGGTTGAGGCGGTGGGCGAGCAACTTCTCCGCCTTCGCCATGCCGCTCTCGGTCAACGTGACCGTCTTATGTTTCTCGTCCTTCAGATAGTCGCCGGTGGTCTCGAGCGCCTCGCGGTCTTCCGCCTTGACGTCGCCCTGCGTGACCGCGCCGGGCGTGAGCCTGGGGATAATTCGATCGACCTCGCTATACAGCTCGGTGGATTGCTCGGCCGGCCCCGAGATAATCAGCGGCGTTCGGGCCTCGTCGATCAGGATGCTGTCGACCTCGTCCACGATCGCGTAGTCATGCCCGCGCTGCACGAAGTGCGACAGGTCGAACTTCATGTTGTCGCGCAGATAGTCGAACCCGAACTCGTTGTTGGTGCCGTAGGTGATGTCGCACGCGTAGGCGGTTTGGCGCTCGTGGTCCCGGAGGTCATGTTGGATCACGCCGACCGTCATGCCGAGGAACCGGTAAATCCGGCCCATCCACTCGGCGTCGCGCCGGGCCAGGTAGTCGTTGACGGTGACGACGTGCACCCCGGCGCCACCGAGGGCGTTCAGATAGGCGGCCAGCGTGGCCACCAGGGTCTTCCCCTCGCCGGTCTTCATCTCGGCGATCTTGCCCTGGTGCAGCACTATGCCGCCGATCAGCTGCACGTCGAAGTGACGCATCGCGAGGACGCGCCGGCCCGCCTCACGCACGACGGCGAAGGCATCGACGAGCAGGTCGTCGAGCGATTCTCCCTGGTCGGCCCGCTCGCGCAGCGTCGTGGTGTGTCCCTGAAGATCGGCATCGCTGAGTGCCCGGAGCGCAGACTCGCGATCGTTGATTGTGGGGACCATCGGCTGCAGACGCTTGAGGTCGCGTTCGTTCTGCGTGCCGAAGACTTTCTTGAGAACGTTCTGCAGCATCAGTGGCGTGTCCCGTCCCACCGGGTCGCGGCGGCGCTGGTGCGGGCCGCGGAGGGCGGGGGCGTCCCGACGTGAGTGCGATGCTGCGAGTGCGGGACGTGTCGTGCGAAGAAGGGGATCATCCGCGCATTGAGACTCTTCCGATTGTAGGAAAGGGGTCCGAACCCGTCAAGACGAGGGCGCGAGTGGGGAGGGGCCGAGGGGCTGACGCGGTGACGTCAGTTCGCCGACTGCGACCGCGGCTCAGCAGCACCCAGTTGCAGCGGGTTCATAGCGCGGCCGTTCACCCACACCTCGTAGTGGACGTTGACGCCGGTGGCGCGGCCGGTGTCGCCGGCGTAGCCGATGACGTCGCCACGGCTCACCGTGGAGCCCGCGGTGGTCGCAAACTTCGACAGATGGCCGTACCGGGTGACCAGACCGAAGCTGTGGTCGATCTCGATTAGATTGCCGTAGTCGCCACTCCGCCCAGCCGACTCGACCGTTCCGTCTGCGGTGGCATAGACTGGCTGTCCGTAGCCGGTTGAAATGTCGATGGCGGGGTGGAACACGCGTTTGCCGGTGAACGGGTCGGACCGCAACCCGAAACGTCCCGTGACACGGCCGTCCGTCGGCAAGTTGATCGGTGTGGCGGCGGCAAACGCCTGCTGGCGATCGACGCCGACGTTGGCGTCCATCAGCTGGACGTCGAGCATGACCAGCAGGTCGTCCAGCAGGTTGAACGTTTCGGTGGGCGAGCTCAAGGCCACCGAACGCAGGGCGGCGGCGTTCGCGGTGTCGGCAGGCAGCAGCCGGCCGATGGCCCGTCGGATCCGCGGGTCCACGATGGAGCTGTCCCGTAGCTTGCCGATCGCCAACTGGAGGGCCGCGATGCGGCCCGACAACTCGGTCGTCGCGGAGCGATAGCGGGCGTTCTCGACCGCGAGGGTGGCCTTCTCGAGCTGGAGCTGCTCGATCTGGGTAGCCGTGCTCCAGCCAGACTGCACAGTCCACCCGATGGGCAGCGCCAGAATGGCGGCGAACAGCGCCAGGGTCGGTCGCACCGCCAACGTGAAGCGATGCATGACTCCGGACGACCGGTCGGCGGCAATGAACGAATAGCGCTTGGGTAGCATCCGCTTCCTAAAAAGAGACCAATCTTAAAAATCCAGGCACTGTAGCATGGAAATAGTGTAAACCCCAACAAGGAATATGGTACCAGCTGACGAACGGGGCCACTATCGGTCCGTGGTGAAAGTCCCGCGTTGCACCGAAACCGGTGGTGTACCTATCTGACAAGGCGCGACGACGCCCGACAGCGATAACGCGTGGAAAAGGTGCCGCTGAAGGCGGATCGCCCGGTCTGATTCCCTCCCTGAGTGCGCTCTCCACTAGCCTAGCCTAGGTGCTGTCGAAGAACGCCCTCAGACGCCGGCTACGCGAGGGGTGCCGCAGCTTGCGCAGCGCCTTGGCCTCGATCTGGCGGATCCGCTCGCGTGTGACCGCGAAATCCTGCCCCACCTCCTCCAGCGTGTGCTCGCTTCCGTCCCCCACGCCGAACCGCATCTTGATCACCCGCTCTTCGCGTGGCGTCAAGGTCCTCAACACGTTCTCGGTCTGTTCCTTGAGGTTGAGGTTAAGCACAGCCTCGGCCGGCGAGACCTCCTGCCGGTCCTCGATGAAATCGCCGAGATGGCTGTCCTCTTCCTCCCCGATCGGCGTCTC
>DQNS01000065.1 GCA_015659035.1 Acidobacteriota bacterium | reverse complement strand
GTCGCGCCGCTCGTGCTCTATGGCGCCGTGTCGGTCTATTCGCTGCGCACCGGCAGCCGACAGTCGGTCATCGCCGGGAACCGCAACGTCGCGGCCCGGGCGGCCGAGCAGATCGAGCAGTACATGGGTCATCACGTCAGCGTACTGCGGTCGATCGCCGACACCCTGCAGGACACCCAACTCGAACCGTGGCAGCAGAACCTGATCCTGACCAACCACGTACTCGACTTCGAGGGGTTCCGCGAGCTGACGCTGTTCAGCGCCGACGGCGGCGTGGTCGCCACGAGCCGGCTCGGCAGACCGACCGTGCAGCCGCCCCTGAAACTGACCAGCGATCCCCTCATCGCGCCGATCACCGTCGACGACGACTTTCTGCCGACGACGATCGTCTCGCTGCCGATCACGAGGCTCGACGAGGCGAGCGGCTGGCTGGTCGGCAAGGTCAGCCTCGAAGAGCTCTGGCGCATGGTCGCCCGGATCCGTGTCGGCCAGCAGGGGTTCGCACTGGTGGTCGCCGACGGCGGCCAGCTGATCGCCCACGGCGACCCGGACGAGAAACCGCGGATCGCGGCCGCGGAAAACCTCGGTGGACACGAGCTGGTCGCGGCCGTCGCGGCGCTGCGCGCCCGAGGGCGCCTGGACGGCGGCCAGCCGGCCTCGCTGGACGCAGCACTGGTCATCGAGCGCCTGGACGACGACGGCCGGAAGCTGCTGGCGGTCGCGGCGCCGGTCGCCTCACCCGAGTGGACGGTCATCGTCGAGCAGCCGGTGAGTGAGGCCTTTGGGCTGTCCAACCAGCTCGAGCTGAACCTGGTGGTCGTGATCACGGTGGCGCTGCTGCTGACGGTTGCGCTCGGCTACTACTGGGGCCGGTCGTTCATCAGGCCGATCCTGGCGCTGACCCGCGGCACAGAGGCGATCGCCAGCGGGCGGTTGGAGGAACGGGTCGACATCGGCGGCACCGACGAGTTCCACCAGCTGGGCGAATCGTTCAACAGCATGGCGGTGAAGCTGTACGAGCTGCAGGAGGACGTCCGGCGACAGGAGCGGCAGGCGATGTTCGGGCGGATCGCGGCCGGTCTGGTCCACGATCTGTCCCATCCGATCCAGAACATCGGCAACAGCTGTCGGCTGATCGTCAGGCTGTTCGACGACCATGACTATCGCGCCACGTTCCGACGCACCGTCGACCGCGAGTTCGCCTCGATCAAGTTGGTGCTCGCGAACCTGCGCAACCTGTCCAGACCGATGTCGCTCGAGCGGTTCCCGGTGGACGTCAACCGGTCCGTGGCCGAGGTGGCCGAGTCGATGCAGGCGCTGGCCGACACCGCCGGCGTGAGGCTGGACATACGGCTGTCGGCGGGCCGGCCGTTCATCGAGGCCGACATCTTCGCGCTCGGCCGCGTGTATCGCAATCTGATGCTGAACGCGATTGAGGCGACGGCGCCCGGCGGGCTGGTCACGCTATCGACCGAGGAGCGCGACAGCCGGGTCCGGATCCTGGTCCGGGACACCGGCACCGGTATCCCTCACGACCGTCTCGAGAACATCTTCGAGGACTTCAAGACCACCAAACGAACCGGGCTCGGTCTGGGTTTGGCGATCTCCCGGAAGATCGTGAATCAACTGGGCGGCGACATCTCGGTCACCAGCACGGTCGGTCACGGCACGACGTTCTCGATGGAGTTTGACCGGGTGGAGGGCCGCCCGGAAGTCCCGGCCGCTACGGCGGCGGCCAGCTAGGAGGAGCAACGATGTTTCAGAAACTGATCAAGAAGACCAACCTCGACGTCGAGGAACGGACATTCAGCGTCTGCTACTACGAGACACCCAAGATGAACGGGGCCTCGCGCTACAGCGCCGAGGTCGTGTTCCACCCGAGGGACCACATGATTCTCGACGCCGACTCGGTGAAGGGCCTCGAGACCAGGCTGGCCTGTCTCGTGCGTGCGTCGTTCTACGGCCGCATGCTGGTCGAAACCGGCACGTCGGTGTAGAGACCGCAATGACAGGCAAAGCCCGGTCGGTGACCGGGCTCCGAGGGCACAGATCCACGCCGCGACCGATTGGGGCCACCACCGCGGTGAGGCCCAGCCGGCTCACGTCCACGTTGCGGTCGGACGCGGTCTACGGGAGCAGAACGGCGTCCTTGAGCTGCTTGGCGATACGAGCCTTGACGACCGTCTTGGCCGCTATATGGATCTGCTCGCCCGTGGCCGGATTCCGACCCATCCTGGCCTTGCGATCCTGTTTCACGAGCTTGACCATTCCCGGCAACACGAACTCACCCGCCCGCCTCAGCTCGGCCTCCGACAGCTGCTGGAGTGCGTCGAAGAAATCGCGCACATCCGCCCGCTTCATGTCGAACTTCTCACTGAAGTGTGCGAACAGTTCTGACTTGCCCATCCTTCGGGCATCGGCCATCGGCGTCCCCCTGACTTGGGCGCGCTGCTAGACAACCTCATGACCGCCACGCGCGCAAATGGCGACTCCGAAGCGTCCTCATGCGAAGACGCCGTATGCTAGCGCGCAAGGTTTTCCGGTGTCAATCACTGGTTTCCCGGATGACCGCACCGCCCACCTGGTGGAGTAACGGTGTCAACCGGGATTCAGCGCCAGCCGAATGCAGCGGGACTTTCACCACGGGCTGCTAAGATCGCCAGATGCCTTCCGAGCCGATCGAGACCTTCCCGAATCCCAAGCCGTCTCGAGACTATGAGATCGCGATCTGCTGCCCGGAGTTCACGTCGTTGTGCCCGAAGACCGGGCTGCCGGACTTCGCCGAGATCCGGGTCACCTACGTACCGGACGCTCGCTGTATCGAGCTCAAGGCGCTGAAGGACTACCTGATCGGCTTCCGGAACCGCGGCATCTTCTACGAACACGTGACCAACCAGATCCTGGACGACCTCGTCGCGGTCTGCTCACCGCGCCGCATGGTGGTCGTCGGAGACTTCTCCGTGCGAGGCGGAATCACGACGACGGTCACGGCGAGCTACCAGAGGCCGGGATACTCGAAGGAGACAGGAGACAGAAGGCGGGAGACAGGAGGCACTTGAGGGCTGCGCCACCATCGTGCCATGCAGCTACGGCTCGGCCTCTGGGTCGGCCGAAGCGAGCCGAGCGATCGTGGCGCCCAGGTGAGACTCCGGAGCATCCCGGAACTCCGCGACGCGGGGATGGTTTCGCAGCACCTCATGCACGATCCGGCGTTGAACGCCTACGCCCCTGCCGTGGATCAGGCGCACCTCGTCCAGTCCTTCAGCTTGGGCGGCGGTGATGTACTCCTCGACCACCGACGGAATGTCGCGCGGTGCGAACGCGTGCAGATCCAACGTGCCCTCGATTGGCACCCGATGTGTCATCGGCGTCTCCAGACGCACCGTTGACGAAGACCGCGAAGCCTTAAGATTCCCCCTGCCTCCCTCGACCCCGAACTGAAGCAGATAGCGGCGAAGCCCTCCGGCCCCTCCTGTCTCCTGACTCCTTCGTGTCAGAACTCATACCTCGTCCGTCGCTGGACGCTGGCGCCGGCCCCATCGACGCCGGACCCGTGCCATCGGTAGTTGCGGTCGGTGAGGTTGTCGGCGAACAGCGTCAGGTTCAAACGCCGGGTCAGCCTGAAACTGGCATTCACACCGACAACGACGAAGCCTGGAGTGTGCGTCCCACTCAGGACCGCAGACTCCGGTTGTGCAAGATGAAGAACGACCAGCAAGGCGGCGCCGGCCACAGACCGAACCATCACCTCAGAATAGCCAGGGCGTCGGACGGGAGTCAAACCGGCGCGACGGCGGCCGTCGTCCGGGCGGCTCGCTCGCGGTGCGAGACATTTCCTACACGAGCGGATGTGGCAGCCCGTGGTGCTATCATGGCGCCTCTAGATTAGTCATGCCGCCTCGCCTGGTGCCGTTGACCGGTTTCGGCCACCTGGGTGACGACGAGATTCGTGAGCGGGCCGCGCAGTTCCGCGACGACCTCAGCCGACGCCGCAGCGTCCGCCAGTTCTCGGACCGTCCGGTGCCGAGCGACGTCATCGACGCGTGTCTAGGCGCGGCGGTGTCCGCCCCGAGCGGCGCCAACCAACAGCCGTGGCATTTCGTGGTGGTGACAGACCCGGAGACCAAGAAGCGGATCCGGCGGGAGGCCGAGGAAGAGGAGCGGGCTTTCTATCGTGGTCGCGCGCCGGACGACTGGCTCGATGCACTCGCTCCCCTCGGTACGGACGAGCACAAACCGTTTCTCGAAGAAGCACCCTGTCTCATCGTCGTTTTCGCGCAACGCCACGGCCTGGACACCGACGGTCGCACGGTCAAGCACTACTACGTGCACGAGTCGGTCGGCATCGCGACCGGCATGCTGATCACCGCCGTGCACCAGGCGGGTCTGGCCTCGTTGACTCACACGCCCAGCCCGATGCGGTTTCTCAATGACATCCTCGACCGGCCGTCGAACGAGCGCCCGTTCCTGATTCTGGTGGTGGGACATCCCGCCGCCGACGCCCAGGTCCCGAACATCACTCGCAAGCCGTTCGACAGCGTCGTGACGCTCCGGTGATGGGCCACGCCGCCGGGTCCGGATCGACCACGTGACGAACCACTCCGCGCGATCGGTGCGTCTGAGGACGGGCAAGCTCGAGTCCGAGCGGCTCGAGCAACTGTTGTCCATCCTCCCCCAGCGTGACCACAGCGTTGTCATCGGCCCGCGCGTCGGCGAAGATGCCGCGGTGATCGAAGTTGGGAACCGGTACCTCGTGTCGGCCACCGACCCGATCACGTTCGCCACCGACCGCGTCGGCTGGTACGCCGTGCACGTCAACGCGAACGACGTGGCGGTGCTCGGCGCACGACCACGCTGGTTCCTGGCGGTCCTGCTACTGCCAGACGGCACGTCGTCCGCGCTAGTCGAGTCGATCATGACCGATATCGAGCGTGCCTGCTCCGCGCTCGATGTGACGGTCTGCGGCGGGCACACGGAAGTCACGCCGCGTGTGGACACACCGGTGGTTGTGGGCCACATGCTCGGGGAGGTGGCGCCCACGCGGCTGGTCAGAAAAACGAGCCTGCGGGCAGGCGACGACCTGTTGCTCACCAACGGTGTCGCCATCGAAGGCACGGCGATCCTCGCACGCGACCATCGTGCCGACCTAGCCGCCGCCCTACCGGCCGCAGTCGTGGACCGGGCCGCGGCGCTGCTGAGACACCCCGGCATCAGTGTCGTGCAGGCGGCACTGACCGCCGTCGCGGCAGGGCCGGTCCATGCCATGCACGACCCCACAGAAGGTGGTGTCCTCAACGGACTGGCCGAGCTCGCGGCGGCGGCGTCAACCGGTCTGGAGGTCGAGGTGGCCCATATCCCGGTCTTGCCTGAGACCCGCCAGATCTGCGGTCATCTGGGTCTTGACCCGCTTCGACTGCTCGCTTCCGGAGCGCTGCTTATCGGGGTGCCCCCACCGGCCGCCGCCGACATCATGGCAGCGCTGAGGGCGCAGGCGATCCCGGTCACCCGCATCGGCTCGGTGCGCCCGCCGGAGCACGGCACGATGCTGGTGTCGCAAAACGGCCGCACCCCGTTCGGCCCGGTTGCCACCGACGAGTTGGCGCGGTTCTACGAGCGTGAGGGATGACGGTGAGACTTTCGCCGCGGACTGCTAGAATATCGTGGCTATCGGGGTCCTGATCCTGCCGTCATGTCGAACACGTCACTGAGTAGCTAGCTCGAACGCGTCAACAAGGAGTTGTGGCTCGTCCTCTCCTTGTTCGCCATCGCCGCTGATGGGCAGGCTCTACGAGCACAAGGACGCGCAGGTGAAGGAGTAGCGCGAGACGTACCACGGCATTCTGATGATCCTTAGGCACTTCGTTTCGAAGGACAAGTACACCGAGAACCACCCCTATCGCGTGTCCGTGCCGGCCCTCTTGGTGTGACCGCCGGGCGACACGGCAACATGCGGCCTTTCGCGCCTGGGTAACTAGCAGTGCAGCGGAACCTTCACCACGGGCTGCTGACGGTCGTGGTGGCGCTCGTCGGCGCTGACGCTCCCGCCGTCGGCCAGACGGCCCTACCGACGCTGCGAATCGACGCACCGGCCTCGCTCGAGGCGGTGGCGGAGCGAGTCGGCCGGTTCCCCCTGAGCCACCTCACGACGGCGATGACCCTCGCCGGTCTGACCCGCGCCGGCCCGCCGATCGATGTCCTGCTCATCGCCGAGAGCTCCGACCTCGCCCGCGGCACGCCGCCGTGGATCTCCGGCTTCGCCGACGCCGGGCGGAACCTGGTCGTGCTGTTTCCGGACCGCGCCAGGTCCTATCCCTCTGACTCCCTCGAGACGCTGCTGCATCACGAAGTGGCTCACATCCTGTTTTCGCGAGCCGCTCAGGGCCGGCCGGTGCCGCGGTGGTTCAACGAAGGGCTTGCGCTGGCGGCCGAGCGCCCGGTGGGACTGGGAGACCGGTCACGGCTGGCGTGGACCCTGGTCAGATACGGCGGGGTCTCGCTCGCCGAGCTCGAGCGGCTCTTCGGTACGGGCCGGGCAGCCAACCAGCGCGCCTACGCAGTCGCAAGCGCCTTGGTGCGGAACCTGCTGCGGGCGCACGGGGAAACCAGCACCGGGCGTGTGCTGTCGCTGGTCGGGCAGGGCCGCCCGTTCGACGAGGCGTTCGAGACGGCCACGGGCGAACCGCTGCGGGTGGCCGTCGACCGATTCTGGAGTCGCCAACGGCAGTGGGGACGATGGATCCCGTTCCTTGCCGGACCGGCCTTCCTGTGGATGGTCATCACCCTGCTCGCGCTCTACGCGATCAGAGCGCATCGCCGGCGACGCACCGAACAGCGACGTCTCTGGGAGGCAGAAGAGCAGGCCGAGACCGAGCAGGTGCTGCGGCAACGTCTCGTCGACGCCGACCCCGGCGCCTCAGGCGGCGCCTACGAGGTGCATTGAAGCGCACGCTCCAAGGGAGACAGGAGTCAGAAGAAGTCCTGCCTTTCTGCCTCCTGACTCCTGTAGAGCGGTCCGTTTACGGATCCAGGCCAAGGAGACGAGCGGGATTGCGTCTGATCATCAGGTCGATGTCGGCATCGCTGATCCCCTCCTGGCTGAGGCCTGCGATGAACGCCTTGAGACCGTCCGTGTGCAGCGGGTTGTTCTCCTGACCAAAGTCGGAAGAGAGCAGGAAGTGACTCGCGCCGAACTCGGTGATGGCGGCGGTGTACTCGGCCAAACGAAACTCACCGTTGTGAACCGCAAGCCACACGAGCTCGATGACGGCACCCTGCCGCACCATCTCGGCGATCTGGTCGCGCGAGGGCTGCTGACCCAGACCGTGTGTGATCAGGATGTGTTCAACCCCACGCCGCCGCGCCTCGGGAATCAGCGCCAGCACCTCCTCGGGCGAGGAGTGCCCCATCGCCAGGACGAGGTCGTGCTCGGCAATGAGGTCGAAGATCTCGCCGAGGGCCGGGTCCGGTGCGCCGTCGCGCATGACCGGCACGAACTCGCCAGGGTCCCCCGCCCGCGTCATCCAGAACTCGGCATCGAACGTCGGCAGCCAGACCACCTTGCCTCGCTCGCCCGAGAAGGCCACCAATTGCCGCACCGCCTCCGCGTTCAAGCCTCCGACCGCGTGGTTGAGCGCGACACCGCCGAAGATCTCTATCCCATCGACCTCCTGCATCGCCAGCCAGGCCCGGTCGGCTGTCATCGTGAAGTGGTTCTTGAACACCAGTCCACGCATGCCGGCGCGCTTGGCGATACGAGCGATCTCCAGGTCACTCACCGAGCGCGGCCTCGAGTCCGGTCCCGAGTGCACGTGAAAGTCGATCACCCCGGCGAGTGCGGTCGTCTGTCCGTCCACGGTCGCGGCCACCATGACAAGCACCAGTACGAGCCCGAGGACCCCGCCCCTCCACAACCATCTCATCGCACGCTCCAGAGAAGATGTTTGGCCGTTCGGACTCTATGATAGGTGATCCGATCAAGACGGCCTCCCGGTCGCGGGGTCCGGGGACCGCGCCGGCCAGCCACCCGCACCCCACCATGAATCGCGCTCCCAGACACGCACGCGGCTTCCCCCGCTGGGTCTGGGCCGTTTATCTCCTGCTATTCGCCGCCTCGGTTCCCTGGTACATCCCGGCGCATGCACCGCTACGCATTTGGCTCGGTCTCCCCCACTGGGTGCTGATCTCGCTGCTTGCCACGCTTGGCGTAGCGGTGTTCACCGCGTTCGTGATAGGCCGATTCTGGCCCAACGAGGCACCTCCGGACTCATGAGCGGGCTGGGCGGCGGCGCCGGATTCGCGGTGGGTCTCTACCTGGCGGCGATCCTGGCTGTCGGGTACGCGGCCCGGCGCCGACGTTCGGGCGAGTCGCTCGCCGAGTTCTACCTCGCCGGTCGACAGCTGACCGGACCGGTGCTCCTGTTGACGCTGTATGCGACCCAGTACAGCGGCAACACTCTGATCGGCTACCCGGGCGAGGCCTTCCGGCTGGGCTTCTCGTGGGTCATGAGCGTCGGATTCATGATGGCGATCATCGTCGTCTACCTGCTCTTCGCACCTCGTCTCCACCACCTGGCGCGGCGCCACCACTTCGTCACACCCGGCGATTGGCTCTCCCATCGCTTCAGGTCACCAACCCTCACGTTGCTCGCCAACCTGCTCCTCGTGGCCGCTATCGGCAGCTACCTGCTGGCGCAACTGATGGCGATGGGCCTCATCACCGCCGGTCTCTCAGGCGGTGTAGTGCCGTACTGGGTCGGCGTCGTGCTCCTGACGTTGGTGGTGCTGGTGTATGAGACGGTCGGTGGCATGCGGGCTGTCGCGTGGACCGACACGCTACAGGGACTCATGCTCGTGGTGGGCTTGACCGGTCTGCTTCTCGCGGCGTCCCCCACCCCGACGCATCTGGCGGCGGTGACGGAGTGGCTCGCCACCGAGGCGCCGGAGAAGGTGGCGGTGCCCGGCTGGGACGTCTGTCGGAACTGGATGAGCACGCTCGTGCTGATCGGATTCTCCGGCGCGGTCTATCCGCACGCGATCCAGCGTATCTACGCGGCGCGGGACAGCGCCGCACTGAAGCGCTCGTTCAGCGTCATGGTCTTCCTGCCGCTGGTCACCACCGGCTCCGTCTTCCTTGTCGGCGTGCTCGCTATTGAACAGCTCGCCGGTGCCGGCCCGATCGAGCCCGACCAGGTGCTCCCGCTTCTCCTGACCCAGTGGGGTGAGAGCTCACCGATCCTTTATGCGCTGAGCCTGCTCGTCATCGTCGCCGTGGTCAGCGCCATCATGTCGACCGCCGACTCGGTGCTGCTCAGCCTGTCGTCCATTCTTGCCAAGGACATCCTGGGCACGACGGTGCTGCGTGGCGCGGACGAGGCACGTCTGACCCGGGCCGGCAAGAACCTGTCGTGTGTCCTGATCGCGGGGCTGGTCAGTGTCGCACTCGACCCGCGGATCACGCTTTGGGGATTGACCGAGCTCAAGATGGAGATCCTGGCCCAGGTGGCGCCGCTCTTCGTCCTCGGGGTCACCTGGGACCGCCTGACGACCCGGGCCGCGCTGACCGGGATGGTCACCGGCACGGTGATCTACGCCGGCCTTCTTGTGAGCGGACACAGCGAACCATGGAGCGTGCACGCCGGTGTGGTCGCCCTGATCGTCAACCTGACCGTCTGTGTCACCCTGTCATCGACTGACGAGACCGGCACCCATCGGGCGGTCACGGCGGCGCGGGCCGCGTGACCGAGCGTCCGGAAGACCGAGCGTGTCAAATCCCGTCAACAGACGTAGACCAGACCGAGAATTCAAGGGGTTAGACACAGTTTCCCCTTGATGTGAAGTGACGGCCTCGACTATCCTGTCGGACCGTTGCGCTCGTGTCTGCGGGCTTTCTACAAAACAGCAATGGCTGGACACTCTTGTGACGTGCTCATCGTTGGTGGTGGCGGGGCCGGTCTGCGCGCAGGTATCGCGGCGGCGGAAGCGAGGCCGGATCTGAAGATCGCTGTCGTGTCCAAGGTGTATCCGATGCGGAGCCATACGGTTGCGGCCGAAGGCGGCGCCGCGGCTGTCATCAAGCCCGGAGATAGCGCCGAGGCCCATGCCTACGACACCGTGTCTGGGGCAGATTGGTTGTGCGATCAGGATGTGGTCGAGGCGTTTGTCGAAGAAGCGCCACGTGAAATGGTGCAGCTGGAACACTGGGGGTGTCCCTGGAGCCGAGACCCGGATGGTAGTGTCGCTGTCCGCTCTTTCGGCGGGATGAAGGCGAAGCGGACGTGGTTCGCCGCGGACAAGACCGGTTTCCACATGCTCCACACGCTGTTCCAGACGTCGCTGAAGTACAACGCTGTCAAGCGATTCGACGAGTGGTTCGTCACCAAGCTGCTTGTCGATGACGGGCGCTGCCTGGGCGTCGTTGCCATCGAGCTGGTCACCGGGCAGATCCACAGCGTTACGGCGAAGGCCGTGATCCTGTGCACCGGTGGCTGCGGCAAGATCTTCTCGTTTACAACCAACGCGAACATCAAGAACGGCGACGGGATGGCGCTCGCCTATCGGGCGGGCGCGCCGCTCAAGGACATGGAGTT
>DQNS01000128.1 GCA_015659035.1 Acidobacteriota bacterium | reverse complement strand
ATCT
Source organism: Acidobacteriota bacterium (assembly GCA_015659035.1). GTDB lineage: Bacteria > Acidobacteriota > Vicinamibacteria > Vicinamibacterales > UBA8438 > NP936. The sequence goes on along the minus strand of DQNS01000128.1, from coordinate 12,665 downwards.
GCGGGCGGACGCACCCTTGAAACTTTCCGTCTCTCGGCGATAATCGGCGCTGTATCTCCCGGTTCTCTTCGATGAGGTGTCGTGAATGGCGCCGTTGGCAGCGGAGGTGCCCGTGTTCCAGAGGCCTGTTCTCTGGGTGGCGTTCGCCGTGCTGGCGCTCGCGTGTGCACCTTCGCGGTCCTCAACTTCCCGCGGGCGTTTTCCATCGTGGAGCTCGAGCTCGACATGGACCGGGAGACGGCGCTGTCCGAGGCCCGGCGGCTGGCGGACCAGCTCGAGTGGGGGCCCTCCGACTTCCGCCGGGCGGCACGCTTCCGTCTCGACGACCGTGCGAGGAGCTTTGTCGAGCTGGAGGCGGGTGGAGCCGAGGCGTTCAAGGGTCTGTTGCGCGACGGGCCCTTCCAACTGCTGTCGCGTGTGGAAGCGGACACGGGCCACTAAGTGTCGGGGGTCATCTTCATGCGTCGAGTCGTTCCGTTGATTCTCGTCACGGCCCTCGTCGCCTGTGGGCCACCCGCCACGTCTCCAGTCGACTACGGCGCGGTCTTCGACGGCACCGGGGGACGGTGGGTCGACCTGACGCACGCCTTCTCCGAGTCGACGATCTACTGGCCGACCGACACGGCGGGCTTTCAGCTGGAGGAGCTGGCGTTCGGACCCACCCAGGGTGGCTGGTTCTACGCGTCGTATCAGTTCGCGTCGGCCGAGCACGGTGGCACCCATCTGGATGCACCGATTCACTTCGCCGAGGGTGGCCTGACGAACGACCAGATCCCGCTTTCGGGGCTCATCGGGCCCGCGGCGGTGGTCGACGTCACCGCGCATGTGACACCGGACTACCTTGTGTCTGTGGACGACCTCACCGCGTGGGAGGCGGAGAACGGAGCGATTCAGGACGGAGCGATTCTCTTGATCCATACCGGGTGGGCCGACCGCTGGAGCAACCGCACGGCGTATCTCGGCACCCACCTGACTGGGGACGCGGCGGTGGCGGAGTTACACTTCCCCGGGATCAGCGCCGAGGCGGCCCGCTGGCTCGTGGACAACCGCAGCATCGTCGCCGTCGGGATCGACACCCCGAGCATCGACCGCGGCCAATCTACCGACTTCCGCGCGCATGTGATCCTCTACGCCGAGAGCATCTCGGGCTTCGAGAACGTCGCCAACCTCTCGGCGCTGCCCGCCACAGGGAGCTACGTGGTCGCGCTGCCGATGAAGATCGAGAGCGGCAGCGGCGGACCGCTCAGGATCGTGGCGTTCCTTCCTAAGGAGGCAGACCGATGACGGACTCTTCACTCAGTCGGCGAGACGCCGTCAAGCTGGTAGGCGGCGCCGTCTTCGCCGGCGTGGCGGCCAGTTGCCGGAGAGGATCCGATGCGGGTTCAGCACCCGGGCCCGATCCGGCCGGCGCCCTTGGAGACCCGATGCACTACTCGTCGGTGCGGTCGTTGGCGTCGGCCATTCGCGACAGGCGCACGTCATCCGTCGAGGTGGTCGACGCCTGTCTGGCGAGGATCGACGCGGTGAACCCCGCGCTGAACGCGGTCGTGCAGCTGCGCGCCGACGAGGCGCGGGCGGATGCCAGGCGCGCCGACGAGGCGGTCGCGCGTGGAGAGCCGGTGGGGCCGCTCCACGGCGTGCCGATGACGATCAAAGACTCGCTCGATACGGCCGGGATGATCACGACAGGGGGCTCGACCGGTCGTGCGAGCTTCGTGCCCGAGCGAGACGCCACGGTTGTCCGCCGCGTGAAGACCGCCGGTGCAATCCTTCTCGGCAAGACGAACACGCCGGAGCTCACGCTCTCCTACGAGACGGACAATCTCGTGTACGGCCGGACCAACAACCCCTGGGATGTCACGCGCACCCCCGGGGGGAGCAGCGGCGGCGCCGCCGCGATCGTCGCCTGTGGTGGCGCGGCGTTCGATATCGGGAGCGACTACGGCGGGAGCATCCGGCTGCCGGCGCATTTCAACGGGATTGCCGGCATCAAGCCGACCCACGGGCGAGTGCCCCGCACCGGTCACATCTTCCCGTTCGGCGGCACGCACGACGCGTTCCAGCAGATCGGTCCGTTCGGCAGATACGTGGATGACCTGGTCCTGCTGCTGCCGATCCTCGCCGGACCGGACAACGTCGATCCGGCCATCGTGCCGATGCCGCTTGGAGAGCCCGGTACCGTCGATCTCAGCACCCTGCGGATCGGGTTCCACGTCGACAATGGCGTCCGGACGCCGACCCCCGAGACTCAGGCCGTCGTGCGCGCCGCGGCGGAGGCCATGGCCGACGTGGGGGCGCGGGTCGACGAGTCGCGTCCCGATGGGATCGAGGAATCGTTTGGGCTCGGCTTCGGGGTGTTTGGAGCCGACGGCAGGGCAGCCGTCCGGCGGCTCTTGCGTGCCGCCGGGACGACCGAGGCATCCATCCCGACGGAGGGACCCGCTCGGTCCGCGGTCGAGCTCGATCAGCTGCTGGTCGACTGGTACGACCTGCGCAGTAGGATGCACCGGTACCTCGAGGATCACGATGTGATCCTCAGTCCGGTGAACGCCAAGCCGGCGATTCCTCACGGCACGACCGACCTGCCCGACTACAGCTATACGCTCACCTACAACGTCACCGGATGGCCGGGTGTCGTCGTGCGGGGCGGCACCTCGCCGGAGGAGCTGCCGATCGGCGTGCAGGTCGTCGCGGCGCCCGCGCGAGAGGACATCGCGCTCGCGGTCGCCGGTCACCTGGAGGCTGCGCTCGGAGGGTTCGAACCGCCCCCGATCTAGAGGCCGATCTCTTAGGGCCAGACCTTTACGGGATGGATCGGCGGCCGAAAATGGGAAGTTGTTCTTGCGCGGGCGCTTACACTATCGTCGACCGTTCCGCGGTTTGTCGACCCTTCGGAGGAGATACCATGTTCAGCCCAGCTACTCGGCGACCGTCCGCGGTCGCCCGCACCGTCCTGGTGGTCGTCCTTCTCGGCGTTGCCGCAGCGCTCCCGCTCGCCGAGCAGAGCGACGAACCGGTCGATCTAGACGCTGTCTTCGCCATCAAGGCCGAAGGGTTCGAACGTTCCCGGGTGATGGAGCTGATGAGCTGGCTGACCGATGTCCACGGCCCACGGCTGACCGGGTCGCCCAATCTTCAGGCCGCCGCCGACTACACGGTAGAGCAGTTCGCCGAGTGGGGCCTGTCTAACATCGCCCAGGACGTGTGGGGCGAGTTCGGCCGCGGTTGGAGCAACGAGCGGTTCTATGCGCATGCGATCGAGCCGCAGGCCTATCCCCTGATCGGCTATTCGAAGGCCTGGACACCCGGGACCGGCGGCGTGGTGACCGGAGAGACGGTGCTGGCGATTATCGGGAACGACGCCGATATCGAGACACATCGCGGCACGCTGGCCGGCAAGTTCGTGCTGACCGCCCCCGCCCCAGACGTGCAGGCGCTGTTCGAGGCGCCGGGGCGTCGCTATACCGACGAACAGCTCGCCGGGCTCGCCGCGCAGCCCGATCCGGCCCAGCGGCGGGGCCGGCGCCGTGGTGGCCGCGGGGGCCGGGGCTTCGCGGACCGACGGATGGCGTTCTTCGTCGAAGAGGGTGTGGCCGCGCTCATCCAGCCGGGCCCGAATCCAGGGTCGCAGCGTGGCGATACCGGCAGCGTCTGGGTAGGGAGTGGTGGCTCGCGAAACCTGGACGACCCGCCGGTCGCGCCGCAGGTGGTGCTGCTGTCCGAGCACTATGGCCGCATTGTGCGCACGCTCGACAAGGATATCCCGGTCACACTCGAGCTCAACGTGCGGAACACCTTCCACGACGACATCCTCGACACGTTCAATATCATCGCCGAGATTCCGGGCACCGACCGGGCCGACGAGGTGGTGATGCTCGGCGCGCACTTCGACTCGTGGCACGCCGGCACCGGCGCCACCGACAACGCCGCCGGCTCGGCGGTCATGATGGAGGCGATGCGGATTCTGAAGGCCACCGGGCTGCCGCTGCGTCGCACGGTGCGGATTGCGCTCTGGACCGGTGAAGAGCAGGGCCTGCTGGGCTCACGCGCCTACGTCACCAAGCACTTCGGCGACCGGCAAACGATGGCGCTCAAGCCGGCCCACGCCTCGCTGTCAGGCTATTTCAACGTGGACAACGGCACCGGGCTGCTTCGCGGGGTGTATCTGCAGGGGAACGAGGCGATCGCGCCGGTCTTCGAAGCCTGGATGGCGCCGTTCGCCAACCTCGGCATGTCCACGCTGAGCATCCGCAACACCGGCGGCACCGACCACCTGGCGTTCGACGCGGTCGGGCTGCCCGGGTTCCAGTTCATCCAGGACCCGGTCGAGTACGGTTCGCGCACGCACCATACGAACCTGGATGTCTACGAGCGCGTGCAGGCCTCCGACATGATGAAGAACGCGGTGATCGTCGCCTCGTTCGTCTACCACGCTGCGAACCGCGACGAGCTGCTGCCACGCAAGCCGCTGCCGAAGCCGCCGCCGCGTCGCCGGTAGCAGTCCGTGCCGATAGCCCCCGTTGCACCAAGACCCGGGAGCGGTCGGGGCGCTGAGCTCGAGGACCGACGCCCACGCCGACCCGGACGGCACCATAGTGCAGCTGTCGGCAGCCAGTGACGAGTACGGGGTCTGATTCGCGGCGCGGCCCGACTGCTGTGCGCCGTTCAATCGAAAAAGAAGACCTGCCCACCACCCCCGTCAAAGCGTGGGTTCACGATGTTGTTGAAGATTGAACCGAACGTGAAACGGAGGTTGATGTTGAGCGAGTAGTTGAAGTCGGTCTGCAAATCCCGCTGCCGCAGCAAGACCTCTTCGTCGGACGCGCCGCGGCGCGGCAGGAACACCTGGTCGCGAACGCGGGCGACGGTCCCGAAGAAGCTGAGCGACAGTCCCCGAACAATGCGAACGTTCGCGTTGCCAAACACACTGATGCGGTTCTTTCCGGCGTCGTCCAGGAAGTTCGACACCGTGATCGCCAGGCTGGACGAGCCCCACGGCTGCTGAAGGCTCAGCGACGAGGTGAACATCTGCTCGTAGAGGGTTTCTTCGAGCACCCCGTAGAGGGTTTCTTCGTCGTACTGTACCTGCGATGAGCCGACCCGGTATTGCAACGTAAACTGTCGCCGACTCGATTCGGCGTACGGAAAAATGTTGTATTCAACCGCGGGCTGGATGTTGAAGCGAATATGCTGATTCGAGAAGGTCGACGAGGTGACCGATGCACGGCCTCCGATGCCCCAGTGCGGACCCGCGCTTCGCACCAGCAGCACGTCCGTCCCTGACGTGCGTCGGAGGCTGGTGGTCGTGCTGCCGTCGGAGAACTCGAAGTCGTCCTCCGAGTATCTCGCTCGGGCGCCCCACCTGAACTTCCAGTTCTCCGATGTACGGCTGGCGGACAACGACCCGTTTACGCTGGTCGACGACGTCCGCGACTGGGCGCGGGCCGACCCCCCTGCCGAGACGCCGAACACCCAGAGATTCCATGGGTCGTTTTCGGGCGTGACGGCGAGCGTCGCAGCAGGCGCGTTGTACTCCACCCGGAGGCGCTCGGCGGCCGGCGTCGCACCGGCATAGCCCGCCAGCCCCAACTTGAATCGCTCGGTGAGGCGGCGTCGGAGCTCATCCCGCGTGTCGGTAGACGAGGAGGCATGCGTCAACGAGGAATCCTCGCCCTCGAAACGCCCGCGCCCGATGAACTGCATCTCGAGCACGGTCCCGGCCCCGGTCCGCGTGGATGTCACCAGCAGATGCACGTCCGCATCCTCTCTGTTTCGAACCCAGTCCACCCAGGCGATTTCGCGACGGACGAGATCGAAGTCGCAGCCAGACAACGCCCGGCCCTGGCAATCCAAGAAGACCCTGACCGGCTGCTCGTCTGCCTGTTCCTGCGCGAAGAGGAGCGTGGATCTCGCCGTGGCACACAGGACCGTTGCGGTCACCGTCGCTGCGAGCCACCCCATCTTTCCCTTGCGGTTCATCTCGCTGATTCCCTCCCCGACAAACACGTGACCTCCTCCGACCGCACTGCCACTGAGGACGCAGGCGGGAACACAGGTGCCACTGCTGGGCGTCGAGGCGCCCGCCCAGCAAGACGTGAGGCGCGCGCATACCGGGAGGATGTGAGCGACGAGCCATCCGCCGTTGCCACGGCTTCGGCGAAACCTGGCCATAGCCCGGATATGAACGGGCCGGGCGGCGGCTGGCGAAGCCGGGCGGGATGCATCGGCGGGCAGAGTGGCATGCTGATTCCCGCCTGGGTCCTTAGACTCCGCCCGTGCCGTTTTGGCCGTCCTGGGCGCGACACGCCACACCGGGGCGTGTCGCGCCCACTGAATTAGACTAGCGGTTCGTGGTGAAAGTTCCGCGGCGTGTGGCCGCCGCTGACAACCGCACTCGCGATATGAATCCCTGCTAGCGCTCCCAGATCGACAGCTCGTGGATCGACCAGGCCCAATCGCCGGTCTGGCCTGTCTGCCCCGGAAATAGGTCGGTCTCCTGCCCGGCCGACGAGAACGTGTCTCCCCACAGCGTGAGGGCAGGGGACCCTTCCAGATAGGAGGCGACGTCGGCGCTGTACCACGCGATGTCCTCGCGCGACCGGACCAGTTGTTGATCTGTGCGGACCAGCTCGAACGCGATGACCGCGACGACCGGCAGCGCGAAGAAGTAGAGGTCGTAGCCGTTCGAGAGCCCTTGGTGCGGTCAGGACGGCGATGCCAAGAAGATGCTCTGAATACGCCAGCGTGTTCGGATGGGGATAGAAGATCGGGGCGTCCCAGGCCGCCTCCCGGTATGATGGGCAAACATGCGACGAATGCCCCTTGCTTTTGCTGCTGTGTGCACCGCCGCTCTCACTGGTGCGGCGTTGCAGCCGCGGCAGCCGCTGTACGCGCAGGAGGCGGCCCCGGTCAATAAAGTCATCGAGCGACTGCAACAGGGGCAGCCCGCCATTGGCACCTTCACACGAACCGCCGGCCCCGACCTCGACTTCGCGGTCATCGACGAACAGTACGGGGACTTCGACATCGACGCGGTTCGCGAGGCTGTTGTCGGGATGCGGGCGGGCGACGGTGCGCCCGTCGTCACGCCGATCGTGCGTATTCCGCTCGCGGCGAGAGACGCGCCGGAGGCGGTGGTCAAGCAGGTGCTCGACGTGGGCGTGTTGGGTGTGATGTTCCCTGACATCGAGACACGGGCACAGGCCATGGCCGCCGTCAGTTCGATGCGCGTCGCGCGGGCGGCCGGTGCCGATGTCTGGCCGCTCGATCCGGCCGGGACGCTGGTCGCGATGCTGCAGGTCGAAACGTTGGCCGGGATCGAGCATCTCGACGAGATCCTCGATGTGCCGGGTATTGGCGTGATCTTCTTGGGACCGACCGATCTGGCCAGCTCGGCCGGCGAGGACGGTCCCAACGCCCCGCGGGTCGACGCGCTCGTGCATCAGGTCCTCGCGGCGTGCCTCGAGAGGAACATCCCGTGTGGCTATCCGATCGTGGCGCGCACGCCCGAAGACGCCGAGCGAGAGACGGCACGACGGCTTCGCGAAGGCTTCACGGTCCTGGCGGTCATGACCACCGGACGATAGGGGGGTAGGATGTCAGCGGTACGCCTTCGTGTTGTGGCATTGTTCACGGGCCTGCTCTGCGGAGCCGTCGTGGCCTCGGCGCAAACCGGGACGGTCGACGGCGAGTGGCGGTTCTACAACGGCGATGCCGGCAGCACGCGATACGCGCCCTTCGACCAGATCAACAAGGACACCGTCCAGGACCTCACGATCGCGTGGCGCTGGACGCCGGAGGACCCCGGGCCGCGTCCGGAGACCAACTACCAGGCCACGCCGTTGATGGTCGATGGCGTGCTGTACGTCACGTCGGGAGCCCAGCGCGACGTGGTCGCGATCGATGCCGAGACGGGCGAGACGCGCTGGGTGTGGCGCTACAACGAGGGCGCTCGAGGAGAGGCCGCGCCACGTAAGAACCACCGCGGTGTGGCGTACTGGACGAACGGCACCGAGGGGCGCATCGTCTACATCACCCCCGGCTACAATCTGATCTCTCTCGATGCGCAGACCGGGTTGCCCGATCCGCAATTCGGGCTCGAAGGCATTGTCGATCTCTACGATGACCTCGACAGACCGAGACCCAGAACCGGCTCCATCGGGTCGACGTCGCCACCGATCATCGTGAAGGACGTCATCGTCGTCGGGTCGGCGCAGTCGGCCTTTGCGCCGACCAAGGAGAACCCGACCGGGTTCGTTCGGGGTTACGACGTACGGACCGGCGAGCGACGCTGGATCTTTCACACCATCCCGGTGGCAGGTGAGTTCGGCAACGACACCTGGGAGGACGACTCCTGGACCTATACCGGCAACACGGGTGTCTGGGCGCCGATGTCCGCCGACCTGGAGTTGGGGTACGTCTACCTGCCGATCGAAACGGCCACCAACGACACCTATGGCGGCGACCGCCCCGGAGACAACCTGTTCGCCGAGAGCCTCGTCTGCCTCGACGCCGCCACCGGCGAGCGGGTCTGGCACTTCCAGTTCGTGCATCACGGGGTTTGGGACTGGGACACGCCGAACGCGCCGATGTTGCTCGACATTACCGTCGACGGTCGGCCGATCAAGGCGATCGCGCAGGCGACCAAGCAGGCCTGGCTCTATGTGTTCGACCGCGTGACGGGCGAGCCGGTGTGGCCGATCGAGGAGCGTCCGGTCCCGCGAACGGACGTTCCCGGGGAACAGACCTCGCCGACACAGCCGTTTCCGACGAAGCCCGCGGCGTTCGACCGCCAGGGAATGACCCACGACGATCTGATCGACTTCACGCCGGCGCTGAAGGCGGAGGCGGTCGAGATCGTATCGCAGTATCGGATTGGGCCGATCTTCACGCCGCCGAGCGTGCGGGGTGCCAACGGTCTCCGGGGTACGCTGATTCTGCCCGGGCTAATCGGTGGCGCGAATTGGCAGGGGGCGGCAGCCGATGCCGAGACCGGCATTGTCTACGTGCCCTCGATCACAAACCCGATGGCCTACGGCGTCACGCTCCGGGATTCCGCCGCCGCTCCGGCCGCGCGGCAGGGTGGACGGCGACCCGGCGGCGGAGCTGCGCGCGGCGGAGACCAGCGGCCGCGAACACCGCCCCCTGGCTGCGGCATGATGGGCCCGCAGGGCCTGCCCTTGACCAAGCCGCCCTACGGGCGGATCACGGCGATCGATCTCAACACCGGCGACCATATCTGGATGGTCGCGAACGGCGAGACGCCGGACTGCATCACGGACCACCCAGCGCTGGCCGGCGTCGAAATTCCGATGACCGGAAGACCCGAGCGCGGCGGTGTCATCGTGACCAAGGCGCTCGTCTTTGCCGGTGAAGGCTCCGGACTGTTCGCCGTGCCGGGTCGTGCGAGCGGTGGACCGATGTTCCGTGCGTACGACAAATTGACAGGGGTGGTCGTGTCGGAGTTCGAGCTGCCGGCGCACCAGACCGGGATCCCGATGACCTACATGCTCAACGGGAAGCAGTACATCGTCATGGCCGTGGGGAATAGAGACCACCCAGCCGAGCTGGTGGCCCTTACGGTAGAATAATCGTCCAGACGATGGGTGATCAGATGCGACGCTGGGCGTTCGTGACGACGGCGTGCGCAGCGTTGCTCGCACTGGTCGACGTGTCGGTCGGTACACACGGGCAGAACGTGCGGGATGTGCCGATCCCGCATGACGTCGGCCAAAGTGTGTCGCCGTCGTTCGAAGGCTGGTTCGAGAACCCAGACGGGACGTTCACCCTGTCGTGGGGCTACTTCAACCGGAACTATGAGGAACGGCCAGACATCCCGGTCGGCCCCAACAACCGGTTCGATCCAGGCCCCGCGGATCGGGGGCAGCCGACCCATTTCCTCCCACGCCGCCAGACAGGCGTCTTCACGACGGTGGTCCCCGCCGATTTCGGGGACCAGACGCTGACGTGGACAGTCGTCAGAGGTGGCGAAACGATCGCCATCCCCGGTCATCTGCGCCCCGAGTGGGTGATCGACGCCATGATGGAGGCGCCGAGCAAGAACACGCCCCCTGTGGTCCGGTTCGAGCCTGCGGGTGAGATCGGATGGGGGCCAGGCGGGGTGCGTGGCGCGGTGGCGGCGACCTTCCCCGATGCTACGATTATCGTCTGGGCGAGGGACGATATGGTCCGGAAGATGCGGGAGCAGCAGCGTGCGCCGGACGAAGACACCGAGGCGACCGCGCCGCGGTTCGGTGTGGCGTGGAGCAAGTATCGAGGTTCCGGCACGGTCACCTTCAGCGAGACCGAGCCCCAGATCGATGAGACCGGCAAGGCGGTGACCACGGCAACGTTCAGCGAGCCGGGCGAATACGTCCTCAGGGTGCTGGCCTGGGACGATACCGGCCCGCAAGCGTTCGTGATGGCCGTCGGGTTCCAGTGTTGCTGGACAAACGGCTATCTCACGGTTGACGTGCAGTAGGGATGAGGAGAGGGCGTATGCGGCACACAACATTCGGGAACCGGTTTGGGCGGTACGGAAGCACGAGCGTGCTGGGCATGCTGGTGGTTGGCGCCTTCCTCGTGCTCGGGGGGGCTGCGCAGGCTCAGGCGCCGGACGTGACCTTCGCCAAGGACGTCGCGTCGATTCTGCAGGAGAAGTGCGAAGCCTGCCATCGAACCGGCCAGATGGCTCCGATGTCGCTGACGACCTATGCAGAGGTGCGCCCGTGGGCGCGGGCGATCCGAACGAAGGTGGTCGCGGGCGACATGCCCCCGTGGCACATGTCCAAGACGACCGGCATCCAGAAGTTCGTCAACGACATCTCCCTGACGACGGAGCAGATCGACACGATCGTGCGATGGGTCGACGCGGGCGCACCGCTCGGTAACCCCGACGACCTCCCCCCGACCAGGGAGTGGCCCAGCGGCGAGCGGTGGCGGGTGGGCAGCCTCCTGGGGCGCGACCCGGACCTCATCGTGACCTCGACGCCGTGGACTCAGCCGGCCGAGGGGCAGGACCAGTGGTGGCAGCCGGTGGTCGATTCGGGGATGACGGAGGACCGCTGGATCAAGGCGGTCGAGGTGCGGCCGACCATCGAGGGCCGGCGGATCGTGCACCACGGCAATTCTGCGTTGGCCGAGTTTGCGGTCGGAAAGGCCGGGGAAATCTACCCTGACGACACCGGCCGGTTGTTGAAGGCGGGTGAGAAAGTCCGCTTTGACATTCACTACCACTCCGTGGGCGAGGAGATCACCGACTACCTGTCGATTGGCGTCTGGTTCTACCCGAAGGACGTGGTGCCGAAGTACGTGGTCAAACACAGCCCCATGGGGGTCTTCCAGGCAATGGACACCTTCGACCTCCCGCCGCACACCGTGACCAAGCATCACGCCTTCATTCCCTTGGAGACGGCGACCAGGATACTGAGCTATCAGCCCCACATGCACGTGCGTGGCAAGTCGATGTCACTGGAGGCGATCTATCCCACCGGGCGGGTTGAGATGCTGAGCTACGTTGAAAACTTCAACTTCAACTGGCACGTCAACTACGTCTACGCCGACGACGTGGCGCCGTTGCTGCCGGCGGGGACGATGATCAAGTTGACGGCGTGGCACGACAACACGGCCGGCAACCGGGCCAATCCCGACCCCACACAGTGGGTCGGGTGGGGGCAGCGGAGCTACGACGACATGTACCACGCGCACGTGCGGTACATCGAGCTTACCGAGGAAGACTACAAGCAGATGGTCCAGGACCGACGGCGCGCCGCCACCACCAACAACGACCAGTAACGGTCGAGTGGGGATTCGGCGTCCGAAGGAGGCCTCAGCTCTCGCGGAGATCAGCAGCGAGTAGGACATCCCCCACGCTGGAGCTGGATCCTCATTTCGCGCAGACTCACCTCGACTTCGGCATGGCGCACGCGCAACGGCGCCAGTTCGACGAAGCGATCGCAGAGTTCGAGAAAGGCTTCGCCCTTTCCACCCGCCGCGTGCTGATGGTCAGTGTGCTTGGAACAGCTATGGCACAGCGGGACGAGTGTCCGAGGCGAAGTCGATCCTCGAGGAACTCCGCGACGCGTCGCGGCGGCTAGCAGAGACCCCCCTCGCCTCAGTGCCCTGCCGGGTGACGCTCAGTCCTCTGCCGCGGCGCCGAAGCGAGCCAGCAGCGCCGTCGCGGCGAAACCCACCACGATCAGCCCGACCGCCCCGGCGATCTGAACGCCGCTGGCCGTGAAGAACTCAACAGGATATTTCTCCGGCTCCAATGCCTCGATTAGCTCCGGTGTCATCACCTGCCCGCGGACCGTCTGTCCGATCTCGGGGGCGCGACCCTGTTGGAAGGGCCACAGTCCAATCACCGCGCCGCTCAGCAGACCGAGCAGCGAGCCGAAGGTGAGCTTGGGCAGTTTCTCGAGCAGTAGTTCGACGATGTTCGAGACCACCACGACGCCGACGCCCACGCCGATCGCCACCGGCAGCAGCACGCCGAGCGCCGGGTCCATCGCGGCCCCGAGGTCGCGGGCGGTCAGCGCGTCCTTGAAGGTGTCGATCGCGCCGAGGATCGGCAGGTAGACGCCCAGGACCAGCAACAGGTAGCCGCCGCTGACGCCCGGCAGGATCATCGCGCCGGCCCCAGCCATGCCGGCGATGACCATCAGGAT
>DQNS01000073.1 GCA_015659035.1 Acidobacteriota bacterium | reverse complement strand
GGGCATGTCCGAGCTCACCTATCGTCGATTCCTGGTTTACGATCTCCTGGGCGTGGCTCTCTGGGGGGCCGGTTCCATTCTTATTGGTGTGGGCGTCGCAGCCGGGTGGCAACGGGCCCGGGACGACCTCGGCCCCTGGTGGGCAGCTGCCGTGGTCCTGCTGGCCATCGGACTGTTCGGACTGGTGAAGGTGCGGCGCGTCCGGCGCGCGCGAGAGAAGCGCCGTGTCGAGTCGGCGTCGGGAGACCTCACAGCTCGCGGTCGTTCGAGGTGGTTGTGAAACCTGCGCACCGAGGGGGAATTGCGGTCATCATCTCACCGTTAAGCGGATGCCTTGCAGCGTCTGGAAGCCACAATGTCGGAAAGATTGGAACCGACCGACGGATCATCCGACTCCTCGGTCAGCGCCGGATCAGAAATACCCTCCTCTCCGTCCCCCTGTTTTCCCAAGAACGTAGGTCGGGGCTCTGGTCCCGCCGAGCGTTACACCTGCAGCCGGACGTCGCCATGACCAAAGAGGATTGGACGCATGACCGGTGCGGCCCTCTCTCTCACGGCCTCGAATCGCAGCAGACGCGGAACGGTGGCACGAAACGCGGCCCCCCAGAACGTGTGGCCCATGACCAGACGCGGGGGGATCGCCTGGAATCGCTGTATGCGCGCCAGCTCGGGCGTGCGTTCGCGCTCGATGGCCTGCGTCGCGGCGACGATGCGGTCACGCGCGCTCGTCTGCCGCAGTACTGGCACGAGATGGTTGGCCGCCACAATGGCATCGCGCAACGCGATGTTGATGCCCTGGGCACCGACCGGCGACATCGTGTGCGCCGCGTCACCGATCACGAGCACACCCGGTACCGACCATGACGTGACCCGGTCTGACACTGTCGACAGAAGAAACGAGTCCGTCAGCGAGCGGCTGTGCGTCCGGAGATGGACGCCGAGGTCAGGTGTTACATGGTGTGCCATCTCTTCGACCCACTCCGAGATACCGCGCCGGCGCAGCTCACCGTACGTGCCCTTGGTGATGATCCACGCCACCTGAAGCAACCCATCCGCAGCGAGGTAGGCGATCAAGAGATGGCCGCGGCCGACGTATGCGCGGAGCGCCGACTGACCGCCGAGGAACGCGGGTGGCGGCATTTTGAACCACACGATGTCGAAGTCGAGCCCGTGCTTGCGCACGTCCAGGTCGCACGCTCGCCGGATGACCGAATTCCGGCCGTCGGCTCCGACCACAAGATCGCTGTGCAGCGTCTGGCTACCGATCTGGCTTCGTACCGTGACACCCTCTACGCGCCCGTCGGTACGGAGAAGACCCCTCACGGTGACACCCAGCTCCACCCGAAAGTGGGGGAACGCTCGGGCTCTCTCAATCACCGCTTTGAGGAACGCCGGCTGGGACACGGCTGTTGGCGCGTGAGCGCCAAAAGACTCGGAATGGAGCCGGATGCGAAACACCTGGTGAGCGTTCGCATACAGCTCGAACGCTGTCGGGGCAATGTGCGGGATTGTCGTCACGACGTCGCCCAATCCCATCTGCTGCAGCGCCTCAAGGCCGCTGGGAAGTAGCACTTCGCCGCGGAACTCCCGGCTGAAATCCCTGTGCCGCTCGAGCAGTGTTACGGAGACGCCCCGCGATGCCAGTAGATAGGCTAGGCTCACTCCCGCTGGGCCTGCGCCCACGACGATGACCTTCGTGTCAGACCTGGACATTCACTCCGTCGTGTGACCGAAAGCCACACCTGCATGTGGCCATCGGCTAAGAGGTGGGGGGATTCATCTCAGGCTGCTCATGGCCAAACCACAATTGCCGCACGCTCAGACCGCCGACGCCCGCGCCTCGCCCGCGGGTGAGCCGCCGCGCACCCGCGGGAAGCACGCGCATTGACCGCCTGGCAATAGGCATCAGCACGGCAACCAGCAGCCCGAGGGCAGACCCCGGACTTAGCGGCTCACGACGTGCGGCAGCCGTGCCGTTGCCGTGGACACGCGGAGCGTGCCGTTGCCGCCACCGGCGCCTGGCGCGACGCGCTCGGTCCACGTGAAGACCAGTTCGTCGCCGTGCAGCGCCATTCGCGGATACCCGCTTGCGCGACTCGTCAGCATTGGAGTGACCGCCACGGCCGGCGATCGCGG
>DQNS01000120.1 GCA_015659035.1 Acidobacteriota bacterium | reverse complement strand
CGAAGCTCGCCTGCTCGAGGTCGGACACGACCGCCGTGGCCTCGGCCTCGCGGGTGACCTTCAGCGCGTGCGTGCCCTTCTTGACGACCTTGGTGTCGAACTCGGGCGGCACCGCCCCGGCCAGCCGCGCGAAGAGGTGCCAGTACTCCTCGGCGACGAACCGCTCGATTTCTGCCTCCCGGTCGCACACGAGCTTCAGTGCGACCGACTGGACTCGTCCGGCGCTCAGACCGCGGCGCACCTTGTCCCACAACAGCGGGCTCAGCTTGTACCCGACGATCCGGTCCAGCACACGCCGCGCTTGCTGCGCATCGACCATCCGCTGGTCGATCGAGCGCTCCTCTTTCAACGCGTCGAGCACCGCCTGCTTGGTGATCTCGTTGAACAGCAGCCGGCCGATCTTGCGGCCCTTCGCCCCAAGCTCGTTGGCCAGGTGCCAGCCGATGGCCTCACCCTCGCGGTCGGGGTCGGTAGCCACAAAGATCTGGGTGACACCCTTGGCGGCGTCCCGTAGCTGCTTGATGACCTTCTTGCGAGCCGGAATCGGCTCGTAAACCGGGACGAAGCCTCCCTCGATGTCTACACCCAGCTTGCTCTTGGGCAGATCCCGGATGTGCCCCATCGAGGCGACAACCTTGAAGTCTCGTCCGAGATACTTGTTGATGGTCTTCGCCTTGGCCGGCGATTCCACGACAACCAGTGCCTTTGGCATAGGCCGTACCTCGTATCTGCGGCGTCCAATGACTGGCCGGACACCCGACGCCAATATATCGGCGTCTCGGATCTACCCTACCACCCTACCTGGCCCGGGTCATGAGTACGGCCGCATTCGGCCGCCGATGCATCCCGCCAGGGACGGCGTTCGGCTTTTCCTCAGCGGGGTCGGACCCGTGTCTTCTCTCAGCCACCGCCGTCCGTTCGATGAAACCGGCCGCCATCGCGACGAGCCACCCGGCCAGCGAGCTCGAGCTCCAGCAGACGCGGAAGCAATCTGGGTCCATCGAGCCCCGACAACGCGACCAGATCATCCAGATCGTAGCTCTCGCCACGCGACAGATGCCGAAGCACCGGGTCCTTCGACACCAGCTCATCGGCTCGTGTGTTGGTGACCCGTGTCCCGACGAGTCCGATCTCTTCCAAGATATCGGCCACATCCTCGACGACCTTTGCGCCGTCCTTGAGCAGGGCGTGGGCGCCGCGGTTCCGGCCGGTGAGCACGTTGCCCGGCACCGCCATCACCTCGCGGCCCTGTTCGAGCGCCAATCGCGCCGTGATCAGGGACCCGCTCCGCGTGGAGGCCTCGACGACCACCACCGCCCGCGACAGCCCGCTGATCAGACGATTCCGCTGCGGGAAATACGCCGGCCTCGGTGTCGTGCCGAGCGGCAACTCACTCACGAGCGCCCCCCGCCGCATCACATCACGCGCCAGCCCACTGTGCTCGGGAGGGTCCATGATGTCCACACCAGAGCCCAGTACACCAACCGTGCGACCGTCGACAGCCAGCGCACCTCGATGCGCGGCCGAGTCGACGCCCCGGGCCAGTCCGCTGACCACTGTGACGCCGCATCGCGCCAATCCAGATCCCAGCTCCCGACCCACATCGCGGGCATACGCGGAGCCGGCGCGGGAGCCAACAATCGCAACCGTGGGTGCCCTGAGCGCCTCCGGATCGCCGCGGATCCACAGGACCGGGGGCGGGTCTGCGATCGCGGCCAGCGCCGTCGGGTAGCGGGTGTCGGACCAGGGGACGGCGGTGATGCCGCCTGCGTGCGCGGCCTCGAGCGCACCCTGGGCCGGCGCGCGGGCCCGGGCCAGCCGACCCGACGCCGCAAGACCGGGGTCGATGGCAGAGACGACCGTTTCGAGCGTCGCGCGACACCCCGCCCCCATCCGACCCGCGCCCCGGGGCTCAACCAACCAGCGCACAATGGCCGGCCGGCCCCCTCCCCTCCACCACAACATCGCCAGCGCGACCCAATCCCCGAGCGTCATCCTGGTGTGCCGTCTCAGAGGTTCGATACACAATCGGGGCCCCCGATCCCAGGCGGGGCATCCCGCCTGCGCAGCGTTGCTCCTCGGACTCATGCACCGAACCTCTGAGACGGCACACGAAGGGCCCCAACGGACGCGAACGCCAGACATGTGGTGATGCGCGACGTGGAATGGAAGTCGGCCGCGCGGCGCCACACACGACGCGTGCGGCGCCGGACACGACCCGGGTGAACCGGACACGAGCGCGCCCGGCGACAGCACCCGACCGCGGCCAACGCCGCAACCGGTGTGCCCGACCTCTTTCGAGTATACCGCGCCTGCCTATACGGTTGTTTCAACAACCTACTAGATGTCGCGTACGGGCGTGGCGCGTCCGCCCTTTCCGTCGAACCTGCGCGAGTTTCAGATCCAGTTCGCCACCGCGGAGGCCTGCCAACAGTATCTGACGGCAAGTCGGGGGCCCCGTCGGTGGTGCCGTTGGCGGACCACGCGATAGAGCAGGATACCGCGAGCGAGCCGAGCTTTGCTCACAGCCCCGCTACGCGGGGGGCTAGACTCCTTGAACGGAGGCTGTCGTGATGAGAGCGAAAAAACACGGCCAAGACTTGACTCGAT
>DQNS01000135.1 GCA_015659035.1 Acidobacteriota bacterium | reverse complement strand
CGCACCCGACGGCTACGAGACATTGGACCCATTCCTGAACCCGGCGTCGCCCCCCTCCCGGCTCGAGCCGTTCCGGCTGAAGGCGCTCTGGCATATCCGACGGCACGGGTTGTCGGCTCTGAAGGACGCCGTTGCCGGAGGGCAGTACCGGTTTCCGCGGGGGTTGTTCTTCGGTGGACACGGCCCAGCATCCTCGACCCGGATCATGCGGCACCATCTGGCCGGGTGGCTTGGCGGAGCGCCGCGGGCGGTGCACGTCGATCTGCACAGCGGTCTGGGGGCACACGGCCGCTACAGGCTGCTGCTGGAGGAGTCGGCACCCTCGCCCAACGTCGAGTGGTATCGTGACACCTTCGGGTCCGAGGTCGTCGAGGCCGGTAGCGGCGGCGGCGGCACCGCCTACGAAGCCTCAGGCACACTAGGCGGCTGGGCCGTGACGCACCTCGGCGATACACGGTATCGTTTCGTCTGCGCCGAAGTCGGGACCTACCCGATCGTCCGGGTACTGGGATCGTTGCGCGCCGAGAACCGCGTGCACTTCTTTGGCCAACCGAGCAGCCGAGCCCACCGGCGTGCGAAGGCCGAGCTGCTGGAGTGCTTCTGTCCACGGAGCGACCGCTGGCGGGAACCGGTCGTCGAGCAGGGACTGGCGATCATCGATCGGGCCGTGCGCTCGCAGTGCATCGGATGATCGGTCGAGACACGGGGAGAGACAACGGGGAGACGATGCGGAACGGGGCGGGGCGCCAAGAAACGGAACGCGCACAGGTGGGTTGCCAATGCGCCGCGCAACGAGTAGCCTGATATGCTTGGGGTTGTGGCCCCGAGCGCCGTCGCATATTCCCGTTAGTTGAAGGAGCTTGTATGCGCACTCTACTCACAGCGATGTTCCTGCTGCTGGTCGGTTTCGGTTCGACGACCGCACAGAGCCAGAAACCGGTCATCGAGGTCTACAAGTCACCCACGTGAGGGTGTTGCATGGGATGGGTCTCACATCTCCAAGACAGCGGTTTCACGGTACGGACGACCGACGTGCCTGACGTCAGACCGATCAAGATCGAGAACGAGGTGCCCCCACGGCTGGGTTCCTGCCACACGGCGTTGGTCGACGGCTACGTCATCGAGGGACACGTCCCCGCCGAAGACATCGAACGGCTGCTCAAGGAGCGGCCGGACATTGCGGGCATCTCGGTCCCCGGCATGCCGGTCGGCGCACCAGGCATGGAAGGCCCGAACCCGCAGGAGTTCGCCGTCATCTCGTTCGACGACGACGGCCAGATGACGGTCTTCGCGACACACACGCCCTGACGGCATGTCGTGCCCCCCGGACGCTGCCGTTGCCGTCAACGGTAGCGCCCGGGCGCACATTCCCGTCTCGTCACCCTCCGCCGCCCCCCACCGAAGACCGACCCGTCGGCCACCGCGATACCCCAACCACACGGTTCGACCCGCCGGCTGAGCGAACACGTCGAGGTCACGCGCTGGAGCTGACGCGCAGCGGCTACAATAGGGCGCGATGGGAACCGAACCATCGACTGTCGCCGCGCTCAAACTGCTGCTCAGGGTGGTCGGCAGCGCGTCGCTGCTCGCGCTCATCTTCGTCGTGGCACCGGAGTCCTGGATGGTCGCGATTCACGCCGATCTAGGACTCGGCCGGCTACCGGACGCACCGATCGTCGGCTATCTGGCGCGGTCGACCTCGGCGTTCTACGCCATCGAAGGGGGCTTGTTCTGGGTGGTCTCGTTCGACCTGGTCCGCTATCGCCCCGTCGTGCGGTATCTCGGCGCGACGACGGCGGTGTTCGGAGTGGTCCTGCTGGGGGTGGACTGGCTGGAGGGGCTGCCGCTGTCCTGGGCGCTCTGGGAGGGACCGTTCGTGTTCCTCTTCGGTCTGTCGATACTGTGGCTCTCCGCCCGTCTCGACGATCGAGCGAGCACGGGACCGACGTGAGGACAACCCAACCAGCTCCGTCCGTGGACCTATCGTCGGCGGCCCGCTGGTCCGCATTGGGCGACGAGTCGGGTACTATGACAGCACCTGGCTGGCGGCGATGAAGAGGCAGCGCCGGTGGCCCGGCCGTCATGGCGGCCGCCGGAGCCGGCCCGTCAGCAGTCTGTGCCGTCAGACCTTTGAAACCGTACACCCCATGAAGGAGCATCGATGACAACCAGCAGACATTATCTCGTTGTTTTCGCCGTCGCGGTCTTTGTTGCCGGCTTCGCCGCGGGCACCCTGTGGCAGCCGAACACCGTCGTCCAGGCGCAATCGAACGGCAAGGTGTTCGAGCTCCGAACGTATACGACGAATGAGGGCAAGCTGCCCAACCTGCTGGCCCGCTTCCGCGACCACACCAGGCGGATCTTTGAAAAGCACGGCATCGAGAACATAGCCTACTGGGTGCCGCAGGACGCGCCGGAGTCAGAAAACACGCTGATCTACATCATCGCCCACGACAGCCGGGACGCCGCAACCGAGAGCTGGAAGAACTTCATCGCCGACCCCGAATGGCAGGAAGTGAGCCGGGCATCCCAGGTGGACGGCCGGATCCTCGCCAAGGCACCCGTAGCGGTCTTCATGGAAGCGACCGACTTCTCGGGCCTGAAGTAGGCCGGGGACCAGATAGCGAGAGGAGGACACATGCGCGCGACACAAATCGTCCGGACAGGCGTCGTTTTCGCAATTGTGGGTCTAGTAGCCGTCTCGGCCGCCGAGGCGCAGGGTCGCATCTACAACACGGCGAAGCAGAAGCTGATGGAGGGACAACAGATCGTCGGCGGCACCGTCTCGACCCCGGACCCGCAGATCTACTGCGCGATGGCCAACGCCGGGTTCGACTTCATCTGGATCGAGATGCAGCACAGCCCGCTGAGCTACCAGGAGGTCGCCCGGATGATCTGGGCCTGCAAGGATGCGCCGGCCATTCCGTTCATCCGCGTCCCGGACGCAACCGAGGGCGACATCCAGAAGGCGGTCGACATCGGAGCCCTGGGCATCATCGTGCCGATGGTCATCACGCCGGAGGAAATGCAGGACGCCGTCAAATACGCGAAGTACCCCCCCGAAGGTATCCGAAGCCAGGGGGGCGGCCAGTACGGCGCCCTGTGGGGTCGTGACTACCGGCGGACCGCGAACGACAACATCATGGTTATCGCGATGATCGAGCAGCCGGACGGTGTCGCGCGAGCGGCCGAGATCGCGGGCGTCCCCGGGGTCGACGTTGTGTTCGTCGCCAGCAGCGACCTCGGCAGCTTCTCGGGCAAGCGCCAGGGGGATCCGGAGTACGAGGCGCTGGTCACGACGATCCACGACGACACCCTGGGAGCCGGGAAGATCCTGGGTGGACCCTCAGCCTGGCGCAACCGCGACGGGTTCCTGTTCTTCCAGGGCCCGGGCACGACCTCGCTCATCCGTGGCGGGGCGCGTGCGGCGCTCGAGGCATCCGAGAGTGTTGCGCCGATCGAGGGAACGGTGCCCCGGCGGTAGTACGTCTCCAGGAAAAGGGGGTCGGGCGGGACAAGCAAGGAGCACCGGCGTGAGCGACCAGGACGGGTATGTCGTCATCTCGACCGTGGGGGGCCAGTTCGTCGAAGCGCAGATCAAGGCGTTCCTCGAGGCCCACGACATCCCCTGTCAGCTCCGCGGAGAGTCGCTTCGCATCACCCATGCCATCTCGGTCGACGGAATCGGCGCCGCCGAGGTGCTCGTACCGGCCGCGCTGGCCGACACGGCCCGCGACCTGCTCGCCCGAGCCGAACGGGGTGAGCTCGCCATCGACGAGACGACCGACCTGGGCGACGCGATCGAATGAGGCTTTACTTCGAGCCCCAGCATTGCCGTATCGCCGGCCGTGGCTGATGGTCGCCCGTCCGCGAGCCACCGGTCCAGGACCACGGTTGTCAGCTGACACTGCTCCGGGCGCGGAACCCTTGGAGCTTCGGCCTGCGACCGAGGTGGACCAGCCGGCCATCGTCGACATCTGCAAGACGTCCATCACGACGACCTACGGCGTCTTCATGAACCCGGAACGGATGCGCCCCTGGGTCGATGGCCCGGAGGTGGAGAACTATGTCGCGAGGATGTGGCCACGCATGACCGTCGCCGTGGACGATGGGCAGGTCCTCGGCGTGGTCGCGCTCGACGGTCATGTCATCGACCTGCTGTGGATCCGGGCCGACCGCCGGGGCCGGGGCATCGGCTCGGTGCTGATGGAGCAGGCGGAATCGACGCTGGCGGCGGACCACGACGTGGCAGCGCTTGAGTGCTTCGCACCGAACCGCGCGAGCATCGCGTTCTACGAGTCGCGTGGCTACACGACCGTGCGCACATACTACGAGGCAGCGTCTGGCGTCGACAGGGTCGTGATGACGAAGCCGCTGAGCGGCGGCTAGCCGGCCGGGGCGAACCGCTTGACCGCCCGCTCCCGAGCCCGGGCCGCGAACAGGTCCTGTCGGCGTGCGGCGGGTGCTGGAGCGCGCGTTCGGTCAGCCGGATGAGGCGAACGCTGCGGCGCGGGTGCGAGCAACCGACTATCCACAAGCAGACGACTTTGCAGCACAGTATGTCCTGGAGTCGGGCGGAGGGGGGACGATCTGGGCTTCCCCACAACGGGCAGAACACATGGCGCGCGGGACCAAACAGCGGCGGTGGGTCTCGCTGCTCGCCGGCCTGATCTCGATCGGCGTTGCGGCGTCGGCGCAGACAAACACCGGAGAGATCGGCGGTGTCGTCGTCGACGCCAGCGGCGGTGTGCTACCCGGCACCACGGTCGTGGCCACCCATCCGGCCAGCGGGTTCACCATCGAGCGGGTGACCGACGCCGGGGGGCGCTTCTTTCTGCCGGCGCTGCCCACCGGCGGGTGGGAGGTAACCGCCGAGTTGCCCGGCTTCCAGCGGGTCACCCAGACCGGGATCACCCTGGAGCTTGGACGCACCCTGCAGCTGGAGTTCACGCTGTCGCTCGGGGCGATCAGCGAGGAGGTCACGGTCGAGATCACCCCCCCGCTCCTGCAGGTGACCACCGCCGAAATCAGCGACGTCATCGAGGCCCGTGAGGTCGAGCAGATCCCCCTCAACGGCCGGCAGTTCCTCCAGCTCGCGCAGCTGAGCGACGCGGTCGTGATTCCGCCCGGCGGCACCCGCGGCGGGGCGCTGCAGCAGGCCGGTCCGCTGCCGAACATCGGCGGGCAGCGCGCCGGTCACAACATCTACATGCTCGACGGGTTCAAGGTGACCGACGAGCTGTTCAACAACCTGGTGATCAATCCCTCGATCGACTCGATCCAGGAGTTCAAGATCCAGAAGTCGATGTATCCGCCCGAGTTCGGGGGGAAGGCGTCGGCGCTGATCAACGTGGTGACCAAGGCCGGCAGCAACCGCGTCCACGGCAGCCTGTTCGAGTTCGTCCGTGACGACCGGTTCGACGCGCACAACTTCTTCGACGACAAGAGAGCGCCGGTGCCGCCGCTCGAGCAGCATCAGTTCGGCGGGTCGCTCGGCGGGCGCTTTGTGAAGGACCGCACCTTCTTCTTCATCAGCTACGAGCGGCAGCGCACACGCCGGTCGATTACCAAAACCTTCTCGGTGCCGGACGCCGCGTTGCGAGCCGGCGATTTCTCCGGGTTCGGGCCGATCTGCGACCCCGGCGCCATCGACCCGGCGACCGGTGCGTGTACGCCGTTCGCCAACAACCAGATCCCGGTCGACCGGCTCGACCCAATCGCGCAGGCGTTTCTCGCCTACGTCCCGCTCCCGAACGGCGAGGGCCGGTTCCAGAACCTGACGGCGGTGGAACCGCAGGACAAGGCCGCCCACCAGTTCAGTGTGCGTGTCGACCACCGGCTGAGCGACACCGACCAGCTGTTCGTCCGATTCAGCAGCTTCGACGCCAACGAGATCCAGCCGTTCGGCACCAGCGTGCAGCAGGAGGCGCTGGTGCCCGGCTTCGGGCGCACGCTCGATACGACGACCCGCAATCTCGGGGTCAGCCACACACGGACGTTCGGCATCAGCATGTTGAACGAGCTCCGCTTCGGCTACATGTCGGTCAATGGCGGGCAGGCGAGTCTGAACGCCGGGGTCGACTTCGCCGGTCAGGTCGGCCTGCGGGGGGTCACCCGAAATCCGCGCAACGTCGGGTTCCCGCAGATCTCGACCGCCGGACTCTACAGCACGATGGGCGACCCGACGACCTTCGTGTCACGGGACAACGAGCACTTCGAGGTCTACGACAATTTCCTGATCAACCGGGGCAACCACCGCCTCAAGTTCGGCGGCTACCTGTTCCACCTGAAGCTCCATCCCCGCAACGCCGACACCGCGCGGGGCGCCTTCACCTACACCGGACAGTGGACCGGCAACGCGCTGGGGGACCTGCTGCTCGGGTTTCCCACCTCGGCACGGTCAGGCATCGGGGGTGGTGACGAGGACGCGCGCACCACCTGGCTGCACCTCTACGTGCAGGACGACTGGCGGGCCCGTGACAATCTGACGTTCAACTACGGGTTGCGATACGAGCTGAACTCGCACCTGAAGGACGTCGACAACCGGCTGTCGTCGATCGACCTCTCGGTGCCGGGCGGGCGCTACGTGATCGCGAGTGACGACGCGGGCAACATCTCGCCCGACGCCGAGGCGCTGCTGCCGCTGATCCCGATTCCGTGGGTCACCTCCAGTGAGATCGGGTGGGAGCGGAGCCTGCTGCGACCGAGCAAGAAGCGGTTCGCGCCCCGTGTCGGGTTCGCGCTGGCGCTTGGCGAGACGCACCCGGCGGTAATCCGGGGCGGCTACGGCATCTTCCTCAACCAGTGGGCCTACAGCGTGCAGACGGCGTTCACGCGGAACCTGCCGTTCTTTTTCTTGAAGCAGGTGGACACGCCGTCGGACCAGCTGGTGCCGACGCTCCAGACCCGGGACATCCTGACCGGCGACGCGACCGGCACCATCGCGGGCGCCATCATGGACCACGACTTCCAGGTGGAGTACACGCAGACCTGGAGCGGCGGCATCCAGGTGGAGGCGCTGCCGCGGACGATGCTGGAAGTGTCCTACATGGGCTCGTACACCATCGGGGCCGACAACTCCACCATCCGAAACGTGCCGGAGCCGGGGCCGGGCCAGATCGACGCGCGCCGGCTGATTCCCGAGCTCAGCGCAATTCGCGCGATCCGGTTCGACGGCAGGTCGATCTATCACGCCGTGACCCTCAAGACGGAGCGCCGGTTCGATGGGCGCTACTCGTTCAACGTCGCCTACACGCTGTCGAAATCGCAGGACGACGCGTCGAGTCCGGGCGCCACCGCGTTCGAGTCGAACGTTCCGCAGGACGTGCGCAACATCTTCCCGGGTGAGAACGCGTTGTCGAGCTTCGACCACCGCCATCAGTTTGTCGCCAGCGGCAGCTACCAGTTCCCGTTCTTCGAGGGGGCGGGTGGGGCGACCGAGGCACTGGCAGGAGGCTGGCGCCTGAACACCATCGTCACCCTGCAGTCGGGGGCGCCGTTCACCGTCAACCTCGGGCAGGACCGCGCCAACATCGGGTCCGGCCCGGCGCAGCGCCCCGACCAGATCAGCGACCCGAACCTGCCGGCGGGCCAGCGGTCGGCCGGCCAGTGGTTCAACACCGCCGCGTTCGCCCTGCAGGCCCCCTTCACCTTCGGCAGCGCCGGCCGCAACAGCGTTTTCGCTCCGGGCCTGGCGAACGTCGATCTCTCGATCGTGAAGGGCTGGTACTTCGACGAGCAGGGCCGTCTGGAGTTCCGCTGGGAGATCTTCAACCTGCTCAACCGTGCCAACTTCGACGTGCCGAACCGGGTCTTCGGCACCCCGAACTTCGGTCGCATCTTCAGCGCTCAGCACGCCCGCGAGATGCAGTTCGGTCTGCGCTACAGTTTCTGAGCCGGAAGGAGGCTCGATCGTGAGGCCTTGTCGAAGGGTCGCCCTGCGCAGAGCGCAACGGCGCTGCTAATGGCCCGAGCTCGCCCGTTCGCCGATCGCGTAGAGGTGGGTCGTGGTGCGCAGGAAGAGCTGCCCGTCCGAGACCGCGATCGAGCTGAGCACGTAGTCGTCCAGGTCGTTCTCGGCGAGCAGCTCGAACTCCGGCCCCGCCGTGAAGACGCTGGTCAGCCCACTCTCGTTGGTGATGTAGATCTTGCCGTCGGCAAGCACGGGCGACGCGCTGTAGGTGCCGGGTCGCAACCGCTGGCGGCCGTAGATCTCCTCCCCGGTCTGCGCGTCGAGCACCCAGACGATGCCCCGGTCGTTGACCACGTAGAAGTACGTGCCGTCGGTCACCGGGGTCGGCACGTCCGGCCCGTTGTCGGTCTTCCACACCAGATGTGACGTGGTGACATCGCCGCGGCCGCCGGCCCGGAGGGCCAGCAACGGCCGCACCCGGGTGGGCGCGTAGATCATCTCGCCGTGCACGAGCGGCGATGCGATGATCCGATACGCCCCGTTGTCCCGCGGATTCAACCCATCGGCGCGCCACAGTTCTTGCCCGGTCCGGGCGTCGTGCCCGGTGACCACGTCGCCGCCGGTGATAACGATCTCCCGGGTCGAGCCGTACTCGAGCAGCGCCGGGGTCGTGTAGGAGTCCGGTGATTCACGCCGCGCATCGGTCGGTCGCTCGACGCGCCAGGCGGTCTCCCCAGTGTGCCGGTCGATGCGCAGCACATAGGAGGGGTCGTCGGTCCGCATGCCATGAATGACCTGCACGAACAACGCGTCGTCGACCAGCAGCGGCGAGGAGGCGTAGCCCCAGTTCAGCCCGAATCGGCCGTAGGAGGTCTGGATGTTGCGGCTCCACAGCTCGGTACCGGCGACGTCAAACGCCGTCAGCACCCCGGTGCCGGTCATCACGTAGACCTGCTCGCCATTGGTGACCGGCGAGGGTGACGACATGTTCTGCTTCCGCTCCCGGTGGTCGCCGTCACTCAGATGCCGCGTCCACAGCGTCTCGCCGGTGTTGCGGTCGAGACACCTGAGGCTGATGTTCTCGCCATCGGCGACGTTCAGGAAGATGCGCTCGCCCCAGATAATCGGCGTCGACCCGCTCCACGCCGGCATCTCCACCTTCCAGGCAATGTTGGTCTCGGTGTCCCACTCGGTCGGCAGGTTCGTCTCGGTGCTGACGCCGGTGCGTGCCGGTCCCCGCCAGCTCGGCCAGTTCTCGCCGGCGCCAGCCAGAGTCGGGACCGCCACGATGCCACCCATCACCAGGATGGCCAGTCCCAAGCCGCGAGCCGTCCGCCAGTGGCTGCAGCCGCGTCGCTGCGGTCGTCTTTCAGTCACACGCAAATCCTCCGCCGTCGGAACGACCATCGTATATCAGTACGGTGGACGCACCCCTTAAGACGACGGCAGACGTGTCACGTTTATCGGAAAGCTCAGGCTGGCTCAACGCCGAGGAGCAGCGCCTGCACCAGCGCTCGCTGAGGGGGGTCTCCACCGGTGGCCAGGGCGAGCCGCCAGGCGTGGCGCGCTCGGCGCCGGTCGCCGCCACGCTCGGCAATCTGGCCCAAGAGCTTCAGCCCCTCGAACGACGGCTCGAGCGCCAGCGCCCGTTCGCAGTGCCGCAGGGCCTCGTCGTCGCGCCCGGCGGTGAAGTAGGAGGCGGCCAGCTCGACCTCCGCCTCGGCCGGCGACCCGTAACCGGTCACCAGGTCGAGCGGCGCCGGCGGGTGCCGGTCGAGCTCGGCCCGGATGGCGATGAGACGGTCCTGGTACAGGGTCCGCGGCGCGGCCAGCTCCAACCGCATGTTGTCGTCGGTGTTCAGCGCGGCACCGGCCGCGAACGCCGCCGTGCCGCGTTCGTCGAGCCTGAGCTTCACCAGCAGATCGGCGGGGTACCGCACGAAGGCTTCGGCGAGACTCGCCCGCACGCCGGGGTCGGCAAACCGCCGGGTCATCTGGTCCAGCGAGAACGTGATCGGGCGGTCCGAGCCGAGCAGAATCAGGTCGCGGTCGTTGAAGGCGACCACGTGCGGAAACACGCTCCGGAAGCTGGCCATCACCTCGCGGGCCGAGTCCTCCGACATGCCGTACAGCTGAAACCACTGGGCGAAGACACCGCCCGGTGCCAGCCGCGACGCGGTCAGCTCGAAGAAGTCCCGCGTGAAGAGATTGGCGACACCGGTGATCCAGGGGTTCGACGGTTCGGAGATGATGACGTCGTAGGGCTCGACGTCGCGCCGCAACTCGCCCCGGGCATCACCGATGACGAGATGGAGCCGATCGTCGTCGAGCGGACGACCGTTGATCGGCTCGAAGTAGCGAGACGCCTCGATGACGGCCGGCTCGATCTCGAACACGTCGACCTCCCGCACCGGGTGTGTCAGCACCGCGCCCACGGTCATCCCGCTGCCGAACCCCACCACGGCGACCCGATCGACCCGCGGGGCGGCCATCACCGGCAGGTGCCCCAGCAAGGTCTGCGTCTCGATGTCACCGGCGCCGGTGGACGCATCGGTCTTGCCGTTGATCTTCAGCAGGACGTAGCGGTCGACCTTCTGGACGGCGACCGACGCCGTCGGGCCGTCGCGGTAGAACAGCAGCTCATGCGACGCCAGCAGATCGCGGATACCGCGATCGTCGGTGTCGGCGTAGCTCGGGGCGCCGTGATAGAGACCGAAGCTGAGCGCCAGCTGGCGCGCGCCGCCGTCGAGCGCTAGGACCAGCATGAGGGCCGCCACGGTCACGCCGATGGTGCGGGCGTGCGGTCCAGGCAAGCGAACGGTGATTACAAGTGCCAGTCCGAGCGCGACCAGCACCCCCACCTGCACAGACACGTTCAGCCCGACACTCGCCAGCAGCAGCCCGACCGCGACCAGCGCGCCGGCGGCCGAGCCGAGCAGGTTGGCGGCGTAGAGCGACGACACCACAGATTGTCCACGCACGCCGCGCAACGCCACACTGACCACCACCGGTAGCAGCGCGCCAAGACACAGGGTGGCCGGCAGCATCAGAAACGCCGCCAGCAGGAACTGCACGCCGAAGAGCCCGGTGGTCCCCCCGTCCACCCGGCGGTAGAGATCGAGAAACAGGAACGGCAGGCGTCCCCCGACATACAGGCTGACGAACGCGGCCCAGGCCGAGCCCGCCAGCAACCACACGGCACCAAGCATCGTCGCCGGGCGCCGCCGGACCCGGGCCGCCGCGAGCCAGGACCCGAGCGCGATGCCCACGAGGAAGGTGGACAGCATGATCGACACGCCGTAGACCGACGAGCCGTAGACCATCGACAGCGTGCGGCTCCAGGCCATCTCGTAGACCATGGCGGTCGCGCCGGACACCGCCAGAATCAGGTAGAGCAGTCGTGGGATCGGTGTCGTCGCGCCCTGCGCGCCGGTCGCGCCGGCGGGCGCCACGGCGAGCCGCCGAAGATCCGCGGGTGCCCAGCACGACCGCCCCAGCCAAACGGCGCCGCCGACGAGCAGGTTCACCAGCGCCGTCATGACCAGTGTTCGCGACAGTCCGGCCAGCGGGAAAAGCAGAAAGACCGCTAGCAACGGGCCTGCCACGCCCCCGGCGGTGTTGACCGCATAGAGCCAGCCGACCGTCGTCGCACGATTCGTCGTGCCCCCCTCAAGCACCCGGACAAGGACCGGTAGCGACGTCCCCATGGCCACCGTCGCCGGCAGCAACGCAAGCACGCCCAGCGCGAGCTGGAACGTCGGTGGCGCCAGATCGACCAGCCGTAGCACAAACGGTGTCGCAAGCGCGTACAGACCGATCCAGGCCTCGAGCCCCGCGTAGACCGCTATCGGCTCGAGGCGCCGGATGAGGGCGCGTCCGGCAGACCAGCTGCCGACCGCCATGCCCCCCATGAAGGCGCCGAGCACGATACCCATGGCCATCGGTGTCGTCCCCAGCGACAGCAGCAGCAGACGGGCCCAGACGACTTCGAAGATGAGGGAGGTGGCGCCGGTCAGGAAAAAGGCGCAGAGCAAGGCAAACGTCGCGTGCCGTGTTCTCACAATTGCACTTTTCGACACAACTTGGCCTGACCTTTAGTCTTGTGCCAAGAAAAGCGCTCAGATTTCTCCCTCTCCCTCCGGGAGAGGGCTGGGGTGAGGGCCAAGGGCAGTGAGACGAGCGCCCGAAGTCCGAAACAAAAAGCCCAAAGCCTTGTGAATCAGTGTCTTACGCGAGGCCAGCCTCGGCCAGGAGGAAGGCGTACTGCAGCGCCGTTTCGCGGTATCGGCGATAGCGCCCCGAGACGCCGCCGTGTCCGGCGTCCATGCTGGTCTTGAGCAACACGGGGTTCGTGTCCGTCTTCACCGCGCGCAGCTTCGCGACCCACTTCGCCGGCTCCCAGTACTGCACCTGCGAGTCGTGCAGCCCGGCCAGCACCAGTAGGCTCGGGTAATCCTTCGCCTCGACGTTGTCGTAGGGCGAATAGGCGAGGATGTCGTCGAAGGCGGCGCGCTCGTGCGGGTTGCCCCACTCGTCGTATTCGCCGGTCGTCAAAGGGATGCTGTCGTCGAGCATCGTCGTCACGACATCGACGAACGGCACCTGGGCCACCGCACCGGCGAACAGGTCCGGGCGCATGTTGAGGACGGCGCCCACCAGCAGCCCACCGGCGCTGCCACCCATGACGAACAGCCGCGCCGGGTTCGTGAACCGCTCGGCGACCAGGTGTTCCGCACACGCGATGAAGTCGCTGAAGGTGTTCGGCTTGTGCCCCAGCCGCCCGTCGTCATACCAGCGGCGTCCGAGCTCCTGGCCTCCGCGCACATGCGCGATGGCGTACACGAACCCGCGGTCGAGCAAACTGAGCCGCGCCGAGTTGAACGTGGCGTCCATGCTGAGGCCATACGCGCCGTAGCCGTACAGCAGCACCGGGTTCATCCCGTCACGCGCCGTCCCGACCCGGGAGACCAGCGAGATCGGGACCGACTCGCCGTCGGGGGCCGTCGCCGTCAACCGCTCGGCCCGATACCGCGACCGGTCGAACCCACCGAGCACCTCTTCCCGCTTCCGCAGCGTCCGCGTGCGGGTCACCATATCGTAGTCGTAGGTCGAGACCGGTGTGGTCAGCGACTCGTAGCCGAACCGCAGCACCGCGGTATCCGCCTCGCGGTTGGTCGACAGATACGCGTCGTAGGTCGGCTCGTCGAATACGATATCGTGCGCTCCCTCCCCGACCCAGGGGCGTACACGCAGGTGGACCAGCCCGCCGCGCCGCTCCTGGACCACCAGGTGGTCCGTGAACAGCTCGAACGCGCCCAACAGCACATCCTCCCGGTGCGGGATCAGCTCGACCCACGCGTCCGGATCCGACTGCCCGGCGGTCGCCTCCATCAGCTTGAAGTTCCGGGCGTCGCGGTTGGTGCGGATGTAAAACCGGTCGCGGTAGTGGTCGATGTGATACTCGTGGTCGCGGGCACGCGGCAGGAAGACGGCAAAGGAGCCATCGGGCGCATCGGCATCCAGATACCGATACTCGGTGGAGAGGGTCTGGTAGGACGCGATCAACAGATACCGCTTCGACCGGCTCTTCCCCACCTCGCAGTGGAACGTCTCGTCCGGCTCCTCGAACACCAGCGTGTCGTCCGCCTGCGAGGCGCCGAGCCGGTGGCGATAGACCCGGAACCAACGCAGGGTCGCCGGGTCCTGGCTGGCGTAGAAGAGGGTTCGACTGTCGTTGGCCCAGACCAGGTTGCTCGTCACGCCGGTCAGCTCGTCACCGAGCGTCTTGCCGGTCGTCAGATCCTTGATGCGGATGGTGTGGATACGTCGGCCCTCGAGATCGGTCGCGTAGGCGATCAGATGCTGGTTCGGACTGACCTGTCGGCCGGACACCTCACAGAAGTCGTGGCCCTCGGCCAGCAGATTGACGTCGAGCAGCACCTGCTCCGAGGGGCGGGGTGAGGGCTGAGGGCTCTCGATCGGTCTGCGGCAGTAAATCGGGTACTCGCGGCCGTCCTCGAATCGGGTGTAGTAGGTGTAGTCCCCCTCCCGATAGGGCACCGACATGTCGGTCTGCTTGATCCGTCCCTTGATCTCGGCAAACAGCGTCTCTTGCAGCGCCTCGGTGGGCTCCATGACCGCACGCGTGTGCTCGTTCTCCGCCTCCAAATAGGCGGTCACCTCCGGATTGTCCCGCTCGCGTAACCAGTAGTAGTCGTCGACGCGGACCACTCCGTGCGTTTCGAGCCGCGTCGGCGCGACCCGGGCGCGGGGCGGCTCGGGTATGGTGCGCGATGGGGGTTGGGTCACAGGGTCTTGACCAGCTGTGCGGGCCGTCACACGAACGCTCACTCTGACCGTAGTGCAGCGAGCAGCGGCGACCTGACCGCCACCATGGTGGCCACGAGTGACGAGACCACACCGGCGAGCGCCACCGCCAGCAGCAGCCCGCCCAGCGACATGATTGGAAACTGCCCGCCACGCTCGATCCAGGCGGGCGCGATCGCCACCAGCGCGCAGACGGTGCCGGCGCCAAGCCCGCCGAACAGCAGCAACCCGTTCTCGACCAGCACCATCAGCGAGACGTGCCCGGTGCTGTAGCCGACCGCGCGGAGCAGCGCCAGCTCCCGGCGACGCTCCAGCACGTTGCGCACCAGTACCGTCCCCAGCCCGAGCGTGCAGAGCAGCAGCCCGAGCGCCCCCAGCGTCTGGAACGTCGCCAGATACGTGTTCTCGACACGATGGAACGCGGCGAGCCGCTCCGGCGCGGAGGTGACGTCGAAGCCGTAATCGGCCAACCGGTCCTCGAGCGCCGCGGTCACCTCGGCGGTCTGGTCGGCCGGAGCATCGACCAGAAAGAACCGGTAGCCCTCATGCGCCGGGAAGAGCCGGACAAAGTGCTGCTCGCCGATGATCAGCTCGCTCTGGAAAATGCTGTCTGTCAGGGCCGCGACGAATCGCAACCGGATCGGGTTGTCGCTGTCCGGGTTCAGGATGAAGTCGTCGCCCACCGACAGGTGCAGTGCGTAGGCCAGCGAGGTGGCGTCGGCTATGGCCGGCACCGCGCCGTCGTCGAACACGCGATCGAGCAGGCGCCAGGGGTTTGCCTCCTCGGCCTCGGTGTCCGCCATCGTGCGCCCGAACCCGAAGCGGCCCTCGGCGACGAACGCTGCGTCGGGCGCCAGCAGCCGCGGGTCCTTAGCCTGATAGAGATTGAGACAGCTCGTGTCCTCACCGGGGCGCACCCGGAAGCGGGCGTACGCGGCGGCGGCGAAGATCTCGTCGTCGAACGACGACACCCCCAGCTCGGCCCGGCCATTCTCGGAAGACAGGTCGAGCACGATCGGCAGCAGCGACTCGGCGAGCAGCGGGTACCCGCCGGTGCCGGACGAGCGGTCGGTGGTCGCCTCCCCGCCCTCCTTGTGGAACGCGTCGACCGCGACGATGATGAACGCCGCGAAGGCGATCAGCGTGATGCAGAGGACGGAGCGACCGGGTCGCGCGGTGGCGTTCCGGAGCCCGACGCGGGAGACGGACCAGGCGGTCGGCGCGGCGACGCCCTGCCGATCGGGCTGGCCGAGCAGGACCCACGCCAGGGTGAGCAGCGCCGCCAGAAACAGCAATCCGGCACCGAAGAACCCGGCGGTGTCGTCGACGAGTCCGGCGCGGGTGGCGGCCGCCACGACCGCCCCCACCAATCCGAGCACGACCGGCGCACGCCGCGCGAGACCACTTGCGCGCGACCCCTCCCCGCGGCGACCGGCGGCGTCGGGCAGCGACCCGCTGATCAGGGCGCGCGGGGTTGCCGCAGCGACCCCACGCAGCGTCCAGGCGATCGAGATCACTGCGGCCAGCATGCCACCCACCACGCCGACCCCGAGCGCAAGCGGCGACACGTGGAGCGTCAACAGCGTGGTCCCCACCGCGTCGACCCACCAGGTGCGCAGCCCCCACATGATAAGGCCGGAGTAGCCGACCGCGCCCGCCACCCCGACGAGACTCCCGGCGGACGAGAGCACCGCCCCTTCAGTCCAGAACAGCCGGCGCACCTCCGTCTGGTCGAACCCCAGCGCGCGCAGCGTGCCGATCTCGGTCAGTCGCTGCTCGACACCCAGCCGGAAGAACAGGCTGGCCAGCAGCAACGCCGACACCACCAGAAAGAAGCTGAAATAAGTGAAGTACAAGCCGAAATCGGTCACCCCGTCCGCCGCCTCGAGGGCGAGTCCCCGGGCCGGATAGACGACGAAGCCGGTGGTCAGCGGGTCGATCGCGGAGCGCAGTGCGCCGCGGTAGGCCTCTATGACCGCCTCGGGCGGGCCCGTCGCAGGCACAACCCGCAGCGAGGTGACCTGCCCCCACCGCGACCGCCACAGATCCTGCCCTACCGCGAGCGGGAGAAACCCCTTCGCGGCGGTTCGGTACTCGTCCCAGTAGTCCTCGTCCTTCGGGCGGACCAGATCGAGGTCGATCGGGAACGGCGGGTCCCAGTCGGACACGTTGGTCGCCTCGGTGATACCGGGATACTCGGGCGCGAAGTCCTGGTCGGCCGCCAGCCCCTCCAGCGGCACGACGGCCGCGACCCGGAACTCCGTCTCCTCCGTCAACAACGCGCCGGCGTCCTCCCACAGGTAGTACTGAACCGACACGACGTCACCCGGTGCCGCCTGGAGGTCGTCAGCCGTCCAGCTGTTCAGCACGATCGGCAGCGGACCGGTCCCCGTGGTGCCGAGGTCGACATCGTCCAGCGCGAATGCCTCGAGGTCGAACGCTGTGACCAGCGAGTAGGGGGTGAGCCGGTCGCCGAACCGGATCTCGTTGGCCAGGTAGGTCAGGATCGGCTGGTCAGTCATCCCGACCTCGACGGCCGCCGCCCGGGCGGCCACCACGGTGTCGTCCGACAGGAGCCCGGCCGCCGACTCGACCACAAGCTGGCCGCGCCCTTCCAGGACCCGCACCCGCACCCCGAGGTCGTCCAGCCGCGTCTCGGCGCGCAGCGCAGTCTCGATGGCGGCGACCGCCGCCGTCGTGTCCTGGGCGGGGGTGTCAGCGGCACCGGTCCCGAGCAGGATCGTGTTGGCCTGCCGGTCAAGCCCCAGATCCCGTTGCATCCGACCGAGGGTGACGAACACGGCACGCGAGAGCCCCTGCTGCGGCCGGAACGAGAACTCGCCGAGATCGTCCGACGCCAGCACCTGCTGGATGCGTAACCGCATCGTCTCCCCGAGATCGTCGCGCCGCCCGTGTAGCGAGCCGAGGGGGATGGCCGACGGCTTCTGGACGCGAACCAACAGCGTATCGTCCGCCACCGCCCCAAGCTCCCGCGCGAGCCCCGCGCTGACCAGCACGGCGCCCGGCACCGGCACCCGCCCAGCCTCGAGTCCGTGGAAGACCCAGAACCGCTCGTCGACCCCGTACACCTGGATGCCGCCCGCCCGACTGCCGGTCTCCTGATGGGTCGCGAACCCCTCGAGCGCGATCATCGGCACCGCGTCGCTCGCGGCGGCCTCCAACGCGCCGGACGCCAGCAGCTCGTCGGCCAACGCCTCGCGGAAGAACAGCCCGGACGTGACGACGTGGTCGACGCGGCCGAGGCGCAGCAGCGCCAGGTCGCGCAAGCTCGCCCGCACGGAGGTGCCGACGAGGAACGCGCCGGCGAGCACCGACACCGCGACACCGACACCGGCGATGACCGCGAGGTTGGTGCGCCAGTAATGGGTGAGGCTGCGTCGGAGCAGGGTGCCAAAGGTCATAAGGTGTCTAGCGGCTCCAGCCGCTGCCCGACCAGCTCGAAGCGGGTCGGGCACTTCGCCGCCAGCCCGGTGTTGTGCGTCACCACCACGAGCACCGTCTCCTGCCGCTGGTGCAGGTCGAACAGCATGGTGGCCACCACGTCGCCGGCGGCGTGGTCGAGGTTGCCGGTCGGCTCGTCACACAGCAGCAGCGGCGGCTGACGGATGAGCGCCCGGGCCAGCGACACCCGCTGCCGCTCGCCACCCGACAGCTCTGCCGGGCGATGGTCGAGCCGGTCGGCCAGACCGACCCGCTCGAGCAGGTCCCGGGCTCGGGCCGGCGCATCGGCGTCGGTGCCCCCCACCAGCGTCGGGATGAGCACGTTCTCGAGCACGGTGCACTGCGGCAGCAGCAGGTGGTCCTGAAAGACGAAACCGACACGCCGGTTCCGGAATGCCGCCAGCTCGGCCGGCGGCAGCGTGAACGGGTCGACCCCGTCTAGGGTGACGGTGCCGGAGGTGGGTGGCTCGAGCGCACCGAGAATATAGAGCAGCGTGCTCTTCCCGCTGCCCGACGGCCCGACGATCGAAGCGGCCTCGCCAAGTCGGAGCGACAGTGACAGACCGGAGAGGATGTCGAGCGGCCCGCGCGGGGTCGGATACGACTTGGCGAGGTCGGTGATTTCGAGCACTGGCGAACCTTAGGGCCCCGTGCAGCGCCGGCGGGGGCTCGGGGCGAAGCCCCGTCTGGGTCCAGGCGCGCGACAATGCGCACCTCGCGGGCGCGGCCGGGGCCATGGGGTCCCCGCAAGCGCCCGCGGGGGTCCGGGGCGAAGCCCCGTCTCATTACGACGCGCGCTGGAACGCTCGCGGCCGGAAGAGAAAGTCCACGATGTTCCCCTCGTGCGGCTGGAGCCAGTTGAGCTTGATGGTCGGGACCGGCCCGATGTTCAGCCGGTCGATGTTGCGTGCATCGAGGAGCGCACGGGTGAAGGCCGGATCCTCGGTGAGGCCGGTCGCCACCAGCGTCGAGCCGATCGCCCCGATCATCTTGTCCTGCGGGCATTCCACGACCGTCACGAACGGATACATGTACTCCTTCTTGGCCATCGCCGCCTCGGGTGACGCGCAATGGACCACCGTTGGACGGAGATAGTCGCACCGCTCCTGCGACACCAGCCGGCCGCCGTCCTGATGCTTCGCGGAGACCTCCTCGACGCCGTCCTCTTTCAGGGCGTTGTCGATGTCGGCCGAGATCGCGGCCGCCTGCCCCGGCACGGTGAACGCCGCCAGCGCCGCCTGCGGGTCATCGGGCGGCAACGGCGCGATCGGCCCCAGCCGCTCGGCCACCGCCTCGGCGATCTCACGCGTGTGCCGCGGGGCCCAGATACCCGAACAGTTGATGCAACCGCGGCCACTGTTGATCAGGACGCTGTCAACCATCAGGTCGAGATACTGCTCCCAGTTGTCGACCTGGTCCTCGCCGAACAGGATCTTGCTGAACCCGGGGCCGTGCACCTGGACCGCGGGGTTGGCGGCGTACTGCTCAACGGTGCCCGTTCCGCCAAAGATGAGACTGCGGGGACAGTTGTTCAGCACCGCGGCCCCGACCTCGCCCAGGCCCGGATAGACGGCGATCGCCTCGCGCGGCACCCCCGCCTCGAAGAACGCCTGCGACATGCGCCAGGGCGTCCAGGGCTCTTGCGGTCCCGGTTTGAGCACCAACCCGATCTGCAACGGAATGATCGGCAGCCACAGGCTATGCACTCCGGGCGAGTTCGACGGCAGCACCAGGCCGACCATCGGGGTCGTCGCCTGGTAGCTGCGCATCACCCCGTGCTCCTCCCCGTACCCGCGCGTCAAGATGTCGTAGTCGAGCTTGCGGGTCAGCGAGGCGAGGACCTCGTCGAGGTGGTCGAGCACGTACCGCAGCTTCTCCATGTTCATGCGGCACATGTGCTCGGGCAGTCCGGTCGTCGCCGACTGTTGGCGCACGAAGTCGTCCGGGGTCTGGGTGCCGTCACCCAGCGGCAACTCGGCCGATGAGAAGAGCTCGGCAGCCTGCTTGACCATCGCCAGCAGCTCGGCGCACGGGATCTCCCGCAGCACGTTGCGGGCGCGGTCCGCCCCCTTGCGCAGGTCGCGGGCGACGATACCCGGGTTGGCCTGGCTGACCTCGGCCACCGGCTCGCCGGTCGCGAAATGCTCGACCTGTGTGGTCTCGAGACTCGTGTACGGTTGACCCCACCGGAGAATCGGAAAATGAATCACGGTTGTGTCGATCCCTCAAGCAGCCCGTAGTGAAAGTCCAGCTGCAGTCGGCTGGCGCTGCATCCGCCCTGACTGCGTTGTTCCATGCTCCCTCGCCTCGGCTTGCAGGGACCCGGCGCGGCGTCGATCTCGACGACCCTCGGTGCGACGCGGGACTTTCACCACGGACTGGCAGCGACGCTCCGCCTCAAACCGACGAGTACCCGGCCCCGGTGCGGGGGCTCCGCATCGCTGCCAGACCTTTTTTACAGTCCCGCTACGCGGGGGCTAGACATCCCCGGCGGCGACGAAAAAGTTGATCCAAACGTGACGATCTGGCCCATCGGAGATGTCTAGGGCGAACGGTGGACGGACCGCCTACTCGACCGTGATTGAGATCGTCGTGCACAGGCCTTCCTGCGTCCGGTGCTCGTCGTCGCCGATCTGCAACGTCAGCATGTACTGCCCCGCCGGCAGCAACGTCTCGTATGTCTCGGACCCGTCGCCAAAGTGCACCCATGGATCGGCCCTGGGAATGGCCTCACCGACCGGCAGACACTCGGTGTCGATGGCTACGTGATGATGGCCGATCCCCTCACGCGGCGTCTCGACCTCTTCCGGCACCGGCGAGATGTTCAGATTCGAAGCCATGAACTCCATCGCCACGGGGCTCGACACGGTTGCGCCGTCGGCCGGCGTCACGAACGACACCGACGGGGTGCCGCCCCCGCACGCGACGAGGCCGCTGGCCAACACCACCGCAAGCACGCCGGTCCATCCCTGCAGTCCGTTCTCTACAGTTCGCACAGTGTTTCCTCCCTTGCTCGTTAAGATCTGGGTCACTCGAGCAGACCGAAGACAGCGGCGAAGCCCTCCGGCTTCTCCTGTCTTCTGTCTCCTTCCGGAACCCTCTCTAGTACACTCCAACCGTCGTGGCCGAGGCTAGCCGGCTGAATGGCCGGACCCCGCTGACGCCGTCCCACGGGTACTGCTCGCACGGCGGCTCGCGCTCGCCCTCGTCACGCTCCTGGAAACGCGGCACGAAGAACTCCTTCGTCAGCGTCGTCAACATCACCCGTCCGGTGTCGCCGTAGCCAACCACCCGACCCCCATCGTCGGGGTCCACCACCTGGATCACGGCGCGGGGCTGTGGCGCGTAATAGGTGATCTTGTACCCGTTCTCCGGGCCGCTCGGCGGGCTCGCCGCCAGCCCCATCAGCGTGTTGCCGTAGGTCGGCGTCATGTAGATGCCGTCGAGCAGCTCCTCGTGCGCGAACCGGTTCCACTGCGGCGTGAACTCGGTGCCACCGGCGAAGATGCCGGTGATGCCGGCCGCTTTCAGACTCGACCCGTCCTCTTCGAGTCGGTTGGCCAGCGACTCGAGCAGCTTCGGCGTGGAGAACATGCACTTGATGTCGTGCCCGGCCGTCAGCACCGTCACCGCCTGGTCGATGACGTGAGCCTGATACGCCTTCAGATGGTCCATCCAGCCTTTCTTGATCAGCTTGATGACCCATCGAGGGTCGAGGTCCACACAAAAACAGATGCCACCCCGATGCTGGGCCAGATGCTCGACCGCCAGCCGGAGACGGCGCGGGCCGCTCGGCCCCAGCATGAGCCAGTCGCTGCCCTTCGGGAAATACTCGTCGGGGAGCGTCTCGGAGAACAGCTCGTAGTCGATGCGGAAGTCCTCCTGCGTTACCCGGCTCTTCGGGATGCCGGTGGTACCGCCGGTCTCAAAGACGAAGGTCGGCCGATCGGCGTAGGCCTTGGGCACCCAGCGGCGCACCGGGCCACCCCGAAGCCACCCGTCCTCGAAATGCGGGAACTTCGCGAGGTCGGCGAAACTCGTGACTTCCTGGCGCGGGTCCCACCCAGCCTGCCGGGCCCAATCGAGCCAGAAGGGACACCCGGTGGCGGGATCGAAATGCCAGGCGATGATCTCGCGCACCCACCCGTCAAGCGCCACGCCGGCCTCGGTTGCCGGCGTCTCGGTTACCGGACCCTCCGTACTCATGAACTAGTGATCTTACAGGATCAGGCCGACACGAGCTGACCGGCCTTGGCGGCAAACACGAAGTCGCTCTCGGTCAGGCCGTCGATCTTGTGGGTCCAGATCGTCACCTTGACCAGGCCCCATGTCAGGAAGATGTCGGGATGATGATCCTGCTCCTCGGCCATCTCTCCCACTCGGAGGGTGAAATCCAGCGCCTGACGGAAGTCGGCGAACCGGTATTCACGCTCGAGATGGTGCTCGTCGACCACCTGCCAGCCGCCGCCCAGCTGCTGCTGATAGGTGACCAGCTCGTCCCCCGCTAACGGGGGCACGCCCCCCCGACACGGCACGCACTGCTTCGATGCCAGATCGCTCATCGTTTTTTCCATGGGGCTCCGCCCCAAACCCCGGCTCGGTCGCTCGCGGAGGCCCCGCTGCCCCGCGCCACTCCGTCGCGGGCGCGCATTATCGCGCGCCGTTACAACTCCGGGGCTCCGCCCCACGTATTATAGCGAGCCGACATTCGGCACATCTAAGGAGGACCACAATGGCCAACCAGGGACAGAACTTCGCCAACCATACTCGTTTCGTACCGGCGTTTCACTACGTCGCCTTACCGATCTTGCTCGTCAACTTCGTCTCGGCGGTGGTCGGGCTTTTCAACGGCATCACGTGGGACGCAAGCCTGCATGTGCTGGTCGCGGTGGCGCTGATCATCGTGGCACTGTTCGCCCGTGTCTTCGCGTTGAAGGCCCAGGACCGCGTGATTCGCCTCGAGATGCGGCTGCGCATGCGGGAGCTGCTGCCCGAGGACCGACAGGGACGCATCAACGACTTCACGCCGACCCAGATGGTTAGCTTGCGGTTCGCCGGTGACGCCGAGCTGCCGGAGCTGGCGCGCAAGGTACTGGACGAGAACATCACGAAATCGACGTCGATCAAGAAGATGATCACGGACTGGCAGGGTGACTATTTCCGGGTGTAGCCACTTCGTTTGGTCGGGCGTGGCGGAACGTGATGTCCCGCATTGTCCCCGGCCGTGCCGCGGATTCGCGATCAAGCGCCGGCCCACCGCCCTCCCACTTCCGACAGTCGGGAAGACGCGTCGAAAGCGCGGTTCGGCTTCGACACTCTCATTGGTCTTGTGCCGTCCGCTGTTCAGCGGCCTCGTCAGGTTCTCGCACGTCGACCCCACGCCAGAACGCGATGTGGTTCTCTATCTGCGCGGCCGCCTCCTTGGGGTCCGGGTAATACCATGCCGCATCCCGATTCTCTTCGCCCCCGACCACGACGCTGTAGTAATGAGCGGTACCCTTCCATGGGCATACACTGGTCGTCGGGCTCGGCTTGAGATGCTTCTTGTCGACGGACTCAGCCGGAAAGTAGTGGTTCCCTTCCATAACAACCGTGTTCTCGCTGTCGGCGATGATTTCGCCCTTCCAGATTGCTTGCATCTCGCGTCCTTCGTCCGTTGAACGGGTTTACGATTCTGTGCGCGACCGATAGTGTGGCTCATTGCATCTTCGAACCGCGACGGTCTGGTACCGCT
Organism: Acidobacteriota bacterium; assembly: GCA_015659035.1. Taxonomy (GTDB): domain Bacteria; phylum Acidobacteriota; class Vicinamibacteria; order Vicinamibacterales; family UBA8438; genus NP936. Next base: position 15,049 of record DQNS01000135.1, on the reverse strand, counting down.
TCGAGGATGCTGTAGTCCTGGCCGGGCACTGAGATAACCCGGCGAAGCTCGAAGCCGGCTGATGCGAGGAGGGGCTCCCACTCAGTCGCACTGCGCTCCCTGCCACCGGTGACCGCGAGCATGTTGAGGTCGGCAAGCAGCAGGCGCTCGAGCCGCGGGTCGGCCCGGTCAATCTGCACCGGCAGCACGACCTCCATGAGCAACAGCCGGCTCTCGGCCGTCATCGACGTGAAACAGTTCGTGAGAATGCGCCGCGCGGAGGCGTCATTGTAGCCGTGGAGCACCGACTTCATGATGTAGGCATCCGCGCCTCCAGGAACCGCTTCCAACAGGTCCCCGGCCACGAGATCGCACCGGTCCGCCATCCCGGCTGCCGCGAGCCGCGCCGCTGCGCCGTCGATGGCCTCCTTGCGGTCGACAAGGATGCCGCGCGCCTCCGGATGTGCAGCGAGGATCGCCGACAGCAGTCCACCACCCGCCCCGCCGAGGTCGGCGACGACGTGGCATCGCGAGAAGTCATATGCGCCGGCAACGGTGGCCATATCACTGGCAGTGGGTTCGGCGAACGCCGCGTGAAAGATGGCTTGGGCGTCGGGTTCCCGCGACCAGCGCGATTTCACACCTTCGCGTTCCATGACCGCCAGAGCGCCCAGGTCTCCGCCCGCCCGCACACACTCTGCCAGATACGTCCACGAATCTGCCAGCAGGTCGGCCCAGAAGACAATCGAGGCCCAGACCGAGTCGGGAACATCCCTGCGGAGCGGCTGGCCCAAGGGCGTCAGTGCAAAGCAGAACGGTGTGACCTCTGTGAGCACGCCGATGCCCGCCAGAGCGCGCAGCAGCCGATACAGCGCGTCCCGGTCCGACCCGGTGGCGACGGCGAGCTCGTCAAGGTGTTGTTCGCCGTTTCCCAGCGCGTCGGCGATCTCGAGGCGGACCGCAGCGCATAAGGTCTTGCCACGGATATAGCCCATCGCCATGTCAGTGAGGGCTCGGCCAGGTGGCACGTCCTTTGTCGTCAAGAAGGATCTCCTTTCACGAGGTCGTCGACCAGCGCCTACCCACCTGGAGAAACCTCCGGTGGGGGCGCGAAGGCGTGGCGGCTTGACGTCAGCCAGAGCCCGCCGTCGACGACGAGAGTGACACCGGTGATGTACGAGGCGGCCTGGGAGCAGAGGAACAGCGCGGCATTGCTGACATCCTCGACGAGACCGAGCCGCTGCAACGGCGTGGTCTTCTCTGCCCTCTGCTTCGCCGCGTCATCGAGCAACCGCCGCACCCCTTCGGTGTCGGCGATCGGGCCGGGGGCAATGCCGTTGACGCGGATGCCGTAGGGGCCCCACTCAACGGCCAGGACCCGCGTCAGCGCGTCGACACCCGCCTTGGCCGAGGCGACGTGCAACTGGGCCGGCGTGCCGAGGTAGTGCAACGTGGCGCTGATGTTCAGGACGACCCCGCCGTTCTTCTTCAAATGCGGCAGCGCCGCCTTCGAGCAGTGAAACGTTCCCTTGAGATCGATGTCGACCACCGCGCCGAAGCCATTCGGCGACAGCTGCTCCGCCAGACACAGGAAGTTGCCGGCGGCGCCGTTGACCAGGATGTCGAGACCGCCCAGTTCTTCAACGGTCCGCGTGACCGCGGCCTCGACGGCCGCCGGGTCCCGGACGTCGGCCGGCACGGCAACGGCACGGCGCCCCTTCGCCCGGATCTCGTCGGCGGTCGGCTCAAGGTGGTCTGCCGACCGGCTCGTGATGGCCACATCGCAACCATGCGCGGCCAGCGCGAGCGCGATGCCGCGGCAGATGCCGGTGCCGCCGCCCGTGATCAGCGCGGTGCGGCCGGACAGCAGATTTGATTGAAAAGACATGGACGCTCCTTCCTTTCTTCGTCGCCGCGTGGTCGCCGCTATACAATGCGGCCGGTCTTGCGCATTCTCTCGGTTTTGACGTCGGCGTTTCCGCTCTGGGTGCTGGCCGCCGGTATCCTCGCAGTCATCCGCCCGACGCTGTTCACCTGGTTCAGCGGCCCCCTGATCACGATCGGGCTCGGCGTCATCATGCTCAGCATGGGGATGACGCTCGGCTTCGAGGACTTCCGCCGGGTCGGGCGCGAGCGAGGCCGGGTGCTGCCCGGGGTGCTGCTGCAATATACGGTGATGCCGACGCTCGGCTGGAGCCTAGGGTACCTCTTCGACCTCCCCACCCCATTCGCCGTCGGGCTGATACTGGTCTCCTGCTGCCCCGGCGGCACCGCGTCGAATGTCATCTCCTACCTGGCCAAGGCTGACGTGGCGCTGTCGGTCACGATGACCATGCTGTCGACCCTCGTGGCGGCGCTGATGACGCCGACGTTGACCGAGCTGCTCGCGGGCAGCCGGGTCGACGTGCCGGCCCGTGGCCTGCTCCTGAGCACGGTGCAGGTGGTGATTCTTCCGGTGGTCGGTGGCGCCCTCATCAAGTGGCGGTTCCCGCGCGCCATCGAGGCGGTGCTGCCGGTCGCACCGCTCGTGGCGGTGGTTGCCATCACCCTGATCGTCGCCTCGATCATCGGCGCCGGACGGGAGCAAATTCTCGAGGCCTGGCCACGGCTGGTGCTCGCGGTGTTCAGCCTGCACGTCTTCGGGTTCCTGGTGGGCTATGCTGCCGGAAAGGGTCTCCTGGGGAGTGAGATCGCGGCGCGAACCGTGTCGATCGAGGTAGGGATGCAGAACTCGGGCCTCGGGGTGCTGCTGGCCCAGCAGAACTTCGCGAGCCCGCTGGTGGCGATTCCGAGCGCCCTCTCCAGCGTGTTCCACTCGTTGGTCGGCAGCCTCGTGGCGGCCTGGTGGCGACGCTCGGCACCCGAAGAAACCTAGAGAGTGTCCTTTGGCCCTCACCCCGGCCCCCTCCCAGAGGGAGAGGGAGAAACCGGAGCGCCCGAAGCCTTTTTGCTTTCTTCCGACTGCTGGCTTCTGACTCCTGACTTCTCGGGCCTACGTGGAAGCGATCGCTCGCGCGACCAGCGCGCGCAGATCGGGCGCGAGGTCGAGCGCGCGCGTGGCGCGACGGCCGTCGTCAGACATTTTCGACCAGGTCTTGCGCAGCACTTCGAGCAGCTTCTCTTCGTCGTGCTTTGGGGCAAAATCGGACAGGTAATGCTCCAAGAAGACGAGACAGATCACATCTTCGAGCAGTTGCACGTCGGGGTCGGTCTTCAACCGCTCCTTCCGTAGGAGCGATTCGACCCGCGCAACCGTGGCATCGTCGTACCCGACCTCCCGCAGGATGGCGGCAGCGGTCGATGCGTGGAACCGCGCCAGATCGGTGCGCCACCGGCGATAGCCGTTGCGGCCCTCGGGGTAGTCGGTGCGGGGAATGGTCCAGCGGCGGATGTGCTGGCAGCGAGCGGCCAGCCGCACCGCCTCTGAAGCGTCCGGACCGAACCGGTCGAGACCGGCGGTCATCCGACGGGCGTAGAGCAGCTCTTTGGGCTGTTCCACGCCATCGGCGACCTCCAGGTTGGGGTCCTCGCGGTTCGCCGCATCGAAACGCTCGATCGCGCGGTCGAATTGTTCGGACGGCGCCATCGGTTGTTCCTCAAGAACCCCTCACCCCGACCCGGCGACGTAGCCTTCTTTCTCCAGGTGCAGGATGATCTGCTGCGCTGCCTCTTCCGCGGTCAGATCGGCAGTGTCGATGATGATCTCCGCGTCCTCCGGCGCCTCGTACGGATCCGAGATCCCGGTGAACTCCTTGATGATCCCGGCGCGCGCCTTGGCGTAGAGCCCTTTGCGGTCCCGCTGCTCGCACACCTCGAGCGACGTGGCGACGTGGACGATCATGAACCCGCCGAGCGGCGCGATCATGGCGCGCACCTGCTTGCGAACGGCGTCAAACGGCGCGATCGGCGCACAGATGGCGACCCCCCCGTTCTTGGTGATCTCGGAGGCGACATACCCGATCCGACGGATGTTGATGTCGCGGTGCTCACGCGAGAACCCGAGCTCCGACGACAGGTTCTTGCGCACCAGGTCACCGTCGAGCAGGGTCACGGGCCGGCCGCCCATCTCGAGCAGCTTGACCAACAGCACGTTGGCGATCGTCGACTTGCCCGACCCGGACAACCCCGTGAACAGCAGCGTGAACCCCTGCCCGTGGCGGGGCGGATGGCTGCGCTTCAGTTCCTCGGCAACGGTGGAAAACGTAAACCAGTGTGGAATCTCCTTCCCCCCGGCCAACCGGTCGCGTAGCTCGGTGCCCGACAGGTTCAGCGTCCGTTTCCCTTCGGGCACTTCGTCGATCGGCATGTACGAGTCGGTATCCTCGACGAACACCATCAGCTTGAACGGCACCATCGCAACACCAAGCTCAGCCTCGTGTGTGCTCAACAGCTCCTGCGCATCGTACGGACCATAGAAGGGGGTGCCGCGCGAGTCGCTCCCCGGGCCCGCGTGGTCGCGACCGACGATCAGATGGGTGCACCCGTGGTTTTTCCGGATGATCGCGTGCCACACCGCCTCGCGCGGACCGCCCATGCGCATCGCCAGCGGCAGCAGCGACAGCATCGCGGTTTTCTGCGGATAGCGCGGTAACAACGCCTGGTAGCAGCGCACCCGGGTGTAGTGGTCGACATCGCCCGGCTTGGTCATGCCGACGACGGGGTGAATCAGCAGGTTCGCCTCGACCTCCTTGGAGGCACGAAGCGTCAGCTCGTGATGCGCCCGGTGCATCGGGTTGCGGGTCTGGAACGCGACCACCTTGGTCCACCCCAGCTTGGCGAACGCCGCCCGCAACTCGGCCGGCGTGTGGCGCAGCTCCTTGTAGTCGTAGTGCGAGACCGGGTGCAACCCCTCGAGCCGCCCGCCGACGTAGACCGGCTCGGTGCGATCGAGGAGATGCGCCACACCGGGGTGCTCGCTGTTGGTGGTGCCGAACACGGCCTGGGCCTCCGCCTCGCGGTCCGGGCGCCAAATGTCCTCGACGCGAAGCACGGCCAGCATGACCCCTTCCGCGTCGCGCAACGCCAGGTGGGACCCGGTCGACAGCTTGTCCGCCGTCGCTTCCGACACGTCGAGCGTGATCGGCATCGGCCACAACGTGCCGTCCGCGAGCCGCATGTCGGCGCAGACCGCGTCGTGGTCGCTGGAGGTCATGAACCCGGCCAGCGGAGAGAATCCTCCGTTGAGCAGCAGCTCGAGGTCGCAGAGCTGACGCGGCGTGACGTCGTGCGACACCCAGTCGCGCGACTCCGCCGTGATCTCCTCGGCACGGGCCGAGCCGGCAATCAAATCGACGAGCGTCCCGCCGTGCGGGGCGATGAGATGGTCTGACAACGTGATGACTCCTTTGGCAGTGGCAGTCCGTGATGGAAGTCCAAGTGCATTCGGCAGGCGTTGCATCCCGCCTGACCACGTTACTCCTCGATCGAATGCTACCGGTATTCTCCCTCGTCGCGCCTTGCACTGGCCAGATGCGGCACCGATCACGACGAGCCTCGGTGCGACGCTGGACCTCCATCACGGACCGCCGGCGGACCGACGCAACAGGTCCCGGTCTGCGGTTGACGGGTCAGGGATGAGCGAAACGGTGGAACCTGGACGGCAGTGTCTCGAGTCGTACTGACAAACACCTTAATTTATCACGATTCCGCCTTCGCCAAGGCTTCCGGCGGACAGGTCCGCCACATCGAGCGGGCGCGCGGACAAGATCGGCGAGATCTCAGCCACCGACCGGGAACCACTCGGATGGAACGTTGAAAACAAAGCGGGCGAAGCCCTCAAGCTTCTCCTGCCTCCTGTCCCCTGTCTTCTGGCATCACTCGGGTAACTCATACGTCCCGGGCTTGAGCCCGACAACGAAGTTCCCGTTCTTCAAGGATGGCTTGTTGTAGCGGAGCGTCCCCGGGTGAGGCTCGGGATGCCCGGAGTTGCGGTACACGCAGTCGCCGGCGGCCACGTCCCACTCCATCGTCGGACCGAGCCGCGGATAGACGTCGGCGCGACCGTCGGCCACCAGGCAGAACTTCAGGGAGCTGCCGCTCCTGACCCGTTCGGCGACCGTGAGCTGCTTGAGAAACGCTTCGAGGGCCGGACTGGGGTGCGACCGGCTCTCCACGATACGCAACGGCTCAGACGGGTCGGACAGAATCGACTGCAGCCGTTGCGGCTCGCCGGCGCCCTCCCGCTTCCAGGTGCCCTCCCCCGTCCGCGCGTAGTACAGCAAGCCGGACGCCGGCGCCACGACCACGCCGAGCACCGGCTCGCCATCCTCGATCAGGGCGATGTTCACGGTGAACTCGTCAGTCCGCTTGATGAACTCCTTGGTCCCGTCGAGCGGGTCGACGAGCCAGTAGCGCGACCACGCGCGCCGCACTTCGTAGGTCGGCAGCTCGTGCTCCTCGGACAGATAGGGGATCGTATCGTCCAGCCGTAGCAGCCCGTCCCGGATGATCGCCTCCGCCGCCAGGTCCACGCCGGTCACCGGCGACCCGTCCGTCTTCTCCCTCACCCAGGTGTCCCGGGCGCGGTAGTGCCTGAGCACCACCTCGCCGGCACGCAGCGCCACCTCGTTGACCGCGTCGATCGTCACCATCGCGAGCCGCAGTGTAGCGTCCGTCACTGCCAAGCCGCAAACCCCGCCGTCTTGACGCTCACCGGTCCATCGATTCAAATAGCTGTCGTGGCAGGGCTTCTGCGCCGTCTCTTGGGTCGCGGAACGCCGGGTGTCGAGCAGTCGGTGGTCATCGTCTCGGGGCTGCCGCGCTCCGGAACGTCGATGCTCATGGGTATGCTCGCAGCCGGCGGACTCGAGGCGGTGGTCGACGGCATCCGCGAGGCGGACGACGACAACCCGAAGGGCTACCACGAGTTGGAACAGGTCAAGGACCTCGACAAGGGCGGCGACACGTCGTGGCTCGACGACGCCCGCGGGAAGTGCCTGAAGGTCATCTCGTTCCTCCTCCAGCACCTGCCGTCGACGCACCATTACAAGATCGTGTTCGTCCGGCGAAACCTCCAGGAAGTGCTGGCGTCCCAGCGCAAGATGCTCGAGCGCCGCGGCGAGTCGGGTGGCGACGCCAGCGACGAGGAGATGGCGACGATGTTCGCCGCCCACCTCACAAAGATGGAACGCCAGCTCGCCGCCCGGCCCAACTGCGAGGTGCTCTACGTGGACCACCGCGCGACGCTGCACACCCCGCGCGAGGTGGCGACCCAGGTCAACCGGTTCCTCGACCACCGCCTGGATGTCGAGAAGATGACCGCGGTGGTAGACCAGCAGCTGTATCGCAACCGCGCCCGGTAGTCCAGAAAGTCCAGCATGACACCGAGACTCGTACTGATCGCAACATGCGTGCTGGTCTGCGGTCTGCTGTCGGCACCCGCGCCGGCCGAGGCCTATGTCGGTCCCGGCGCCGGCTTCGCCTTCGTCTCCTCGATCTTCATCCTCTTGTTCACGATGCTGCTGGCAGTGGTGACGCTGCTGACCTGGCCGGTCCGCCTGGCCGTGCAGAAGATTCGAGGCAACCGGGCGCTGGCCGCCAGCCGGGTAAAACGCGTGATCGTGCTGGGGCTCGACGGGCAGGACCCGGAGCTGACCGAGCAGCTGATGGACGAGGGCGTGCTGCCCAACTTCTCCAAGCTGCGCCAGCAGGGCAGCTTTCATCGGCTGCGGACCACGCTGCTCGCCGAGTCGCCGGTCGCCTGGACCTCGTTCCAGACCGGCTGCAACCCGGGGAAGCACCGGGTCTTCGACTTCCTGGTGCCAAACCGCAAGTCGCACCTGCCCGAGCTGGCCTCTGCGCGAGTCGAGCCACCGAAGCGGACGTTGCCACTCGGGCCGTTCCGGATCCCGCTGGGCAAACCATTGATCACGGCGGGCCGGCGTAGCCAGCCATTCTGGAAGACCCTTGGCGACCACGGCATCGTCAGCATGATCCTGCGGGTGCCGATCACATTCCCGGCGGAGAAATTCAACGGCACCTTGCTCTCGGCGATGAGCGTACCGGACCTCAACGGGAGCCAGGGCACCTACTACTACTTCAGCAGCGACACCGACGAGCAGCTCACCATGACAAGCGGCGTTCGCGTCCCGCTCGAGTGGACGAACGGGGTCGCGCGCGGCGTCTTCACGGGCCCCGAGAACAGCCTGCGCGCCTCGGGCGGCGAGCTCAGCCTGCCGTTCGAGGTCCGCGCCGGGTCCAACGGCCATGCCGAGCTGGACATCAACGGGGTGGTGCATCCGCTGAAGCGGCGCGAGTACACGCCCTGGATCACCCTCGACTTCAAGCCCGGACTCGCGATGACGGTTACCGGCATCGTGCGGTTCTACCTGATCGAGACCGCACCGCATCTCAAGCTCTACATGACGCCGATCAACATCGATCCCGATCAGCCGGCGCTACCGATCTCGCACCCGTTCACCTACGCTATCTATCTATCGAAGACCCAGGGACGCTACTCGACGCTCGGGTTGTGCGAGGACACGTCGGCGCTGAACGAGGAGGTCCTCAACGAGGACGCCTTCCTCCAGCAGACCTATCTCATCCACGAGGAACGCGAGCGGATGTTCTTCGACGCCCTCGACAAGACATCACGCGGCGCTGTGGTCTGCGTGTTCGACATCACCGACCGGCTGCAGCACATGTTCTTCCGACATCTCGACGAGACGCACCCGGCCAACCGGGGACGCGACGACAAACACAAGGGCGCCATCCGGAAGCTCTACATCGAGATGGACGCGTTGGTCGGCCGAACGATGGAGGCGGCCGGCGACGACACGGCCCTGTTCGTCATGTCGGACCACGGGTTCAAGCCGTTCCGGCGGGGCGTCAACCTGAATACGTGGCTCTATCGGCACGGCTTCCTCGCGGTGAAGGGAGACGGACCGACCGGCGCCGACATGTTCGGGGACGTCGACTGGGCACGCACCAAGGCCTACGCCGTCGGCTTCGGCGGCATCTACCTGAACCTGGAAGGTCGCGAGGCGAAGGGCATCGTGAAGTTGGACGCGGTAAAGCAGCTAAAGCGGGAGATCAGCGACGGCCTCCGCGCGCTGGTCGACAAGGTCGAGGAGGTACGGCCGGTGCGCGAGGTCTACGACGCGACCGAGGTCTACTCGGGCCCCTATGTGGCGGACGCACCGGACCTGATCGTCGGATTCCGGCCGGGACACCGTGTCGGATGGGCGTCTGTCACCGGCGGCATCGGCGACGAGGTCATCGAGGACAACACCCGGTACTGGAGCGGCGACCATAATTTCAACCCGCCCGACGTGCCGGGCATGCTGTTCTCGAACCGCCCGATCGCAGTCGACTCCCCCGGCATCATGGACATCGGCCCGACGGTGCTCGATCTGTTCGGGGTCGCCGTCCCTTCGTATTGCGACGGGCAGTCCCTGATGCCGGCCGAGGCGGACGCGGACACGGAAGATGCCACGAAGACCCGCTCGGGGTCCGCGCGGGCCGCAGCACTATGACACTCCGCGCACACCTCCCGGCGGTTCGAGCCGCCATCGCGCTCTTCGCCGTCATCCTCGGTGCGGCCGGGTGCGGGGGCGGGGGCGGCGGGAAGAAGGTGATCGTGCTCGGCATCGACGGCATGGATCACGGAATGCTCGAGGCATTCATCGCCGAAGGCCGACTTCCGAATTTCGCCCGGCTCGCCGAAGAGGGAGACTTCAGCCCACTCGAAACGACGATGCCGCCGCTCAGCCCAGTGGCCTGGTCTACCTTTATCACTGGCATGGACCCGGGCGGTCACGGTGTCTTCGACTTCCTGCACCGAGACCCGGAGACGATGCAACCGGTGGAGCCGTTCTACACCATCGGACCCGAGGGCTTCAGCCTCGAGCTCGGGGCCTGGACGTTGCCGCTCACGGGTGGCGACGTCGAGCTGTATCGGCGCGGACAGGCGTGGTGGGAGCTGCTCGATGCCGCCGGCATCGAAACGACGATCTTCCGGATGCCGGTCAACTACCCACCGGTCGACACCGGCGGTCGCTCGTTCGCCGGCATGGGCACGCCGGATTTCATCGGCGGGCACGGTACCTACTCGTTCTACACCGACTTCCCCCCTGACGACATGGCCGCGATGACCGGCTACGTCGAGATCGTCGAGGTGGTCAACGACCGAGTCGAGGCCCAGCTTCACGGCCCGCCTCACCCCTTCAAGCAGGAACCGGTCGGTAGCGGCGGTTTCAGCGTGAGCGACGAAGTGGAGTATGAGAACCCGGATCTGGTGGTCGACTTCGAGGTGCTGGTCGACCCGGACGCGCCGGTGGCGAAGATCGTGGTGCAGGACACCGAGCTGGTGCTGAACGAGGGTGAGTGGAGCGATTGGGTCCGTGTTGATTTTGACGCGATTCCCTACGTCTTCAGTTTCAGCGCGGTCGGGCGCTTCTATCTCCAGGAGGTGCGACCCGACTTCAAGCTCTATGTCACGCCGCTGCAGATCAATCCTGAGGACCCGCACGCCCCGATCTCGAACCCTGCGAGCTGGTCGACCGACCTGCACGACGAGCTGGGCCCGTTCTACACCCAGGAGCTCCCCGAGGACACCAAGGCGTTCTCGGAGGGGGTCTTCAGTGGACGCGAGTTCTGGGACCAGTCGCAGTTCGTCTTCGGTGAGCGCAGGCGCGCACTGGAATACTTCGTCGATACGTTCGAGGAGGGGCTGCTGTTCTTCTATTTTTCGAGTGTCGACCAGGGCTCGCACATGCTCTACCACTACGCCGACACCGAACACCCGATGCACGAGCCGGACGAGCTGTTGCGAAACGGCATCCGCACGCTCTACGAGGAGATGGACGAAGCGCTCGGGCGCGTGCTCGAGGTGGTCGACGACGACACGACGCTCATCGTCATGTCCGACCACGGGTTCGCCCCGTTCTACTGGGGCGTCAACCTGAACACGTGGCTGTATGAGCAGGGCTATCTCGCGCTGAAGGACCCGTCGCAGAAGGGCCGCTATCCGTTGTTCGTCAACGTCGACTGGTCCCAGACACGCGCCTACGCGTTCGGGGTGGGCGGGCTGTATGTGAACCAGCGCGGCAGAGACCGTGATGGCATCGTCGAGCCGGGCGCCGAGACCGCGCGACTGCTCGACGACCTCGAGCGCGATCTGCTCGCGATGGTAGACGAGCGGACCGGCGCCAACCCGATCAGCCTGGTCTACCAGACAGCGGAACGGTTCAACGGACCGTATCTGGACCAGGGGCCGGACATCATCGTCGGCTACAACCGCGGCTATCGCTACTCGTGGGAGAGCCCGCTCGGCCAGTTGTCGGACGAGATCATCGCCGACAACGACGACGAGTGGAGCGGCGACCACCTGAACGACTACCGGCTGGTGCCAGGGGTGCTGCTGACGAACCAGCGAATCAGCTTGGATTCGCCGGCGCTGCACGACCTCACCGTCGCCGTGCTCGACGAGTTCGGGGTCGCCCCGCTGCCCGAGATGATCGGGGAGGATACGATCGAGGCGAGGTAAGTCCCGGCCCCCTCGGCGTTGGGCTTTGGGCTATTGGCTTTGGGCGCTCGAGGAGCAAGGAAGCATGTTTGGGTCGAAGGTGAAGATCGACAAGGCGCTGCTCGAGAAGGCGACTCGGTATTCCGGAATAGCCGGGTACTCGACGGTGGAGGAATTCATCAACCACGCGCTCGAGAAGGAGATCTCGAAGCTCGAAGGCGCCGACTCCGAAGAGGAGATCAAGAAGCGCCTGAAGGGGCTGGGGTACATATCCTGAAAAACTCTCTACAGAGGTCAGAAGGCAGAAGTCAGGAGATCATGACGGCCACGCCACCCGACTCCTTCTGGCTGCTGTTTCCTGTCTCCTGTCTCCTTGGAACCATCGACTGATGGGCGCGCTCGTCAACCTGATCAATAGCGTGTTGACGCGGATCTTCGACGTCATCTGCTGGCCGTTCCGCGCGCTGCCGCCGATCTGGGCGCTTGGGGTCATCTCGTTCGCCTCGGGCATCTTCCTCGTGTGGCTCTTCGGCAAGACCTCCGACCAGAAGCGGGTCCGCGAGGTCCGCGACCGCATCCGCGGCAACCTGATCGGCGTGCGGCTGTTTCAGCACGAGATCGGTGTCGTCCTGAGCCTGCAGGGAAAGATCTTTGGTGACACGTTCCGATTCATGGGTCTGGCGCTGGTGCCGCTGCTGATCATGCTGGTGCCGGTCCTGCTGATCATGACGCAGCTCCAGCTGCGATTCGACGTCAGACCACTCGAGGTCGGAGAACCGGTTCTTGTGAAGGCGCTGGTACGTGAGGCGTCGACACTCGATGGCACCATTACGCTCGAGGTGCCGGAAGGGGTCACCGTCGAGACGCCGCCGGTCAAGATTCGTTCGACCCGTGAAATCGTCTGGCGCCTGCGTGTAGACCGCCCGGGTGATCACGCCCTGGTCGTGCGAGTGGGCGACGAGGTACTGGAAAAGCGGATCGTCGCCGGCCGCGGATGGGGACCAGCGGCGTACCTTCGCAGCGGCCACACCCTCGACACGCTGCTCTATCCCGGCGAACCGCCGATTGCGGCCGATCACCCGCTCGAGGCGGTCGAGGTTGCATATCCGCCGCAAGATCTCAGCCTGCTCGGCATCCGGGTCAACTGGCTCATCGGCTTCCTCATCCTGTCGATGGCGTTCGGGTTCGCGTTCAAAGGGGTCCTGGGCGTCGAGGTCTGATGCCGCGCCACACGAGTGCCCTGCTCATCGCCCTCACGGCACTGCTGATGGGGTGCACCGGAGCCCCGGAAACGGCGCTCACCCAACCCCTCGTCGATCTGCTGAGCAGGGACGACGTCGAGGTGCTCGACAGCCCGACCGCGAGAACGTCGCCCCGGGCCCTCTGGCGTTTCGATGCCGCTGACCCTGATGATGACCCACTGGGCGGATGGATGGACGGAGGTGGCGTCACCGAGCTGGAGGTGCGAGGCGGCCTGCTGACCGGCGAGACGAGCGCCGAGTCGGCGATCGTGTATGTCGAGTGGCACGACGAGCTGGAGCGGCGAGACCGCCTGCACGCGGTCGACGTCGAACTGCAGGTCTCAGACGGCACCACCCTCGAAGTCGAATTCCGTGGTCGCGGCGAGCTGAACCTCGACAACGTACACGCCGACGAAGCCTGGGCGTTGTCGACCCCGCTGCTGCCGGGTGGTGAGGTTCGGACCTACCGTCTGAGGGCGCGCGACAACCGCCCGTCGTCGGCCATCAGACGCGTCTTCCTGCGACCGAGCGACGCTGTCGGCGCCCGGTTCGCGATCCGGTCCGTGCGTCTGGTGTTCGACCGTGAACACCTGGCCGAAACCCCCTCCGGTGTCTCGTGGCGCGGTCTGGGCGACATCTTTCACGAATCGCTCGTGACCAAGGTGCCCGAAACGATCCGGATCCCCCTCACGCTGGGGGAACGGCCGTGGCTCGATCTCTCGATCGGCACCCTGGACGAAACGCCGGCCACCTTCCGGGTCGAGGTGCAGGTCCGCGGCTCCCACGACACCCGGGTACTGCTCGAGCGCACGGTCACGACACCCGACCGATGGGAGCGGGTCCCGGTGGACCTGACGTCACTGGCGGGTCGACAGGTCACCCTCTCCCTGAAGCTGGCGGCGAGCGACCCGGGAGTCCTCGGACTGTGGGGCTCGCCGGTCGTCCGCAGCCGCGCCCCATCCCCCTCAGAGATCCCGGCGACGCCGCACGGCGTCATCCTCATCATGGCGGACACGATCCGCCCCGACCATCTCGCAGTCTATGGGTACGGCCGGGACACGACACCGGTACTCGACCGTCTGGCGACCGGCGGCGCGCGGTTCGACGACACGATGGCGCAGGCAACATGGACCAAGGTGTCGACTCCGTCCATCCTGACGTCGCTGTATCCGCTGTCCCACACCGTCACGGACGTGTCGGACCGGCTCCCCAGCTCGGCCACCACCCTGGCGGAGATCTACCGGGACGCCGGCTACGCCACGCTGTCGTTCTCGTCGATCACCTTCACGGGGGCCGCCACGAACCTGCACCAGGGATTCGAGGAGCTGCACGAGGCGGCATCGCGAACCGGACCCCGACGCGAGAAGTCGGCACGAGAGTTCGTCGACCGGTTGCTGCCGTGGCTCGACCTCCACCGGGACGTGCCGTTCTTCGTGTTCCTGCACCTGTTCGACCCGCACAGTCCGTTCGAGCCCCGTCCCCCCTACAACACGATGTGGGCCGACCCGAGTGAGCGCGCCGCGCACCGAGACCGGGTCGCTCAGGTTCGCCGGCAGATCGACAGCCCGTTCCTGCGGGGACAGGTGATGCCCAGTCGGGCTGATCTCGACGCCTCCGGAATCGACGTGGAGGCGTTCCTGTCGTATCGCACGGCCTGGTATGACGGCTCGATCCGCGGGATGGACACCGAGATCGGCCGGCTCCTCGAGCGCATCGACGAACTGGGCCTCAGGAACCGCGTGGTGGTGGCCGTCGTCGGCGACCACGGTGAAGAGTTCCTCGAGCATGGGAACTCCTGGCATGGGCAGTCGGTCTACGGCGAGCTCACACAGGTCCCGCTCATCCTCTGGGCTCCCGGTCGTATTCCAGCCGGTCGACAGGTCAGTGACACAGTGCGGACGATCGACCTGATGCCCACGTTGCTCGAGCTCAGTGGGTTGCCGGCACCCGACAGCCTGCAGGGACAGAGCCTGCTGCCGCTGCTCGGCGGGGACGGCATCTCGGAGGGACCCGGATGGACCGTGCGGCCCGCAGTCTCCGAGGAACACGTGCGGACCGAGGCGGGAGTCGACGACCGCCACGCGGCATATGCCCTCGTCCTCGACGGGTGGCGGCTGATTCACAACGTGACACGCAACGAGGACGAGCCGGAGTACGAGCTCTACGACCAGCGGGCGGACCCGTTGAGCCTGAGGGACATTACGGGCGACCACCCCGAGGTCGTCGAACGGCTGGCCGCGGCGCTGGAACGATGGCGCCGGCGCGCGGACGCGGCGCGGCTGCCGGCCGACGCGGAGCTGGCCGACACACTGTCGGCCGACGAGCTGGACCGGTTGCGCAGCCTGGGGTATCTGCGGTGACGTGT
>DQNS01000138.1 GCA_015659035.1 Acidobacteriota bacterium | reverse complement strand
TTCAGCATCGGGCAAGGCATGGCGTGCCACTGACCCGATTGCCAGAAAATCTTGTGTGTTGTTACATATGGACTTCGCCCAGGCCGTGGTCTCGCTAGCCGCCCATCCATGTCTGCACAAGGGCCTTGATCTGGTTCCCCCAAAGCGTGCCTAGAAGTGCGATTGTGAGCAGAGTGGCCAGCAGGGAAACCAAGCCAACACGAGTACGAGTCCAGCGAAACGCGCCGTAGCCGGTCTCACGCACAAAGAGGGTGACCAGGTCGCGGCGTTCCTTGCGTGCCCCTTCTGGCAAGTTGGGCGTGTGGCTGAAGAGGTAGCCGAGCCGTCTTGTCATGTACATGCGGAAATTCACCGCCCAGCCGCACGCCTCCAACAGAGCGCTCATGTCCCGCCTGCGCAGCTTGCTCCAACCCGAAAGTGCGCTGAACAGGGCCACCACAAGCACCAGGCTCACCAAGGTAACGCCGGCTTTCAGAGGGCTTATCTGCGAAAGTGTGTTGAGCAGGTAGACCAGCGAGGACCCGACGGCTGCGAAGGCGATGCCGCCAACCAGCATCACGTCGCGCATGCCAGAGCCGGAAGGGGGTGCCGCTGCCGCCGATGGCACCTCGGCGGGCTGCTGGAGCGGATCGCCTTTTTCCATCTTCGTTGTGATCTCGGTGGTGGCCTTTTCCAGGTCCCCGACCCTGGTGCCCACAAAGGCTTCAACCTTTTCGGATAATAGCTTTTTGGCTTTCACAAAAGGCGACTTGATCGCCTCTGCCAGGCTGATGGGGTTCTTGAGCATGTCCACTACTCGTGCGTCCCACTCCTTGCCCTGCAGATCATAGAAGATGCCGCGCTTGCCAATTTCGATGGCCCCCTGGCCGCCACTCGTGAGGGCGGCGGCAATCTCGAAAGTCCGCCCCTGCTCCTGGGCCATCCTGATCTCGGCGTACACCAGGAACATCTTGCTGGTCTGGGCGATCTTCTTGTGCTCGGCGCGGTTTCGGACCTTCATCGTGAAGGCAAGCTCACGGCCGTCAATGATCAGGTCGCCCAATTCGAACAGGGCACGGCGACTGGGGTCGTACAGCGCGGAGAAACTTACAAAGTTGTTGGCCAGTTCCATGAGCCAGCGCTGGTACAGAGTGAGCTTCTCCAGGGCAGTCACTTGCTTCACCTCTGCCTTCACCGCCAAATCCTCCAGCAGAAGCTGGCGAAGTTTTTTCTGAGCCGGACCATCCAAGTATTCTTTCAGCGTGGTCTCACTCAGCTCACCTACGCCATCCGATGGTTTCTCTGCCTGCCACGCACAATAGGGCTTGAAGATGGCCTTGACCTGCTGCCAGCCGATCCGCGTGAGAGATTCGTGGGAGTCCGACTGGGCACGGGCAAGGACCCGGTTTCGTAATTCGTCCATCTGATCCTGGAAGTACGGATTGATGGGGTCCTGAAAATTCAGTACACCTTCAGCATTAGGCGTTTGCAGTGGCGCTTGCGCGAGCTGTCTTTCCATGGCCCGGAGGTCGGAGCCGTCCAGGTTCTGGAGCTCTTGTTCACTCAGGCAGAACCGCTCGGCGGTGCGGGCATCGAGCTTGACCAGGTCGCACTGCCAGAAGAACTCTTCGATCTTGGCATCGAAGTCGGACGTGAGCTGCACGGCCGCCGCCGTGTCGTCGCCCCAGGGCAGAATTCCTGCCCTGCCGTCATCTTCGGCGAGTGCCTTCCAGGCAAGGTACTTCCTCGCACCATCAAGGAATTGGCTCAGGTGACCTTCATTGATGCCGTCTTCGCCGCTTACATCCTTGGTACCGCCCACCTGCTCGAGTACGTCCTTTGCCAACTGTGCCGCAGCCGGATCCGAAACGTGCTGGGGGGGGAGCACCCCGTCGCCGTTGGGCGAGGTCATCCCGTACGTATTCCGAAAGATGCGCACCTGTTCCAGGCTGATCTCATCCAACTTCTTCGCCTTCAGTTGTCCCAGGATATGGATCGCGGCCTCCTTGAGCCTCTGGCCCTCCTCGTGGCTGGTATCGAGGTCCGCGAGGTGCAGGACGTCCGAGAAAGCGGCCATTCGGTCGCCGTTCGCCATCATACGGAAGATCCATGTCACTGCCACCCGCAAGTGCTCGGCACGGATGGTTCCGCTGGCGTCTGGATTCAAGTACTCGAGGAACGCGGGATCGCACTGTAGGCTCTCCAGCTGCACGGTGGTGGCGGCCCAACGAGCTGGGTGGAGCTGGTGGATGAAGGCAAGATCCTCCGCGCTCTCGATGCGCAGTTGGTGGAGCCCGCCGTAATTTTGGAAGACAATGGGTTTCATGACGCACAATTTGGCGGACAGAAGGAAATCCAAAGCACCGCTTGGTCCGAAAGATAAGGTAGCGCGTGAAATGGTAGAGCGTGAAATGGTGGATGAGCTGTGTGTCGGGGCTCGACGGCTCGTCTCTGGGAACGGGCGTTATGTTTACGGGAGGGGCGACACGTTGAGGGGTCGTTAATCCTTCCTATCAACCTCGCATACGGTGTCACGAACGTTCGGCCCCAACGTCGAATCGTCTCGTAGGTGACTGTGACGCCCGCTGAGCGAGCAGATCTTCCGTGTCGCGGAAGCTGAGATCGAACCCGTGATACAGCCACACGGCGTGACCGATGATTTCGGGAAGGAATCGGTATCCGTGATTGCTGAGAGACGCACTCGTCATCGACGCACTCTTTCACCTGCGTTGTCACAATTGAGAATGCCGGCCGTATTTATGAAACGGGCCACTTGGTCTTCGCCTCCCTGCGCCGCGCGTGGAGGATCGGCTCGGTATACCCGTTCGGCTGTTCGCGGCCCTTGAACACCAGGTCGCAGGCTGCTTGAAAGGCGACGCTGTCGTCGAAAGCGGGCGCCATCGGCCGATATTTCGGGTCGCCGGCATTCTGGCCGTCGACGACGGCGGCCATCCGTTGCAGGGTCTCGCGCACCTGGTCTTCGCTGCACACGCCGTGGCGCAGCCAGTTGGCGATGTGCTGGCTGGAAATGCGCAGGGTCGCGCGGTCCTCCATCAGCCCGACGTTGTTGATATCCGGCACCTTGGAACAGCCGACGCCCTGGTCGATCCAGCGGACCACGTAACCGAGAATGCCCTGGGCGTTGTTGTCCAGTTCCTGCTGCACTTCCGTCTCCGACCAGGTCGGACGCTCGGCCACGGGAATCGTGAGGATGTCGTCGAGATCGGCGTGGGACCGCGAGCGGAGCTCTGCTTGCCGCGCCGCGACGTCGACCTGGTGATAGTGAGTGGCGTGCAGGGTGGCGGCCGTCGGCGACGGCACCCAGGCGGTGTTGGCGCCGGCCCGCGGGTGATCGATCTTGGTCGCCAGCATGTTGGCCATCAAGTCTGGCATCGCCCACATGCCCTTGCCGATCTGGGCGTGACCAGGCAGACCGCATTCGAGCCCGACATCGACATTCCAGTCTTCATAGGTCGTCATCCAGACGGCGGCCTTCATGTCGGCCTTGCGGATCATCGGACCGGCTTCCATCGCGGTGTGCATCTCATCGCCGGTGCGATCGAGGAAGCCGGTGTTGATGAAGAACACACGGTCCTTGGCGGCGCGGATGCATTCCTTGAGGTTGACCGTCGTGCGCCGTTCTTCGTCCATGATGCCGATCTTGAGGGTGTACCGGTCGAGGCCCAGCACATCCTCAACCCGTTCGAGCATCTGATCGGTGAACGCGACTTCGTCCGGCCCGTGCACTTTCGGCTTCACGATGTAGATGGACCCGGCGCGGCTGTTCCGTCGATCCTTCAGGTCGTGGATGGCGATCATCGACGAGATCATCGCGTCGAGAATCCCTTCAGGCGCGTCGTTGCCGTCCTTGTCCAGGACCGCCGGGTTGGTCAACAGATGGCCGACATTGCGGATCAGCATCAGGCTGCGGCCCTGTAGAGTGAGGGCCGACCCATCGGGTGCGGTGTACACGCGGTCGGGGTTCAGGGCGCGGTCGACCATGCGGCCGCCCTTTTCGAAGCGGGCCCTCAGGTCGCCTTTCATCAGCCCCAGCCAGTTGCGGTAGGCGACCACCTTGTCTGCGGCGTCCACCGTCGACACCGAATCCTCCAGGTCCATGATCGTCGTCATGGCCGCTTCCACCACGACGTCTCTGACCCCGGCGGCATCGTCCCGGCCGACCGGGTGGCTGCGGTCGATGGTGATCTCGACATGGAGGCCGTTGTTTTTCAGCAACACGGCCGACGGCGCGGCGGCATCCCCGGCGTAGCCGGCGAATTTCGACGGCGCACGGAGCCCGCTGACGCTGCCGTCCTCGAGGGTCACGGCCAGCGCGCCGTTGACGACCGCATAGGACGTCGCGTCGCGGTGGCTACCGCTGGCGAGCGGCGCCGAGGCATCGAGGAAATCGCGGGCGAAGGCGATCACGCGACCGCCCCGCACCTTGTTGTACCCGCCGGCGCGCCCGGCCCCATCCACTTCCGAGATCGCGTCGGTCCCATACAGCGCGTCATACAGGCTGCCCCACCGGGCATTGGCGGCGTTGAGCGAATACCGGGCGTTGGTAAGCGGCACGACCAGCTGCGGTCCGGCGATGGTCGAGATCTCCGGGTCGACATTCGTCGTGCTCACCGTGAAATCGTCGCCTTCCGGCAGCAGGTAGCCGATCTCCCGGAGCACCGCCTTGTAGGCCGGCAGGTCTGACGCCTGACCGCCGCTTTCCTGATACCACGCATCGATTTTCGCCTGCAGCTCGTCGCGTGTCGCCAGCAGCTCGCGGTTCCGCAGCGAGAGGTCGTGGATCAGCTTGTCGAAGCCGGACCAGAACGCCTCCGGCGCAATGCCGGTCCCCGGCAAGGCCTCATCGTTGATGAAGTCGTACAGCTCCTTGTCAACCTGGAGCGCTCCCGCCTCGATCCGGTCCGTCATGGCTTCTACCCCTGCCTGTTTTATCGATGTGCACCTGTAAGGACCCGGGCGTGGGCTGCGCCGTACGCGGACATCCGTGTCATTCCTGCGTCATGGGCACAGGGTTCAGTCCTGCAGCGCCGCCTCCGCCGGCGTGGTCGCCGCGTCAAAGTCGTTGTAGTGCAGGATCGTGTTGAACAGCATCGTGAACTCGCCGTGGTTCTGCCACCGGTAGCACGGGTTCGTCGCGAAGAGCACGACCCGCCCGTCGCCACGCGGCACGTCAACGATGGCAGCTTCGTCCTCGGTCTGGTTCGCGCCGCGCATCAGGCCGCTCATGACCTCGCCTGGGAAGCGCATCAGCACCCAGTCGTCGCGATAGCGTCTTGGTACCTGCAACAGCGGACCGTTGGCGTAGCGGACCGAGATCTCCGATTTCTGGTATCCGTAGAAGATCGGGTGCGTCGATTTCAGGATCTCCGCTTCGACGATCGGACCCGGGGCGTAGAACCCGGACCCGGGACGGCGGGCATTGATCTCGCGCGTCAACCCGAAGTCGGGTGGGAAGTAGCTCGCCGTGCCCAATGTCACCAGGACTCCTCCCGCGTCGACGAACCGCTGGAACTCGAGTACGCCCTCGATGCCGATGCCGCCGGTGATGTCCTCCGACGAGCCGTAGTCACCGAGGAACCGGTACCGATCGGTCTTGGTGTAGGCGAGCGGAGCCGCTCGCGGATCGATATCGAAGACCAGCCCCTTGCCGGTGCGTCCCTGGTTCGGGACGAGGATGACGTCGTAGTCCGACCACAGGTCGCCCTCGCTGATCCGCTCCTTGAAGATCAGATCGAACGGGATCTCGAACTGATCGAACGCGTGCCGCACCCAGCCAACCTCCTGCGTGTTGCCCCAGGTGCTGAAGATCGCGAGTCGCGGCAGGTCGACCTCGTGTGTCGGTGCATCCGGTCGGCTGGTGAGCGCGGCGGCAGTCAGTCCGAGCGCCTCGACCGCCCGCTCGATCCGTGTGGTGTCGTTCGGGTCGTCCGGTCTTGGAATGATGAACGACCCGGCGGGGAACTCGAGGCCCTCGGCCTCGAATGTCGCCTCGGCGGTCTCGACCATGAGCCCGCGGAGCCGGTAGCGCAGCGTCACCATGTTGGTCGAGCCGTAGTGCGCCACGGCATGCCCGTACGTGGCCTCGCCGCCGGCGACCCGGCCGATGTCCCGCGCCGCGGCGATCGGCTCCACCGGCACGTCGAGCACCGCGCTGTCGTCGATGGCGTGCACCTCGGCGTGCTGCATCAGCCCGAGGGTCCAGCCGGTGTCGTCGTAGGTTCGGAGGTCGTCGTCCGGGAACGCCTGCCTCTCCAGCATGATCTTGGCGAGCCGGCCATAGGGCTGGTCCCGCTTGATCACGTAGGACCCGGCCGGATAGGTCTGGTCCTCGGATGCAGGTTCGTCGTCGCCCGCGTCTGCGTCGAGTGCGTCCCCGTCGTCGGTCCGGGCCCCTTCGAACGTGAGCTCGCCGTCGGCACGGCCCACCTCGACCCCCTGCCGCAGCAGCAGGTTCACCATCCGGGTCACCCGGGTCATGTCACGCTGCCCGGACGGGATCACCCAGCCGTGCGGCGCGTTGTTCTTCCCGTCCTCGACGGCGTTCTGGCTCTTCCGGTAGAAGTTCTCCAGGATCACGTGCGGGTTGCTCGACGCGAGCTGCAGGGCGCTCAGCGCCGCGGTCTGACTGTAGTTGGTGTTGTTGCGCATCGACCACTCGACCTCCTCGTAGGGGGGCAAGGGCCGATACCACTCGCGGCTGGTGCGCGCCTGTTCCGGCGTGTTGTCCTCGGTTTTGAGGTGCCGCATCATCGTCGTGGCGCCGCCGTTCCCGAACGTCTCGTAGAACCGGACCAGGCCGTTGTGGTTCGACGCCATGAACCCCAGATAGCCGGGCGACCACATGTCGACAAACCCGTGGGTCCAGGCCCCCGGCATGCCGTACTTGGTCAGTTGCGCCATCTCGAAGTTGGCGAACCAGGGCAGCTCGCCGTAGACGATCGGGTCGAGCCCGGGGTTCTGCGGCGCCTGCCCGCTGAAGGTGTAGAGAAACGGTACCGACTCGTGCAGGTCGTGCATGATCGGCGGGTGCCAGTCGAGATACCAGTCGAGCAGGGACCGCATGCTCAGCTGCGAGTAGTTGATGTCGCGGTTGTTGTCGTGAAAGACGTATTTCCCCCAGTACGGCGGTCCGCCGAGACGGTCCCGGTCGTCGGTGATGTCGATCAGGTGCCGGTAGTACCAGTCGACATAGCGGTCACGCCCGTCCGGTTCGGCCACCGGGGTCAAGGTGACGATCAGGGTGTCGCGGATCTGGTCGAAGAGCGGGCCTTCCTCGACCGCCAGCCGGTAGGCCAGCTCCATCAGCATCTCGGGGGGACCGGTCTCGGCGCTGTGCAGCCCCGCCATGAAGTGGTAGATCGGCTTGGCCTGTGCGATAACCTGCGCGGCTTCCAGTTCCGACAGACCCCGCGGGTCGGCCAGCTGGCCCAGGTAGACGCGATACCGCTCGAGGTCGCGGATCGTCGCCTCCGACGCAATCGCCACCACGACCATCTCGCGGTCTTCGTCGGTGCGGCCGGCCGACATGATCGAGACGCGGGGTGAGGCGGCGGCCAGGGCGCGGTAGTACTCCAGCAGCTCGGCGTGGTAGGTCAGCTCCCGCGGCGCGCCCGCATGGTGGCCGAGCACGTCCTTGGGCGACGGGATGCCGTCGGCCACCGGCAGATGATCCACAAGCGGGCTGACGAACTCGGGCCGGGTCGTCCACTCGCGAACGCGCGTGGCAAAGTCTGCATCCATCGGTTGGGTGCTCTGCGCGCGCCCCGCCTGAGCGACCAGTCCGCCCGGCGCCATCAGCAGCCACAGCGCCACCAGAGTGCACCCCCATGTGATCTGGATATAGCCCGGACAGGGACGTGCCGGGCGGCGGCTGGCGCAGACAGCCGGGATGCAGCGCCGGTCGAATGCGGCGGGACTCTCACCACGGGCTGCTCTGATCATCTATCCCATTTCATAGCACTGAGGGAGGTGCTTCGCGCGGCACCCGCCGACGGCGATTCTACACGACCCTCTTCGTTGCGCCGCGGACGTCCAGGCGATCGGTGAGAGCCCGGCTGCATCTCGGCTGACGGCGTTGGGCTTCTGTCTCAGCCGGGTCAGGAGGCGGACTGCTAGCGGGATAGCAGCACTGACGCGCGTATAATTCCATCAGTGCAGCGTATCGATCTGAATGGCGACGTCGGGGAGTCGTTCGGATCCTACACCATGGGCGACGACGAGGCGATGTTGCGCTACGTCACCTCGGCCAACGTGGCGTGCGGGTTTCACGGCGGCGACCCCTCTGTGATGCGCCGGACCGTCGGTCTGGCGGTTGCGGGTGGCGTCGCGATCGGTGCCCACCCCGGGTTCGCCGACCTGGTAGGGTTCGGTCGCCGCGAAATTCAGATGGAGGGTCGGGAAGTGGAAGACGTCGTCACGTATCAGATCGGCGCCCTGGCCGGGGTGACGGCGTCGGCGGAGGCTCGGCTGCATCACGTCAAGCCGCATGGCGCGCTCTACAACATGGCGGCTCGCGACCGAGACCTGGCCGACGCGGTTGCCCGCGCGGTCGTCGCGGTCGACTCGACACTGATCCTGTTCGGGCTTGCCGGGTCCTGTCTGATCGAGGCGGGCGCCGCAGTTGGGTTGCGCACCGCCGCGGAGGTGTTTGCGGACCGGGCGTATCGGGCGGACGGCTCGCTCGTGCCGCGCGATCAGCCGGGTGCCGTCATCGACGACCCCAATGCCGTCGTCGATCGGGCGCTGCGGATTGTGCAGGAGGGCACAATCAGGGCTATCAGCGGTGAGGTCATCAAGCTCCGGGGCGACACGATGTGCCTCCACGGCGACACCCCCGGTGCCGGCGGACTCGCCGCGCGGTTGAGGAGCGGCTTCGAGGGCGCCGGCATCAGGGTGCTGCCGATCGGGATGAGGGGGTAGGCGGTTGCGCCAAGGAGACAAGAGGCAGGAGGCAGAAGAAACCGGAGGGCTGCGCCGTCTTGTTCGATCAGCGACAATCTCGAGCGGCCGCCAATCTAACCTGACGCTGGCAACGTTTCACCAAATGACGTCGCCTTCCAGTCTCCGCCTGTCTCCTGCCTCCTTGGGGGTTCCCCTTAGTGCACCGTATACGGTTCGGTGAGCGCGAACTCCGCGATCTCGGCGTCGAACTCGGCGCCGTCGCGCGTCTCCATCTGGTAGGTACCGCGCATCGACCCGAACGGGGTCGAGAGCTGACAGCCCGAGGTGTACTCGTGCGCCTGCTCCGGTGCGAGCGTCGGCTGCTGTCCAACGACGCCCGGCCCCCTGACCTCCTGCACCTTGTTCGAGCCATCCGTGATGATCCAGTGCCGGCTGACCAGTGTGACCGTCTCGGTGCCTTCGTTGGCGATGCGCACCGTGTAGGTGAAGTACCACCGCTGGCGCTGAGGCTCGGCGTGTGAGAACTGCGACGTGACCGTGACACGGATCCCGTTGGTGACCGCCTCCGAGGAGTGCACGCTGGTGTCGACCATCGGTGTCTCTGGCTCAGGCGGCCCCGACTATCGGGCAACCGCGTCTGTCTATACTAACGGCGAACCGAGGAGTCGTGCAGTGGGTGACGGACGATGATTCCGATTGCGACCCTGCTCGGCCGGTATCGGACTGGCTATTTTCCGATGGCGGTCGAAGGCGGGATCGGGTGGTTCTCCCCCGAACCACGTGGCGTGATCCCGCTGGACCGCTTCCAGGTCCCTCGGCGGCTGGCCCGGTTCCTGCGGCAGGGACGATTTCAGTGCACGGTCAACCTGTCGTTTCGCGACGTGATCACCGCGTGCGCGTCGAGGGAGGACACCCGCGGCGACTGGATCAGCGAGCACATCCTCGAGAGCTACTGCGCGTTGCATGAGGCCGGCCACGCACACTCCGTCGAGGTGTGGGACGCGGACCGGCTGGTGGGTGGGCTCTACGGCGTGAGTCTGCGCGGCGCATTCTTCGGCGAGTCGATGTTCCATCGCGTGCGCGACGCGTCGAAGGTGGCGCTCTGCGTCCTGGTCAAGCGGCTGAGGGAACGCGGGTTCGGCCTGCTGGATTTGCAGTGGGTCACGCCGCACCTGCGGCAGTTCGGCGCGGTCGAGATCTCCCGTGCGCGGTATCTGACCCAGCTGGCCGAGAGCATGCAGCTCGACTGTGTGTTCGACGGGCCGCTCCCGGATGGTCCCCTCACGGACCCGAGTAGATCGGGCGACCGCTGTTCTGCGCCAGGTTCCAGCTCAGCTGATGCACCATCCGCACGATGCGCGCCATCTTCGCGTAGTTGAGCGTGTCGGGTCGGTCCCGTTCGGTGTGATAGTCGGGGTGCAGACCCGTATGGATGAAGATGGCCGGAACACCTCGGTACAGGAAGGGCCAGTGGTCGCTGCGACGCAGCAGGTTCGAGCTGTTGTCGTCGTAGCGGAACTTCAGCTCCAGACCGGTCGTGCCGTTGGCGCCCTCGGCGGCCCGGCGCAGATCCGGCGAGCGGCTGTAGCCGAGGATGTTGACCGCATTGCGGTTCGACTCGGCCCTTTGCGGCGCCAGCCCACGAAACCGCGGGTCCCCGACGGCCGGAATCTCCTCGTCGCGGCCGATCATGTCCATATTCAGGACGGCGACGGTCTGGGCCAGCGGGTGCAGCGGTGCCTGGGTGTAGGCCCAGGCGCCGAGCAACCCTTGTTCTTCGGAGTTCCAGGCGGCGAGCAGGATCGACCGTTGCGGCCGGAATCCCTCACGCGCCGCGACGGCGTACGCCTCCGCGATCTCGATCAACCCGGCCACGCCTGACGCGTCGTCGTCGGCGCCGTTGAAGATGCGTTGTCCGGTGGTCCCCTCGTGGTCGTAGTGGGCGCTGATGACGATCCACTCGTGCCTGTACCGTGGGTCGGCGCCCGCGACCAGCCCGACGACGTTGCGGTTGGGCACCGTCCGGCGGTGCACCGACGTCGTCATCTCCACCCCCGGCCCGGGGATGTCCACCGCGGCGATCCCGCCGTGCCGTTCCGCGGCCGCCGCCAGCTCTTCGAACGAGCGGCCTGCGGCCTCCACGATCCGTTCGGCCAGCGTGGCCGAGATCTGGACGACCGGGATCTGTACCGCCGCCAGCCAGCTCGCGAGCTCGTAGCGTGCCACCCGGGGCGGTCGGTCGGGCCAGACCCCGCGGATCGGCCGGGTGAGCCCGCGTTCCCCCGCGTGGTTGTGGAGATCCGGCGCCAGTAGCACCGCCACGGCGCCCTGTGCCTGCGCGGCCAGGATCTTGCGCACCGACCGTGACTCTTCCGACGTCATCACGCCGTCGAACCGGCTGTTGGCCTCGAACTCACCCGGTTCGTGGTTCAGCATCAGCGCGACCTTGCCCGCGAGGTTCGCCGTCTGGTAGTCGTCGTGGCCGAGTGATGGCGCCGCGATGCCGAATCCGACGAAGACCACGGCGCCACCGGATTCTCCGCTGGCGCTGGCCGGGTCCGGGTAGAACTCGTCGCCGAGCTGTCGATCCTGTGGTGGGAGATCGGGCACGCGCAACCGGTTGTCGTCCCCGAGCTGCGTCGTCATCAGGTCGAAGCGGTGGAAGTGGGTGCCATCCGACCCGACCGCCGAGAGACCGAGACGGGCGAACCGAGACGAGATGAACTCGGCGGCCTGCCGGTTGCCATCGGTGTCCGTCAAACGGCCCCGCATGCCATCGCCGGCCAGGAAGCGGACGTCCGCTTCCAGGTCCGTGGCCCGGATCGACGCGTTTCCGGGCGCCGGTGCCGTGTCCTGCGCGGCCAGCGCGACGGCGGCCAGCAGCGTCGCAGCGACAACCCACCCTGCTCTCATCGTGATCATTCTATCAACCCGTCTCCGGGGCCTCACCGTGACACGCGGGTCTTGAGATAGGATGGCGGCACGGCGGGCTGTGACAAAGGAGTGAAGGATGAGCGTGCGAGCACAACGTCCGGGACGGTGGGGGCTGCTAGGGCTTCTCGTGGCGACGGTGGCCGCAGCGGGGGTGGGGTGCGGGACATCGTCCGATGAAAGTGCTGGGATCGGGTTCGACGTCATGGAGCGGTCGATCACCGAGCTCGCGGCAGCGCTCGGCGCGGGCGAGGTGACCTCGCGCGAGCTGGTCGCCAGCTACCTGGCGCGTATCGAGGCCTACGACCAGCGGGGCCCGGCACTGAACGCGATCATCGTCATCAACCCGGGCGCCTTCTCCGCCGCCGACGCGCGCGACGTCGAGCGTGCCGAGGGGCGGGTGCGGGGGCCGCTGCACGGCATCCCGGTCGTCGTGAAAGACAACTACGACATGGTCGACCTGCCGACCAGCGGCGGTGCTATCGGGCTGGCAACGTCGGTGCCGCCGGATGATGCGTTCCAGGTGAGACGCCTCCGGGAGGCGGGGGCCATCATCCTCGGCAAGACGAACATGCACGAGCTGGCCCGCGGGATCACCACGGTGAGCTCGATCCTCGGGCAGACACGCAACCCGTACGACCCCACGCGGAATCCGGGTGGTTCGAGCGGCGGCACGGGCGCCGCGGTGGCGGCGAGCTTCGCCGCCGTCGGCATGGGCAGCGACACCTGTGGCTCGATCCGGATCCCGTCGGCGCACCATGCGCTGGTAGGGCTGCGCGGCACCAGGGGACTGGCCAGTGGCGACGGGATCATCCCGCTCTCCACCACCCAGGACATCGGCGGCCCGCTCGCGCGCTCGGTCCGGGACCTCGCGATTACACTCGACGCAACGGTCGGGGTCGACCCGGCGGATGAGACGACCCGACGCAGCGAGGGCCGGATTCCTGCGTCCTACACCGACGCCCTCGACCCGCAGGGGCTCCAGGGGGCCCGGGTCGCGCTGCTCGAGGAGCTATTGGGTGACACCGGCGCCGAGCGGCCAGTCCGGACCGTCATCGAGGGGGCGCTCGAGGAGATGACCGCGCAGGGTGCGGAGGCGGTCGAGCTGGGCGAGACCGACTTCGGGTCGCTGCTGCAGGGCGCGTCGCTCATCGGGCTGGAGTTCAAGTTCGACTTCGATGCGTATCTGGCGAAGACCCCGGGTGCGCCGGTCCGCTCGCTGGCCGAGCTCGTGGAGCTGGGGCTCTACCATCAGGTTCTCGGCAGGGGCACGCTTCAGGCGTCGCTCGAGGTTGAGAGCCTGGACACGGACGAGTATCGCGAGCGGCTCGGCAAGCGGGACACGCTGCGCGCGGCGGTCGAGGCGCTGCTCAACGAGCACGATCTGAGGGTGCTGATCTATCCCACGATCCGCCAGACGGCCAGGCCAATCGGCCAGGGGCAGCCGGGTAGCAACTGCTCGCTGAGTGCGGTCTCCGGGCTCCCCGCCATCACCGTGCCGGCCGGCTACGCCGCCGACGGCATGCCGGTCGGGCTCGAGATGATCGGGCGCGAGTTCGCCGAGGCCGACCTCATCCGGCTCGCCTATGCCTACGAGCAGGCGACCCTTCACCGCCGTCCACCCGAGAGCACCCCGAGTCTGATCGACCCGCCCGGTCCGGTCGTCCTGGACGTCGGGACCAAGACCGTTGAGGGCATCGGTCTGCGCGGTCGACTCATCTTTGACCGGGCCACGCGCGTGCTGACCTACAGCGTGTCAGTCTACGGGCTGTCCGACGACGACGTGCTCTTCACGCACATTCACCGGTCCAACGAGGGGGCGGCGGGCCCGGTTGTCCATCTGCTCGGCGGGCGCGGACGGCCCCGGGTGTCAGGCGGCCTGACGCTGTCGGCAGCCGAGTTGGCCCGTCTCCGCGCCGGCGAGCTCTACGTCGACGTGCACACGACCGAGGACCTGTTCGGCGTGCGCGCGGCTATCGAGTGGTCGGAAGAGGAGTGAGGGCGGCCCGTCAACGAAACGCGACGATCGTGATGATGAAGAGCGTGACCGTGAGCAGCGGCCGAGCGCCCAAAACCCATAGCCTGAAGCCCACAGCCTTTGGGGCCAGCAGCGAGCTGACTACTGCTGGAGGTACAGTCCCGCGCCCGGTCCGACCGGTAGCCCGAGCAACATCCAGACCATCAGCAGCACCGACCAGCAGAGCATGAATACGACGGTGTAGGGGAGCATCGTGGCGACCAGCGTGCCGATACCGGCGCGTGTGTCGTAGCGCTCGAAGAACGCGACGATCAGCGCGAAGTAGGACATCATCGGCGCGATGATATTCGTGGTGCTGTCGCCGATACGGTAGGCGGTCTGCGTCAGCTCGGGCGTATAGCCGAGCAGCATGAACATCGGCACGAAGACCGGCGCCATGATCGCCCACTTGGCCGACGCGCTGCCCATGAATAGATTGATGAACGAGGACAGCACGACGAAGGTGAGCATCAGCGGGATGCCGCCGAGTCCGGAGCTCCGCAGTGCCTCGGCTCCCTTCACCGCCATGATCAGACCCAGGTTGGTCCAGTTGAAGTAGGCGACGAACTGGGCGGCGAAGAACACGAGCACGAGATAGGTCCCGAGCGTGCTGATCGTCTTGCCCATGCCGTTCATCACGTCGGCGTCGCTGCGGAACGCACCGGTTGCGACGCCATAGGCCACCCCGACCAGCGTGCCGCCCAGGAAGATGAACGCCACGATGCCGGACAGAAACGGCGATCGCAGGAGCCCACCCGTCTGCGGATTCCGCAGAAACCCGTCCGGCGGCACTGTGCCCCAGAGCAGGAAGGCGACGAAGACCCCCAGCGCGAGCAGCGCGTAGCCCAACCCCCGTTTCTCGGCCGGCGTCAGCCCGTGCAGGATGTCCGGCGCTTTCTCGCCGCCATCTCCCGCGTACGCCCCCAGTCGCGGGATGACGATCCGTTCGGTGACCCAGGTCCCGGCCGCCGCGATGATGGGTGTCGACGCCACCATGAAGTAGTAGTTGGCCGCCGGGTTCACGCGGTACCCGTCGTCGATGATCCGGGCCGCTTCCTCCGACAGCCCCGCCAGCAACGGGTCCACGGTGCCCAGCAGCAGGTTGGCGCTATAGCCGCCTGACACCCCGGCGAAGGCGGCCGCGAGCCCGGCGATCGGGTGCCGGCCGGCACCCAGAAAGATGATGCCCCCCAGCGGCACCAGCAGCACGTAGCCGATCTCGCTAGCGGTGTTCGACAGCACGCCGGCGAAGACGATGACGAACGTGAGCAGCCGCTTGGGCGCCGAGAGCACCAGCAGCCGTAGCGCCGCGCCGATCAGCCCGCTGCTCTCCATGACGCCGATGCCCAGCATCGCGACCAGCACCGTGCCCAGCGGCGCGAAGCTCGTGAAGTTGGTCACCATCTGGGTGAGGATGCGATGAAGCCCCTCGACCGTCGCCAGGCTGACCGGTTGGATCAGCTCGCCGGTACCGGGATGGATGACCTCCAGACCGGTCCGGGCGGCGATCGCTGACACGACCACGACCACGCCCGCGAGGATCGCGAACAAGGTTCCCGGGTGAGGGAGGGCGTTGCCACCCCGTTCCACGGTGGTGAGGAACACGTTCAGGGTCCGGTTCAGGAACGCTGTGCGTCGGCTCATGGTGTGGAAGCGGCGTGCGGAGGTCAGTGCTCGAGGCGTGGCGACGGTGAGCGCGGTCGAATTGTAGACCCTGTGCTATCCTACCTCGCTGCCCGAGCTAGACATCTCCTCAGGGTGACATCGTGACGATTGAAGCAAGTCTCTCGATTCTGGAGATGTCTAGGCCAGTTCCCCTCGATGACCGACGACACGCCCGATATTGGATCACCTGCGAGCCAACGGCGTGTCGCCGCGGCGATCGGTGTGCCGGTGGCGCGGCGGCACATCCTGTTGTGCTGTGACCAGACCAAACCGAGGTGCTGTGATCGGGTGCGCGGGCTGGCAGCCTGGGATTTCCTGAAGCGTCGCTTGCGGGAGCTCGGGTTGTCCGAACAGGGGGGCGTCCTGCGCACCAAGGCCAACTGTCTCCGCGTCTGCGAGGGCGGGCCGATTGCGGTGGTGTATCCGGAAGGCGCGTGGTATCGGGAGTGTGACCCACCGGTGCTGGAACGGATTATCCAGGAGCACCTGGTTGGCGGACGCGTGGTCGAGGACCACCGCATCCTGGAACACCCGTTGCCGGCTCGTAACACGACACCCCCTCCCTAACGACACCGTGAAGCGCTCCGCGTCTCGTCTGCTTGAGGGGCAGCTTCCCGAGCAGCCGGTAAGTGGCCCGTGTCATACGGGTCCGCCGGTATGCTCCCTCCTCGCGCACGGCGAAACGACCGCAGCTTGGTGCAGCGGCCCTCGGTGCCTGGCCGTACTCATGACACGGACCACGAAGGAAGGACCCGGCCGCGCCAACAGAGTCGGCGGCGCCCCGGTGGAGGTGGGTCAGCAAGCGGGCTCGTGGCCGATGGTGCTGTCGATTGGCAACCGACTGTCCAGGGCCTGTAGCAACAAATCAGCTCGCGTCGTCCCGACGGCTCCGGTTCAGGGCCTGCGACCGGGGTCGTCGGGGCGGTCGCTGCCCAACGTTGGTGCAATTCGTCGGCCAGATTTGAACCCGGCGACCCGTCTGTCCCCTAAACCTTTTTGGCACAGTATGTTGACCCGATGAATAGCCGCGGCGCTGGTGTGGTGCGGGTCTGTTCAGATGTCCAGGGATGTCACTAGCCCGACACCGGTGTCGGAATCGCGACCTGCTGGACACATCCGTGGGTGTGGGGATCCCGGCTTTCGGCCTCCTCCGGTGCGTGCGGTCCCGCTGTTTGACAATGCTCAGTCGTCGTCGCTACTGTAGACTGCCTCGCCTTTTAGAACAGAAATGATGACGTTCAGTGGTGTGTTTGCGCCGATTCCGACCCCGTTCGCCGACGACGGTGAGATCGACCTGGCCGCCTGGCGCGACAACATCGATCGGTGGATGGGCACCGGGCTGCACGGACTGGTGGTGCTCGGGACGAACGGCGAGGCGCCTTTGGTCGACGATGACGAAGCGGACCGGCTGATCGCCGCGGCGCGGGAGCGCGTTCCGGCGGACCGCGTGCTGATCGCGGGTACCGGTCGCCAGTCTACGCGGAGCGCCATACTCGCGTCGCGGCGGGCGGCCGATCGCGGCGCCGACGCGGTGCTGGTGCGGACGCCGTCCTACTTCAAGGGCCAGCTGACGACCTCGACCTTCATCCGTCACTACACGGGCGTGGCCGACGCGTCGCCGGTGCCTGTGCTCCTCTACAACTTTTCCGCCCTGACCGGGGTGACGCTGCCGGTGGAGGCCGCCGCGGCGCTATCGATTCACGAAAACATCGTCGGACTCAAGGAGTCGGGCCCGGACATGAGCTATGTCGGGGATCTGGTGGGGCTGGCGCCGGACGGGTTCAGCGTGCTCGTCGGCTCGGCGCCGACGTTCTTCTCCAGTTTGGCCCTGGGCGCACACGGTGGGATCCTGGCGCTGGCCTGCGTCGCCCCGGCCGCATGTCTGCGGCTCTACGAGCTGGTGCATGCAGGTTGCTACGACGAGGCGCGCGAGCTGCAGCGGCACGTGACGCCGCTCGCGAAGCTCGTGACCTCGATCCACGGGATTCCCGGTCTGAAGGCGGCGCTGTCGCTCATCGGCTATGTCGGGGGACGACCCCGTCTGCCGCTGGAGCCGGTCGGCGATGACGTCGTCGCACACATCCGGCGACAGATCGACCTGCTGTCCGACGAGACGCACCTCTAGCCACTTCGTCGCCCGAAGACGCATCGATGAATCCTGTCCGTTCTTCCCGTGTGCTTGTGACCCTGCTAGTGCTCGGCGGCTGCGCCACCAACCCGGTGACCGGCGCGCGCGAGTTCGTGATGCTGAGCGAGGCGCAGGAGATCGCCATGGGCCGCGAGGCCGATGTCGAGGTCCGCCGCCAGATGGGGCTGTATGAGGACGACGCGCTACAACGTTACGTGGAGGAGATCGGCCTCGCGCTCGCGTCGCGCTCGCACCGCCCCGAGTTGCCCTGGAGTTTCGCCATCGTCGACTCGCCGGCGATCAACGCGTTCGCCGTTCCGGGCGGGTTCATCTACCTCACACGTGGCGTCATGCCGTTTCTTAGCGATGAGGCGGACCTCGCGGGTGTGCTCGGGCACGAGGTCGGCCATGTGACGGCGCGTCACACCGTTCGGGCCTACACTCGCGCGAGCGGCGCGCAGCTGGGATTGCTGGTCGGCAGCATTTTCTCGCCGGCCGCCAGCGAGGTCGGTGGTCTGGTCGAGACCGGGCTGGGGGTCCTCTTTCTTCGCTACGGGCGTGATGCCGAGCTGCAGGCGGATCGGCTCGGCGCCGAGTATGCAGCGATCTCCGGGTGGGACCCGGCCGGCGTCCACGACATGCTGTCGACCTTGTCACGAATCAGTGAGGGCTCTGGGGGACGCGGCGTACCGAACTGGCTGTCGACCCATCCCGACGCCTCGGACCGTGTCGAACGTGTGGAATCGACGCTGGCCGAACTGGCGGCGCGGATGGACATCACCGGGCTTCGGGTGAACCGGCAGGGCTATCTCGACCGGCTCGACGGGTTGATCTACGGGGATGACCCCGACCAAGGTGTTGTGCGTGGGCGCGACTTCTTGCACACGGAGCTCCGTTTCGCGCTGCGGTTTCCGGACGGGTGGGAGGTGGTGAATACCGAGACCCAGGTCGGGGCGACACAGCCGGGTGAAGAGGTGTACATGGTGCTCCAGCTCGTGACCAACCCCGAGAGGCGAGAACTCGAGGCACTGGCGGTCGACAACATGCGCCGCGGCGGGTATCGGCTCGATGCCGGTGGTGAGACCGCGATCAACGGGCTCGACGCGTTCGTCGGTACGTTCACCGGACGGCGCGACGACGACCCACAGCACCGGGCGCGAATCGCCTACATCGACCATCGGCGCTCCGTGTACGCGTTGGGCGGGCTGGCCAAGGTCGAGGCCTACGACCGGGTGGAGGCGGAGTTCAATGAAGCAATTCGCAGTTTCCGTCCATTGAGTGCCGCCGAGGCCGAGGAGATCCGTCCGAACCGGATCCGCTTCTACACCGTGGACGCCGGCGACACCTGGCAGTCGATCGCGCAGGATGCGGGTCAGGACATCGTGGGGGCGAATACGCTGGCGATCCTGAACGGGTTACCGGTGAACGAGCAGCCTCGATCTGGCGACCGTATCAAGATTGTGGTCGAGGGGTGAGGGCGGGAGGCTCGAAGAAGGTAGAAGTAGGATCGGCGCCCTCACGGCTCGGCGTCCACGACACGTCGAGCACCCAGGAACCGCCGCGACCAATAGCTCGAGCTCAGCCGCTCTACTCGCACGTGTCCCCGTTCCGACGGGGCGTGGACGAACTCGTCACCGCCGATCGCCAGCGCCACGTGCGATGCGCCGGGTGCAACCGTCGTGAAGAAGAGCAG
>DQNS01000102.1 GCA_015659035.1 Acidobacteriota bacterium | reverse complement strand
CCTGCCGTCCGTCCCTACAGGGCTGACCGGGAGACCGATCTACTCGATTGCCCAAAATCATCACGGTGTCCGCATCCCTGGCACTACGACTTTCGGGTCAACGGCCGGCGCTATCGGGCGAGTACCGAAACATCCGACAAGCACCGGGCGCGGGATATCGAGGCGCGGGAACGCGCACGGATTCTTGCTGGGCGTCACGGGATTCGTCGGCAGCCGGACATAAGGTTTCGGGAGTTTGCCCGAGTCTACCTCCGGGACCACGCCGAGCTCCACAAACGGAGCGTCGAGCGGGATCGAGAAATCATCAAGACGCTGGACCGGTTCTTTGGCTCTGTCTTGCTGCACGAGTTGACGGCTCATCGCATCGAACAGTTCAAGCGAGACCGGTTGCAAGGGACGTGGCGAGCCCACAAACAGCGACAGCGGCGCGCACAACCCGTTCGGCCAGCGACCGTGAACCGCGAGCTGGACACCCTGAAGTCGATTCTCTCCAAGGCGGTCGAGTGGGGGAGGTTAGTGGAGTCACCGGCGCGGCATATCAAACGACTCCGCATTGACAACCGTCGGACCCGGATTCTCTCGATGGACGAGCAACGACGGCTGCTGCAGGCGTGTCAGGGGAAGATCCGGGCCATTGTTGCCATGGCGTTGTTCACCGGTGCGCGAATCGGAGAACTGCTGACCCTCCGATGGGACCAATGCGACCAGAGGGAAATCGTGTTCCTGAACACGAAGAACGGGAAAGTGCGCCGGTTGCCGATGAGCCCGACCCTCAGGGCGATCCTGCAGGAGCAGCCCCAGGTCACGGACTATGTCTTCGCCAACCCCCGTACCCAAGAGCCGTACACGGCCATTACGGCGTCGTTTCGGCGGGCACTGGCTCGAGCCAAGATCGACGCCGCAGAGGTGACCGTGCACACGCTGCGCCATACGGCGTTGAGCCGGATGATCGCGGCTGGCTACGACGATTACACCGTCATGGAAATCAGCGGCCACTCGTCGACGCGGATGCTCGCGCGCTACATGCATCCGACGACGGATCGGAAGATCGCGGCCCTGGAGGACGGATTCGTGGTCACACAGTGGTCACAATGGCCAGATCTGGGGCATGCGCCAGGGTCGCATCGTCACGGCAAAGCGCCTGTAAGTGTGAGAAGGACACGAGTTAGGGGTGGTGGACCGCATGGGACTCGAACCCACGACCTCCGCGTTGCGAACGCGGCGCTCTCCCAGCTGAGCTAGCGGCCCCCGGGGTGGAAATCTGGATGCGTGTGCGGATCGCGTGCCGCGCAGTCAGTCATTGTATATGGCTGGTTGAAGTCGCCGCAAACGGTGTGCTCCGGTGCCGTCCCGGGCATCGGTGTCCTCGGCGCGGGCTGCTCGCGAGGCTGCGCCTCACCGACGAGCGAAGACGGCGCAGCCTCGCTAGCAGAAGCTTTTCTTACAGCCCGCTACGCGGGGCCGGACATCGCCGCGTGTCATGAAAGCGTGCTTCAAACGTTGCGATGTCACCCTCAGGAGATGTCTAGACTACGATCAGACAGGTGTCTGCCATCAAACGCATCGGTGTCTTGACCGGTGGTGGGGATGCGCCCGGTCTCAACGCGGTGATCCGCGCGGTGGTGAAGTCGGCGTGCAACCACGGCTGCGAGTGTGTGGGTCTCGAGGACAGCTTTGACGGGCTGATCTATCCCGACCGCGTGCGGGTGCTGACACCGCGAGACGTCACCGGCATCCTGCGTCATGGCGGTACCATCCTCGGCACGACCAACCGTGGTGACCCGTTCGCGTATACGGCGGACCAGGCGGATGGGAAACAGGACTACTCGGCCCACTGCATCGAGCGGTTCCATGAGCTGAAGCTCGATGCCCTCGTGGTGATCGGCGGCGATGGGACGCTGGCGATCGCCTACGAGTTCTTCAAACGCGGCATCCCACTAGTTGGTGTGCCCAAGACGATCGACAACGATATCGTCGCCACGAACAGCACGTTCGGGTTCGACAGCGCCGTCAGCTTCGCGACCGAGGCAATCGACCGCTTGCACGTGACCGCCGAGGCCCACCACCGAGTGATTGTGGTCGAGGTCATGGGTCGGAACGCCGGCTGGATCGCCGTCCACGCGGGGGTGGCCGGCGGGGCGGACGTGATTCTGATTCCGGAGATCCCGTACGAGCTCGACCGGGTCGCTGCCTGCATCGCGGGGCGTGAGCGGTTCGGCGCGCGGTTCAGCATCGTTGTGGTGGCCGAGGGCGCGATGGCCAGAGGCGGCGAGGTCTCGGTGGTCGAGCCGGCGAGGGAGGGGCGACTCGCTCGGCTTGGCGGTCTTGGTGCGCGGGTGGCGGTGAGGTTGGAAGAGTTGACCGGGAAAGAGGCGCGGTCGGTCGTGTTGGGTCACTTGCAGCGGGGCGGGGGGCCGACCAGCTTCGACCGGGTGCTGGCCACGCGGTTTGGCGGCAAGGCGGTGGAGTTGATCATGGCGGGGCGATTCGGCCACATGGTCGCCAACCGCCCACCGAACATCGTCTCGGTTCCGCTCGAGGACATCGTCGGCCGCACGAAGCAGGTGCCACTGGACCTCGACCTCGTGTGGACGGCCCGTGCTCTGGGAATCTCGTTCGGGGACTGACGGACGGTACCGCGCTGGCTGGGCCCAGCGCGCGGGATGGTCTCGATTCGTGAGCGACTGAAGCCTATAGCCTGAAGCCAGTTCCTTGTCGAGTCGCCGGCAGCTGCGAGCGAGTCAGAGCCCGGCCAGCACATCCAGATACTTCAGTGCGCCACCCGTGTTCAGCAACACAACCCGGTCCGTCGACGCGACCGTTCCGTCTGCGACCATCCGGCGCAGCGCGGCGAGTGTCGCGCCGCCCTCCGGCGCGGCGCCGATCCCCTCGCGGCGGCCGAAATCGCGCATGCCCTGCACCATCTCGGCGTCGGTGACGGTCAGCGCGTGGCCACCGCTCTCGCGTAGCGCGCGCAGCACCAGGATGTCGCCGACCGCGGCCGGCACGCGCAGCCCGTCCGCCACCGTCGTCGCGTTGACCCAGGGCTCGGCGGTGTCGGCGCCGGTCTGAAACGCCCGCACAATCGGGGCGCACCCTTCGGCCTGCACCGAAACCAGTCGGGGACGCGGACCCGTCACCCAGCCGAGTTGCTCCAGCTCTTCGCAGGCCTTCCAGATACCGACGATGCCGGTGCCGCCGCCGGTGGGATAGACGATCCAGTCGGGCCAGGACCACGCCAGCTGTTCCGCGATTTCGTACCCCATGGTCTTCTTGCCCTCGACCCGGTACGGCTCCTTGAGCGTCGAGACGTCGTACCAGCCCAGGGGCCGGCCCTGCTCGGCGGCGAGCCGGCCGGCATCGGTGATCAGACCGTCGACCAGCGTGACGTCCGCGCCGTGTAGGCGGCACTCCTGGATGAACGGGGCTTTGACGTCGCGTGGCATGAAGACGCGCGCCTCGAGTCCAGCGTTCGCCGCGTAGGCCGCCAGCGCACAGGCCGCGTTGCCGGCTGACGGCACCGCCAGCGTGGTGGCACCGAGGGCGCGCGCGCGGGTGACGGCGGCCGACATGCCCCGCGCTTTGAACGAGTTGGTGGGGTTCAGCGCCTCGTCCTTGACGAACAGCCGAGACAACCCCAGCTCGGTGCCGAGCCGAAGTGCAGGGAAGAGTGGCGTCCACCCTTCCCCCAGCGTCACCGGCGTGTCCCCGTCGGCCAACGGCAATGCCGGGGCATACCGCCACATCGACCGCGCAGCGTCGCGCAGCGATGCGCGGGTCCAGCCAGCGGCGACACGGTCCCAGTCGTAGCGCACCAGCAACGGACGCTCACACACGCACAGGTGATGACGCTCACCCGCGTCAAACGGACCGGCGCCGCACGGCACGGAACATTCGAGATGGAAAGGGAGGGACACGGTGGGGGAGTGCGGAGCGTCGGCGTCAAAAGCCTGTTCCGCCTACGAGATCGAGCTCAGAAGATGTAGGCGAGGCCCACCAGTTTCTCCTGCCTCCTGCGAGCAGACATCTCAGCGCTCTAGCAACTCCGCGTCTTTCAACTTCTGCAGGGCGTTGATCTGCTGAATGTGCTCGTCGGTCACTTTCTGGACATCGTGAAGGGCGCGCCGCTCGTCGTCCTCGGACATCTCATGGGTCTTGAGCAGCTTTTTGAGGGCGTCGTTCACGTGACGGCGGGTGTTTCGCACGCTGTTGCGGCCCTCCTCGGACAGCGTGTGGACGATGCGGGACATCTCCTTCCGGCGCTCGTCGGTCAGGGCTGGAATCGGGACCCGCACCACCTTGCCGTCGTTGCTCGGGTTCAGTCCGAGGTTGGCGCTCTGGATGGCGCGTTCGATCGCGCCGATCTGGGTCGGGTCGAACGGGTGGGCGGCAATCAGCGTCGGCTCCGGCACCGACAAGGTGGCGACCTGGTTCAGCGGTATCTGGGTGCCGTAGGCCTCGACGCGGACCGAGTCGAGAATCCCCACCGTCGCTCGGCCTGTCCGGACCCCCGACAACTCGTGCCGGACGTGCTCCACCTGTCCTGCCATGCCGGTGCGAGCCTCGGTCACCGCGCTCTTGGCGTCCGTGATGTTCATCTCGGGACTTTCACCCCCCTCTGCCCACCATGCAGACCATGCGTCAGGCGGTCACGACCGACCCGACCGGTTCCCCCATCACCGCCCGCAGCACGTTGCCCGGTGTGGTCAGGTTGAAGACGACGATCGGAAGCTTGTTGTCCATGCACAGCGAGATCGCGGTTGCGTCCATCACGTGCAATCGTCGCTCCAGTACCTCGATGTGCGACAGCGAGTCGAGACGGGTGGCGCTGGGGTCGGTCATCGGGTCGGCGGTGAAGATTCCGTCCACCTTGGTCGCCTTCATGATGACGTCGGCTCGGATCTCCATGGCGCGAAGCGCCGCCGCCGTGTCCGTCGTGAAATACGGGTTCCCGGTGCCGGCAGCGAACAGCACGACCCGCCCCTTCTCGAGGTGTCGGATGGCGCGTCGGCGGATAAACGTCTCCGCGACGGTGCGCATCTCGATGGCGGTCAGCACGCGGGTGTCGGCGCCGTGACGCTCCAGCGCGTCCGAGAGCGCGAGCGCGTTCATCACCGTCGCCAGCATCCCCATGTTGTCGGCAGTGGTGCGGTCCATGCCCTTCGCGCTGGCCGTCAGCCCCCGGAAGATGTTGCCACCGCCGATCACGATCGCCAGCTCGACCCCGAGCTGCCGGACCTCGACGATCTCTGCCGCGATCTGGTCGGCTACCACGGGGTCGATGCCATAGTCGCGACAACCCATAAGCGCTTCGCCCGAGAGCTTGAGGAGCACGCGCTGATAGGCCGGAGAAGACATCGAGTGTCGGGATTATAGCGCACGCTGACGTGCGCGTGGGGGCCGTGAAAGGGCAGACCAGAAGGACGTGGTCAGTCGGCCGTCTCGCCGACCTTGAGACGAGCGAAGCGGACAATGGTGATGTTCTCGCCCAGCGTGGCGATCGCCGCGGTGACCAGATCGCCGATCGAGGTCTTCGGGTCTCGGATGGACGGCTGCTCCAGCAGCACCACCTGCTGGTAGTAGCTGTTGACCTTGCCCTCGACGATCTTGTCGATGACGTGCGGCGGCTTGTTGGAGGCCTCGAACTGCGCGCGGAAGATGGTCTTTTCCCGCTCGAGGTCCTCGCTCGGGACCTGGTCGCGGGTCACATACTGCGGGCTGGCGGCCGCGATGTGCATCGCGATCTCTCGGGCCAGGTGCTTGAACTCATCGGTGCGCGCCACAAAATCGGACTCGCATCCGACCTCGACCAGCACGCCCACCTGGCCACCCATGTGGATGTAGTTCCCGACGAGGCCCTGGCTGGTGGTGCGTCCCGAGCGCTTCGCGGCACGCGCCTGTCCGCGTGTCCGCAGGATCGTGACGGCCGTGTCGAGGTCGCCATCGGCTTCGGCCAGTGCCGCCTTGCAATCCATAAACCCGGCCCCGGTCTTGTCTCGGAGCTCCTTCACCTGTGTGGCGGGAATGGCCATGTCCAGTTTTCCTCAGCGTGACGCCATGTGCGTCTGTCGGTTGTTATAGGGAGGTACGCAACACGCGCCGGCCAGGCCTGCCGGCGTTGTCACTTGCCGCTGCGCCGACCGTCGTCTCGGCGGTCTGCGGGGTAGCGGTCACACCGAGGCCGGGGTCGGCGCCGGTTCAGGCTTCTCCGGCGCGGCCGATGCTACGTTGGCGCTATCGGCCGACGCCTCTGGGGTCGTGTTCTGCGCCGCGTCGCGGAGTCCGCGACCGGCAATGGCGGCATCGGCGATTCGGGACAGGAACAGCCTGAGCGACCGCAGGGCATCGTCGTTGCCTGGAATCACGTAGTCGACGTCATCTGGGTCGCAATTGGTGTCCACGATCCCGATGACGGGAATCTTCAGCTTCCGGGCCTCGTCGACCGCAATCTTCTCCTTCTGGGTGTCGACGACGAACACCGCGTCCGGTAGCCGCGACATGTTGCGGATGCCGTCCAGGTTCTTGTGCAGCTTGCGCTTTTCCTTTTCCTTTCGCGCGATCTCCTTCTTGGAGAAGGTCTCGTACCGCCCGTCCTCGGCCATGGCCTCGAGATCGCGGAGACGCGCGATGCTGCGCTGGATCGTGACAAAGTTGGTCAGCAGGCCGCCCAGCCAGCGCTGATTCACGAAGAACATGCCGCACCGCCTGGCCTCTTCGACCACGATGTCCTGGGCCTGGCGCTTGGTGCCGACGAACAACACGGTCTTGCCGTTGGCGGCGAGGTCGCGGACGAACGCTTCGGCTTCGCCGAACAGCGTGGCTGTCTTGTCGAGGTCGACGATGTAGATCCCGTTACGGGTCCCGAAGATATACGGCTTCATCTTCGGATTCCAGCGCCGTGTCTGGTGCCCGAAGTGTACACCGGCCTCGAGCAGATCCTTGATCGCAATCGACGTCAAACTTCCTCCATCCCTTCTAGGTCTAGCGTTTGCTGAATTGGAAGCGCTTCCGGGCGCCGGCCAGTCCATACTTCTTCCGTTCCTTGATCCGGGCGTCACGCGTGAGCATGCCGGCCTTCTTCAGCATCGGACGTAGCTCCGGGTCGAACTGTATCAGTGCGCGGGCGATGCCGAGCCGTAGCGCATCGGCCTGTCCGGTCATGCCTCCACCCTTGGCCGTTGCCAGGATGTCGACCTTGTC
This sequence comes from Acidobacteriota bacterium, assembly GCA_015659035.1. Taxonomy (GTDB): domain Bacteria; phylum Acidobacteriota; class Vicinamibacteria; order Vicinamibacterales; family UBA8438; genus NP936. The sequence continues at coordinate 74,482 of DQNS01000102.1, read as the reverse complement.
GGCCGCTTCTGTCAGCTGGAGCGGTCCCTTTATGCGGGTGCGGAGCGCCTCGGACGGGAATCGTTTCTCGAGCGACGACCCACGCAGGTCGATCTCGCCTGCACCAGGCTTCAGGAACACGCGCGCGGTCGACGTCTTGCGCCGGCCGGTACCGTAGAAGTGCGTTGCCGCCATGTCAAGACACCTCGAATAGCGTGGGCTGCTGTGCTGCATGCGGGTGGTCGGGTCCGGCATACACCTTCAGCTTGCGATACATTGCGTTGCCCAGCTTGGTCTTCGGCAGCATGCCGCGTACCGCCTCTTCCATCATGCGCGCCGGTATTCGTTGGCGCAGGACCTTGGCGCGCTCCTCGCGTAGCCCGCCCATGTACCGGCTGTGATAGCGGTAGAGCTTCTGTTCTTCCTTCTTGCCGGTCAGCGTGACCCGGGCGGCGTTCGTGATGATGACGAAATCGCCGGTGTCGAGGAACGGCGCGTATTGCGGCTTGTGCTTGCCCTGGAGCAGTGTGGCCGCAATTGTCGCGACCCGCCCCAGGACACGCTCGCCGGCATCGATGACATGCCAGCGCCGTTCGACGGTCGTCGGCGTCGGGACGTACGTGGACATCGATTCTCCAGTGGCCTCCCTGCCACAGACGCAAACTTAAATAGTACGTGTAACTAGCCTGACTGTCAAAATTTGCACTCGGCTCGAACGATACCGCGGCCGTGACGGGATGACGGGCGAAGGCTGGTGGTGGTGGTGTGGGTTGCGGCCGATATACCGAGATGCGGACAGACGCCGGGTGGCCGGCTTGACGCGCCATCGAGGTGGACGTGGTCTAAAATGTTACAAACACAGTTGATTGTGTAGACGAGCCAGGGAGCGATTTGAGCGCGTTCTTCCGCCGGACGAAATCGCTGGTCGGGCTCGACATCGGGTCGAGCGCCGTGAAGGCGGTCGAGCTGCGTCAGGCGGCCAGCGGGTACAAGGTGGCTGCCATCGGCAGCGAGCCGGTGCCTCCCCACTGCATCGTGGACGGCGCCATCGTCGACAGCGGCGCCGTGGCGGATGTCATCCGGCAGGTGTTCGAGAAGAACAACTTCAAGGGGACTGAGGTCGTCGGGTCGCTGTCCGGGAACGCCGTAATCGTGAAGAAGATCGTGCTGCCGCAGATGACCGAGGAGGAGCTGGCCGAGGCGATCTACTGGGAGGCCGAGCAATACATCCCGTTCGACATCCAGGACGTCAACCTCGACTACCACATGCTCGCGGCCGGTCCGGACGATGCGGACCGGGACACGATGGCCGTGCTGCTCGTGGCGGCCAAGAAGGAGAAGATCGCCGACTACACAGGGGTGATCTCCCAGGCGGGCCGGGTGCCGGTCGTGGTGGACGTGGACGCCTTCGCGTTGCAGAACGCCTACGAGGCCAACTACGGCATCGACTTGGCCCGCGTGGTCGTGCTCGTCAATGCCGGAGCCAGTGCCATCAACATCAACATCATCGAAGGGGGGCAGTCGCTCTTCACGCGTGACATCTCCATTGGCGGCAACGCCTACACCGAAGCGCTGCAGAAGGAGCTGAGCCTCTCTTTCGAGAAGGCCGACTTGGTGAAGCGGGGGGTGCCCGTCGAAGGCGCCCGCGCCGACGACGTCGACCCGATCATCCGGACCGTCACCGAGACCCTGCTGCTGGAAATTGAGAAAACCTTCGATTTTTTCAAGGCGACCGCAGCCTCCGACCGGATCGATGAACTGGTTGTCAGCGGCGGCGCCGCAGGTATCGACGGCTTCAACCAGGCGTTCGAGGCCCGGTTCGACCTGCCGGTGACGGCGTTCGATCCGTTCCGGCAGATCGCGTTCGACACCTCGAAGTTCAGCGCGGAGCGACGCGCGGAGCTGGCCCCGACCATTGCGGTCGCCGTCGGCCTCGCCCTGCGTCAGGTGAACGACCGATGATTCGCATCAACCTGATGGCGGTCGAGCGCGGCCGCACCGCACGTTGGTTCGGACCCGAGCTCGGGAACAAGGTCACCCTGGCCTGCTGTGCGATCTTCGTGGCGGTGCTCGCCGTCGTGGTCTGGCAATCGCGCTTGGCGGGTAGGGAGACCGCCCGGCTCGACGACGATCTCCTTGATGTGAACCAGGAACTCGCCGCGATGGCCGACGTGGTCGGGCGTCGCAACGAGTTCGAGGCGCGGAGCACCGAGATGGCCCGGCGGGTCGCGTTGATCGAGGAGCTGCGCAACGGGCAGAGCGGGCCGGTGCGGATGCTCGACCAGGTCAGCCGGGGGTTGCCGGAGGGGGTCTGGCTGACAGAGCTGCGTCAGGAGGGCGCCAATATCACGATCCAGGGTCGGGCGACCAATCTGACCGTGCTGTCGGATCTGGTCGTGGCGCTGGAGTCGTCCGGGTACTTCGCCCTGCCGGTGGACATCGTCGACAGCCAGCTCGAGCCGCAGACAGAGGGCGACGTGGTCCGTTTCGAGCTTCGGGCCGAGTTCCTGGTGCCGTCGTCCTGACCGGGTCCTAAAGACCCGTCTCGTCCTGACCGATAGCCCGGAGCAGACGATGGAGCTTGGTTTCAACAAACTACCGTGGTACGGACAGATCGGGGCGTTCCTGCTGGTCGCCATCGCGTTGTTCGTAGTGTTCCAGATCTATTACATCGGCCCGCAGCTCGAGGCGCAGGCGCAGAAACGGGCCGAGCTGGAGCGGAAGCTGGCCGAAGTGGAGCAGGCCGAACAGGATGCAATCGAGCTGGCCGCGTTCCAGGCGGAGGTCGACGACCTGAACAACCGGCTGCAAGCGCTCAGCGCCGTGCTGCCGGAACGACAGGAGGCCGCCGCACTACTCAGACGGCTGGTGACCTTCGCGCAACAGTCGAACCTGACGCTCCGCGCCTTTCGACCACAGGCGCCGGTCATCCGAGAGATGCACTCGGAGTGGCCCATTCGGCTGGAACTCGACGGCACGTATCACAACCTGGGCAGCTTCTTCGACCGGGTCAGCAAGTTTCCGCGAATTATCAACATCAGCGACGTGGTGATCCGCGCGAAGGAGCCGCCGGAGCTCAATAGCACCATCATCGTGGAATGCACCGCCACGACCTTCGTCCTGCTCAACGTGCCGCAGACGGCGGCGGAGACCGCGGCACTCTGAGGACACGATGCGCATGAGGGCGATGAAACGGGGAGTGGTGCTGGCGCTGCTGATCGGTATTGCCGGGCTGCCGGTCGCCCTGGTGGCCCGTGGGACAACCCAGCCGCCGACCCCCGCTCTCACTGAGACGGTCGAGCAGCCGGAACTCTATTCCTACGACTCCGAGGGACGTCGCGACCCGTTTGTGAGCCTGCTGGCGCGGGGGACCGACCTGCCTTCCGACCGGGTCCGCCCGGACGGTCTGACGGGGCTGAGCATCAGCGAGGTGGCGCTTCGGGGCGTGGTGCTCAGTGACGGCGCCTATCTCGCGGTGCTGGAAGCGCCGGACAACAGGACCTACATCGTGCGCGCCGACAACCGGTTGTTCGACGGCTCGGTGAAGGAGATCACGGCGGACGCCATCGTGTTCCTGCAGGAAGTCAACGATCCATTGTCGTTCGTCACCGTGCGCGAGGTCCGCAAGGGCCTTCAAGACGCCGAGCAGGGCAGATGAGCCGCCGGCTCTCGTGGGTGGTCGGTCTCGCCCTGGTGGCGCACGCCGTCGTCGGTCTCGGTGCCGAGCGGCCAGCCAGCGTGCGCCTGGTCGAGGTGACGTCGGAGTCGACCCCGGCCAGTCAGTCCGTCCTGATCATCGCAACCGAGCCGGCGTCGTACACGACGCGCCAGCCGGACCCGTTGACGGTTCTGGTCACGCTCCGGGACGTGGCGGCGGGCGACGTGGCGACCCGGCTGCGTCCGGCGCCAGACGACCCGGTGACGTCGGTCGAGGTGCTGGATGCCGTGGACGCCGACGGCGATCCGGTGGTGCAGGTTCGCATCCTTCTGCGTGAGCCAACGGTCTACGAGGTGCGGTCGCGGCGGCAGACGATCCAGGTCCGGTTCGCCCGACCCGTTGCGTCCACGCCGACGTGGGCGGAAGAAGGTGCCGCGGCAGCGTCACCGCTGGTCGGGCGTCGCCGGCCGGCCACCGCCATCTTGTCGGTCGAGACCGCGGTCGAGCCGCACGCCATCAGCGTGGCCTTGCACGGGAACGGTGCCTTGTCACCAGGCCGGATTCACGAGACCGAGCATCTCCCGCCGCGTCTGGTCATCGAGTTCCCGCACCTGCGCAGCGAGGCGGCGGCGGTCACCTCCGTCGAGATCGACCCGGTGAAGCAGGTGCGTGTGGCCTCAGACGGTCCCGAGTTGACCCGTGTGGTGCTCGATCTGGCGCGCCCCGCGGTCTATCACATCGAACACCTGGGTAGCGACGACCGGCTGCTCCGGGTGGTGTTCCCGCGAGACCGTGCCATCGACCCGGTTGCACTGATCGGCGGAGACCCCGCGTTGGAGACGGCCGCCGCGTGGACGGCCGAGGCCGCAATCCCGGAGCTGACGTCAGGGGGACCGCCCATAACCGGTGCAGGGTCGAACACGCCGGACGCATTGGGTGCCGCGCCGCCGGCGCCGCCGACCACCGGGGTCGCATTCTTCGACGTCACGGCGCTCGCACCGCTCGCCCGGCTGGACGGACCCGTGTCGTTCCCCGTCGACAGCGCGCCGCTGTTGCGGCCCGTGCCGGGTGACGTGCCGGCCCGCGTGTGGCCGGAGATCCGACAACTGCCGGGCGCGGTGGGCGCAGTGGCCCCGGATGTGGCGCTCCTGCTGTCTCCCGAACCCAGTGATCTGCCGTCGCCGGTTGATGACACCGATACCGTGCTGGGCGTGACCCCCGTGGCCGTCGTGACCCCGGTGGCGTCGACGGTGGCGCCCGAGACGCCGGCGGTGCCGATCGTCCCGTCCTGGACGACCGAGCGGTTCCTGCCATTGCGGGGCTCAGGTCAGGCCACCGGCGCGCTGGCGCGCCGGGCCACCATCCGCTTGTCGGCACAGCCGCTCACCGAGCAACAGGAGTACACCGGTGAGATCATCTCGATGAACTTCGAGAACATCGATCTCCGCGCCGTACTACGCGTGTTCGCCGAGATCAGCGGGCTGAACCTCGTCATCGACCCGAGCGTGCAGGGCGAGGTGAACGTGGTGCTGAACCTGGTGCCGTGGGACCAGGCGTTCGCCATCATCTTGCGAGCGAACGGGCTCGACTACGAGGTGGACGGCACGGTGGTGCGGATCGCCTCGGTGGACCGGCTCCGGGAGGAGGCCCAGGCGCGGGCCCAGCTGATACAGAGCGAGGCGGAGGCCGGGGATCTGGCGCTGTTGGTAAAGTCGCTGAGCTACGCCCGCGCCGCGGATCTGGTGCAGTTGATCACTGACACGACCTTGTCGGCGCGTGGGGACGTGTTCACCGACCCGCGGACCAACACGATAATCATCCGGGACCTCCAGGATCGGCTGACGGCCGCCGAAGACCTGCTTGACAGCCTCGACCGGGCGGAGCCACAGGTGGAGATCGAGGCACGTATCGTCCAGGCCGGCCACGATTCTGCCCGCGCGCTCGGTGTGCAATGGGGCCTGACCGGGCGGGTTGCGCAGGAGATCGGCAACACCTTGCCGTTCGCGTTCCCCAGCCGGGGCGGGATCACCGGTCGCGCCGGCGGCACCGATGGTCAGGGACCGTCCGGTCTCGACTCGCGCGCGTTGCCGGACGAGAACGCGGCGACCGTGGTCAACCTGGGTGTGGGTGGGGCCACCTCGGCGATCGGCCTCACGCTGGGGGCGGTCAACGGCGCCCTGAACCTCGACGTCATCCTCTCGGCGCTCGAGAGCGAGGGTGAGCTGTCGATCATCTCCAGCCCCCGGGTCATGACGCAGAACAACGTCGAGGCCGTGATCCTGCAGGGCGACCAGATTCCGTATCAGACCATCGCGAACAACACGGTGACCGTGCAGTTCAAGGAAGCGGCCCTGCAGCTCCGGGTCACGCCGCAGATCACCAACGCCAACACCGTCATCATGCAGATCACGCTCGAGAACTCCTTTCCTGACTTCGCACGCGCCCTGGGTAATCCCCCGATCCCGCCGATCGTGACGCAGCGGGCGACGACCACGGTGCAGGTGCGTGACGGCGAGACGACCGTCATCGGCGGAATCTACGAGAACACCCAGACCCGGCGTAACAACCGCACGCCCCTGCTGCACCGGATTCCGTTGCTGGGCTGGCTGTTCAAGAGCAACGACCAAAGCGAACGCACGGATGAGCTGATGATCTTCATCACACCGCGGATCGTGCGTTGATGGTTGATGAATGATGAATGCTGAGAGATGAAACCAGCGAGAACCATGTGGGACGCTAGCGAAGACAGACGGCTGACGGGCGCCCGGTCCGGGTCGCCGCCGACGAACCGCGTGACGCGCGTGGTCGCCGCCGTCGGTGCGGCGCTGTGTCTGCTTGGCGCGGTGTCGTGCAACGAGCTGGTGCGGGCGTCCCGATCGTCGACGATCCTGGTCATCGAGCGGATCGCTGCGGCGCCGGGCGGCTCGGGGGCGGATCCCATCAACACGCTGCTGAACTCTGACGTCCTGACCAACGGCGGTGTCTTTCCGGATATTGCCCGGGTCACGACCCGGCTGGCGTTCAAGTCCCCGGGGACTTCCGAGAACCCGGCGTCGCCCACGTCGGCCAACTGGGTGACCATTACCGGCTACCGCGTGGTCTATCGGCGGACCGACGGGCGCAGCGAACAGGGGAAGGACGTGCCCTACGCGTTCGAGGGCGGCATGACGATGACCACCCTCGACATCGGCACCGCCGAGTTCACGCTCGTCCGGACGCAGGCGAAGCTCGAGCAGCCGCTGATCTCGCTGCGCAACCTTGGCGGGTCCGTGGCGATCTCGGTCATCGCCGAGATCACGTTCTTTGGGCACGACCAGACCGGCGCGGCGATCAGCGCCGACGGGACGATCGGCATCAACTTTGCCGACTTCCCGGATCCGGGCACGTAGTGAGCACTGACATGGCGAGGGCGATGAGGGACGACACGGGCGGGCCGCGCGACCTGTCGATGCGTGCGCGTGTAGCGCTGTTCGCGGGGGCGCTGGCGCTGGCGACGCTGCCGGCCTGTCAGCAGGATGCGACCCCCGACCCGTTCGTCGGTCCGTCGGAGCTGGGTCTGTCGCTGACGCTCAGCGCCAGCCCCGATGTGCTGCCGCTCGACGGCGCGTCGCAGTCGCTCGTGACGATCCTCGCGCGGGACGGTTCGGGGCAGGTGGTGGCGAACGTGGCGCTCCGGCTACAGATCCGGTTCGGCGGAATACTGCAGGACTTCGGTCAGCTCTCCGCGCGCACACTGGTTACGGGGCCGAACGGCCAGGCGCTAGCGGCGTACACCGCACCGCTCGGGGGCAGCATCGACACCGGAGCCGCGGTGGAGATCCTGGTGACGCCGGTCGGCGACAACTACGCCGGCGCCCTGTCGCGCACTCTGTCGATCAGGTTGGTGCCAAGCGGGACCGTTACCCCGCCACTTCCACCGGTGACGAGCAGCCCGCCGAGCGCCAGCTTCGTCTTCTCGCCGGCGGCGCCAACGACGACGACGGCGGTCCAGTTCAACGCCGGCCCATCGACAGCATCATCCGAACGCACGATTACGGGCTACGCGTGGAACTTCGGAGACGGCTCCACCGGGACCGGTGTGACAACGAGCCACACCTTCAGCACCGCAGGCGACTACACCGTGGTGCTGACGGTGACCGACAGCGACGGCGAAACCAACACCACGACGGCGGTGGTCAAGGTGACGGCAACGGTCTCCGGCTTTGATCCGGGACGTTCGACTCAAGTGGATCGACCGGTTCGGGTCTGACGTATCTGTGGGACTTCGGGGACGGAACTGCTACTGTGTCGACAGCGCCACCAGCACTGTCCATACATACGCCGCCAGCGGGAGCTACGTGGTGCAGTTGACGGTGACGGACCTGGGTGGTGTGTCCGATACGGGAAGCGCGACCGTGAGCCCCTAGACACCTCGTGCGGCAGTATCGCTACGCCGCGTCGACACCCTCTACGGGACGGTGGCCACGGCGTCTCGAGACTGCTCACCACATAGCCGCGCACCCTGGGGACTGGACATCTTCCGGTGATTCCAGACGCTCGTATCGCCAGCGACGATGACCTCACGGCAGGATGTCCGGTGCATCTCCTACGCGACCGCCGATCGGCGCTTCGCGCCCGACTAAGTCACGACGGACTCGACGCGCTCCTGGTCACCCACCCGGCCAACGTCTTCTATCTCACCAGCTTCCGCGGCAGTGCCGGCGTGGTCGTCCTCACGCTGGATGGCGCCTGCCTGATCACCGATTCCCGATATGCCACCGTGGCCCAGGGGCTGGCGGCGGCCGAGGCCGGCGTGGCCGGGCTGACGTTCGTGCAGGTCGAGTCGTCATATGAGGAGACGGTCTGCGACGTCCTGAAGGACTTGGGCGTGTCCCGGGTGGGTATCGAGACGGCGCACATGACGCTGGCCCGCCACGATTGGCTCGAGCGGGGTCTCGCCGGGTCTGGGGTGACGCTGCGGGGCACGACCGGGCTCGTCGAATCGTTCCGGCAGGTGAAGGACGCCGACGAGCTGGCCACGATGCGGGAGGCGGGCCGGCGGATTTCTGGCGTGATGGCCGAGACGCTATCGGGTCTGCGGACCGGCCGACGCGAGCGGGACGTGGCGGCCGACATCGACTGGGCCATCCGCGCCGCCGGGTTCGACGGGCCGGCGTTCGAGACGATCGTCGCCGGTGGGCCGAACACCGCCCTGCCGCACGCGCGCCCGGGTGAGCGCCGACTCGCGGCCGGCGATCTGGTGTTGCTGGACTTCGGTGGCGTGTACGACGGCTACTGCGTGGATCTAACCCGGGTGGCAATTCTGGGCACCCCGGACCCCGCCGCCCTCGGGTGGCACGAGGCGGTCAGCGAGGCGCACGCGGCGGCGCTCGCCGCCGTCGGTCCCGGTGTTCGGGCCAGCGCGGTGGACACGGCTGCCCGGGCGGTGCTCGAGCGGCGGGGCCTCGGTGCGGCGTTCCATCACGGGACCGGGCACGGCCTCGGGCTCGAGGTGCACGAGGCGCCGCGTGTCGGGAAACGCCGGCGGGCGGTCGGGTCCTCCGTGTCGGGTGACGACGTCGAGGATGTCCGGCTCGAATCGGGGATGGTCTTCACCGTCGAACCAGGTGTGTATCTGCCCGGGCAGGGCGGTGTGCGCCTCGAGGACGACCTCGTCGTCACCGCGGACGGCTACCAGTTCCTGACCCACGTGTCGCTGGACCTCTTCGTGGTCTAATGGAACCGGAGACCGTCCTTCGACCACGCGTTCTCGTGCCCTGCTCGGGATGAGCGGCATCGGGGATCGTGAACTCGGCTTATCAGCGATGCGTATGAAGAACTGAGGCGAGCGGCAGCGGGCAGTTCTGGAAGCCGGCGGAGTCTTCCGGTTCCTCCTGTCTCCTGACTCCTTCGGCATCATGGATTTCGACGAAATCAACAAGATTCTGAAATTGATGCGGGCGCACGATCTGGCCGAGTTCGAGCTGGAGCGCGACGACTTACATATCCGTCTCCGCAAGGCGGAGACGCCGGTGGTGACGCCGCCCGGTCTGCGGTCGGCTGGGCCGGAGGATGTGAACCGGGCAAGCGCCACCGCGGAGGCGGTGAGCGGCGGGACCGGCGAGTCGGGCGCGACGATCGTCAAGGCCCCGATTCTCGGCACCTTCTACCGAGCCAGCGCACCGGATGCGTCCCCGTTCGTCGAGGTCGGCGATGTCGTCAAGCCTGGCGATGTCCTGTGCATCATCGAGGCGATGAAGCTGATGAACGACATCAAGTCGGAGCACGCCGGCGAGGTGGTGGAGATCTTCGTCGAGAACGGGCAGCCGGTGCAGTATGGCGAGCGCCTGTTCGCTATCCGGCGGGCCTAGATGAGGAGCCTTAGGAAGCGGACGCCGGCGAAGTCCTCCGGTCTTCTCCTGACTTCTGCCTCCTGACTTCTTAGGGTTGGCACCCTCATGTTCAAGAAGATCCTGATTGCCAACCGGGGCGAGATCGCGCTCCGGATCATCTACGCCTGCCGCGAGCTGGGCATCCAGACGGTCGTTGCCCACTCGCAGGCCGACGAGCACAGTCTGCCGGTGCGATTCGCCGACCAGGAAGTGTGCATCGGGCCCGCCCGCAGCCGCGACAGCTACCTGAACGTGCCGGCCATCATCACGGCCGCCGAGATCACCGGCGCGGACGCCATTCACCCCGGGTATGGCTTTCTGTCCGAGAGCGCGTATCTGGCGGAAGCGTGTGACGCCTGCCGCATCACCTTCATCGGACCACCGGCCGACGTGCTCCGGTTGCTCGGGGACAAGTCGCGTGCCAGACGTGCGATGCGGAAAGCGGGACTGCCGGTCATACCCGGCACCGAGTCGCTCAAGGATGTGAAGGCGGCGCGTCGGGCGGCGCGGCGGCTCGGCTACCCGGTCATCATCAAGGCGACATCGGGCGGTGGGGGTCGTGGCATGCGGGTCGTCGGAGACGCCGACGAGCTGGAGGACGCGTTTCTGACCGCTCGTCGCGAAGCGGAGGCGGCGTTCGGCGACCCGCGGGTCTATCTGGAGATCTACGTCGAAGAGGCCCGGCACATCGAGTTCCAGGTGCTGGCCGACGAGGGCGGGACCACGGTGCATCTCGGCGAGCGGGAGTGCACGTTGCAGCGCCGGCACCAGAAGGTGCTCGAGGAGACCCCATCGCTCGAGCTGAGCGACCGGGTGCGCGAGCGGATGGGCAAACTCGTGGCGAAGGCGGCGTGGGCGGTCAGGTATGTCAACGCCGGGACGTTCGAATTCTTGATGGACGCGCGGAGCCGCTTCTACTTCATGGAGGCGAACGCCCGGCTCCAGGTGGAGCATCCGATCACGGAGATGGTGACCGGGGTGGACATCGTCAAGGAGCAGATCCGGATCGCGAGCGGGGAACCGCTGTCGTTCCGACAGGCGGATGTCCGGTTCACCGGGCACGCGATCGAGTGCCGGGTGAACGCGGAGCACCCGGAGACCTTCGCGCCGAGCCCCGGCCTCATCCGCACCTTCAGTGTGCCGGGAGGGCCCGGGATCCGGGTCGATACATTCGCGCATGCAGACTGCACGGTGTCGCCCCACTACGACTCGCTGCTGGCGAAGGTCATCGCGCACGGCCGAGACCGCCCGGAGGCGATCGACCGGATGCGGCGCGCGCTCGAGATGATGGTCATCGAAGGCATCGAGACGACCATCCCGCTGCACCTCCGGATTCTTCGAGACCCCGATTTCCTCGAGGGCCGCTTCACGACCGCGTTTCTGGAGCGGTTCGTCCCTCCGGCCCGCCCCGGCGAGTGACCGTGAGCGTCTGGTCTCGGTTGTACGCCATCGTGGATGCCGGGGTGGCGGCACGCGCCGGTTGGACGCCCCCCGATCTGGCGCGTGCCTACCTGGACGGCGGGGCGCGTCTCGTCCAGCTGCGTGCGTGGGGTGTCGATGCGGCGACCCAACTCGGCTGGTGCCAGGAAATCGTCCGGCTGGCGGCGCCCCTCGGCGCGCGGGTCATCGTGAACGATCGGTGTGATCTGGCGCTGATGGCGGGCGCCGACGGCGTGCATCTGGGACAGCACGACCTGCCGATCGAGGCGGCGCGCCGGCTTCTGGGGTCGACGGCCCTCATCGGGGTCTCGACCCACAATGCGCAGCAGGTCGACGCGGCCGTGCGGCAGCCGGTGAGCTATCTGGCGATCGGACCGGTCTACGACACCCGAACCAAGGATACCGGGCACGCCGCGGTCGGGTTGGAGGCGGTGCGTCGAACGAGTGCGGTGGTCGGAACGCGGCCGGTGGTGGCGATCGGGGGCATCACACTGGCCACGGCACCCGATGTCATCGCGGCCGGCGCCGCCTCGGTCGCCCTCATCGCAGACCTGCTGGTAGGCGGCGATCCCGCATGCCGCGTCCGTGAGTACGTGGACGCGCTAGGCGGGTCCTGAGCGCCCGCAGTCTGCAGGCGTGAGAGTTCAGAGGGTCGCGGTCTCGCCACCGAAATACTCTCCGGTCAGCCGTTTCACGGTACCAACCAGGAACAGCATCCCGATCAGGTTGGGAAAGGCCATGAAGCCGTTGAGCAGTGTCCCGAGCGCCCAGACGAGTGGTACCGAGACCATCGAGCCGACCATGATCAACGCCGTGAAGGCCAGCCGGTAGGGCTTAATGATGCCGGAGCCGAAGAGGAACTCCACGCACTTCTCGCCGTAGTAGCACCAGCCGATCAGGGTGGAGAACCCGAACAGGAATGAGCAGACGGCCACGATGAGGGAGGCGCCGGGGATCGTGGTGCTGAGCGCCGCCGCCGTCAGGTCGCCGCTCGCGTTCTGGTACGCCGGGTCGGCCCAGAGCCCCGAGGTCAGGATGACGAACGCGGTCAGAGAGCAGACGACGATCGTGTCGATGAACACCTCGAAGATCCCTACCAGGCCCTGGTCGACCGGGTGCTTGACCTTCGCGATGCCGTGTGCAATTGGCGCCGTGCCCAGGCCGGCCTCGTTCGACAGCACGCCGCGGCTCACGCCGGCGGCGATCGCCTGCGCCATCGACGCTCCGGCGAACCCGCCGACGGCCGCTGCGGGTGAGAACGCCTGGGACAGGATCGCTGAGAACACCTCCGGGACCTGGCCGAGGTTGACCAGCAGATACGCGACCGTGGAGACGACGTAGAGGATGATCATGGCGGGGACGATCCGTTCCGCCACTGCCGCGATCCGGTGGATGCCGCCCAGCAGGACCAGGCCCACCGCCACGGTGATCAGCAGACCGGGGACCCACATGGGCACGTCGACACCCCCTATCGTTCGCGCCGCCTCGACGAAGGTGCGTGCGACCGTGTTGGACTGGGCCATGTTGCCGGTGCCGAACAGCGCCCCACAGGCTCCGAAAAAGGCGAACATCGTCGCCAGCACCTTGCCGGTAGGCATGTGGGGGACGCCGCCGGTGATGTAGTACATCGGGCCGCTCGCCAGTTCGCCCGTCTCTCGCGTCACGCGGTGATGGACACCGAGGACCGCCTCGGCGTACTTGGTCGCCATCCCGACGGCGGCGCAGACCCACATCCACAAGATTGCACCCGGTCCGCCGATCAGGATGGCGGTCGCTACGCCGCCGATATTTCCGTTGCCGACGGTCGAGGCGAGTGCGGTCGATAACGCCTGGAACTGCGTAATCGTGCCCTCTCCGGCGCTGTCGCCCCGTATGCTCCGTAGCACCATGCGCACTGCGAGAGGGAACCGTCGGATCTGCACCACTCCGGTCGTCAGGGTGATCAGTCCGCCTACCACCAGCAGCACGAGCGGCATGGCGAACGGCTGCCAGACAAAGCCGTCGACGACCTGGATTCCTTCCGTCAATCCGTTCACACCACCCTCGCTCTCATCTGATGTTCCAGGACTCCTTGATGTGGGCCACGGACAGCCGGCAAAGCCCTTCCGCCTTTCCCACGGCTGCGGCGGACAGGCCAGTTTCTCCTGCCTCCCGTCTCCTTCGTGTTCTGCTCTACATCGACGCGACCGCGGAGACGACTGCGGAGACGATGATGGCGGCGATCGCGACCGGGCAGACCCACCGTATCAGGACGCTCCACAGGGCGCGGCCCGGAAACGGCGAACCGTGGAGCTCCACCTCCTCGATGGCGCGGTCCACCCGCCACACCCAGCCGACGAACACCGCGGTCAGCAGACCGCCGATCGGAAGCGCGAAGTCATTCCAGATGACGCCCATCAGGCTCAGGAAGTCGGTGCCGAGCCCGGGTAGACTGCCGAGGACGCCGACCGCGCCGTTGGCGAGTGCTGACGGAATCGCGATCAGGAAGACCACGGTGGTCACGAGCAGCACCGCCTTGGGGCGCGGCCATTTGTGCGCGTCGATGAAGTGCGCCACCGGGACCTCGAGCAGCGAGATCGTCGAGGTCAGCGCCGCCATCGTCAACAGGATGAAGAAGGCGGCCCCGAAGAGCTGCCCGCCGGGCAGGGTGGCGAACAACCGCGGCAACACGGCAAAGATCAGACCGGGACCGCTGGCGCTCGGGTCGAACCCCTCGATCGAGAAGCCGGACGGAAAGATGATGAACCCGGCCAGCAGCGCTATGGCGGTGTCGAGTGCCACGACCCAGCAGGCCGCGGTGATGATGCTTTCGCGTTTGCCCAGATAGCTGCCATACGTCAGCATCGCGCCCATGCCCAGGCTGAGCGAGAAAAACGCCTGCCCGAGCGCGGCGTTGATGACCGCGGGGTCGAACAGGCGTGAGAAGTCCGGCTTGAGGTAGTAGGCGAGCCCTTCGGCGGCGCCAGGCAACGTGATCGCGCGCATCGCCAGCACCAGGAGCAGGACGATCAGCGCCGGCATCATCAGCTTGGTGACCCGCTCGATGCCGGACTGGACCCCGCCGACCAGCACGGCCGCGGTCGCGCCGAGGACGACGAGCGTCAGCCCGATGGTGAGCGGACCGTTGGACGTGAACGTGTCGAAGAACGTCCCGACCGCCGCGGTGTCGCCCGTCAGGGCGCCCGTGGCGGCAAACCAGATGTAGGCGACCGACCAGCCGGCGATGACGGAGTAGAACGACAGGATGCCCGCGCCGGCCAGCACTCCGAGAGCCCCGAGGAGCCACCAGCGAGTGTTCGGTCTGATTGCGTCGAACGACCCGACCGGCGCCAGCTGCGCGTGCCGGCCGATGACCAGCTCTGCCACCATGATCGGCAGACAGATCAGGAGGATGCAGAGGAGGTAGACCAGGACGAAGACGGCGCCGCCGCCCTGTCCGACCCGGGTTGGGAACCCCCAGATGTTTCCCAGCCCCACGGCGGAGCCGGAGGCCGCGAGGATGAACCCGGCCTTCGAGCCCCACGTGCCCCGTTCAGCGGTGGACGCCATCTGCCATCCTCGTCATGCCGGCGAAATTCCACAGAAGGGTACACGAAAGGGGATGCCGTAATCAGGAGGCAGGAGGCAGGAGACAGGAGGAAGAAGGAGGCTGCGCGGTTTCCAGAACTGCCCACTAGCGCTCGCCTCAGCTGTCGATGAGAGGTGGCTGTTAAGCCGCGTTCTCAAGGTCCGCCAAGGATAAGGTCCCTTTTGGGGGCGTCGTACGCATGCGCGCCCGGTCATTGCAAGGCGCGAGGAGGGAGCATGCCGGCAGTATTCGACCCCTGTACGGAATGGTCTAGCGCCGTCCTCTACGGGATGGATCGGCGGCCCAAATGGGAACCTGTTCGCGCGCGGGCCCTTAGTCTCCTGTCTCCTGTCTCCTGGCTCCTGTCTCCTGACGGTCGGCCAGTGCCACCCTGAGCTTTCGCAAAATCTCCGCGACTTGCCGATCGGTTTCGGCATGGGTGCCGTCGGTCCAGATGGTGTAGTCGGCGCGCCGCACCTTCTCAGGCGTCGGGATCTGGGCTCTGATGCGCTGTCCGGCTTCGTCCTCAGTGAGTCCTCGGGCGACCACCCGGGCCAACTGCGTCTCGTCGTGACAGGCGGTGACGATGACCCGGTGGAACGCCTGGGTGCGCGGGCTCTCGTAGAACAGCGGGATGGCGACGATTCCGAGCGGCGGCGCTCCGGCCGCCTCGAGGTCGACGAACCATCGGGTGATCGCGACCCGGACGTGCGGGTGCACAATGGCGTTGAGCGCGGCGCGGGCGGTCTTGTCCGCGAAGACGAGGGCGCCCAGCTTCGGGCGGTCGAGCAGGCCCTGGTCGTCGAACATCCCGGCGCCGAAGCGGTCGCGCAGCGCCTGCCACGCCGGACCGTCGGGGGCTTGGGCGGCGTGCGCCAGCTGGTCCGCGTCGGTCGTCGGCACGCCGAGCGCGGCAAACCGGTCGAGCACGTAGCTCTTTCCGGTCGCGATGCCGCCCGTCAGCACGACCCGGCGCACACGCCCGCCCGGTTCCTCAAGGTGCGTCGTCTTCACTCTTCTCGGCCGACGTCATCCGCTCCTCGACGAAGGTGTTCCACTCGTGGCACTGTGGGCACTGCCACAGCAGTTCGGTGCTGCGGTAGCGGCATTGCATGCAGACGTGCGGGTCGAGATAGAAGACCGCGTCGCGGGTCAGCTCCATGTAGCGCTGCACGCGCGCTTCAGTGAAACCGAGCGCCGCCAGTGCCTGCCAGATCGCCTGATGGATCGACATGGCATGCGGGTTGTGCACGAGCGAGTCGAACAGCAGGTCCAGCGCCTCGGACGGCTGCCCCCGTGTCGCGAGATGACGTCCGAGCGCCAGACGGGCCCGCCAGTCCTGCGGGTTCGCGTCGATCAGCCGGTGACACAGCGCCGGGAACCGCTCGGTGTCACCCTGGGCGCTGGTCACCGCCTCGATCCGGTCGAAGACGAGGTAGGCGCGTTCGGGGGCGATGTGGATCACCTGCTTCCAGGTCGCGATCGCCTCGTCGAGTCGTCCCTCCTGCCGCTGTACGTCGCCGAGGTTCAGATAGGCCGGTACGGCGCGGGCGTCGAGCTCGATCGCCGATTCGAATCGCGAGACCGCCTTCGTTCCCTCGGTTCGGGTCAGGGCCTGTAGCCCCAGCTGGGTTTCGAGGAACGCCAGAATGGCCTGATGCTTCGGTTTCTGCGCGTCGTCGGCCAGCGCGGCCAGCCGCTGCCGGATGGCGTACGCCTCGTGCCACTGCTGCTGCTCTTCGTGCAGCTTCTCGAGGTTCAGCAGCGCGTACTGGTTGTCAGGGTCGGATCGCAGCACCTCGGTGAACGTTTCTAGCGCACGGTCCACGAACCCGCCGCGTCTGAAGTCGAGACCGAGACACAGCAGCACGTAGGCCTGTTCGAGCTTGGTCAGCTTCGGTCGCTGCAACAGCTGCTGATGCATCTGGATCGCACGCGTGACCTGCCCCTTCTCGCGATAGAGGTTGCCGAGGATGAGGTGGATCTCGAGCGCGTCCCCGTCTATTCTCGCCGCGGTGGTCAGTTCTTCGATCGCCAGGTCGAGCTGGGTGGAGGCCAGGAAGTTGAGCCCAAGGATGTAGAGTAGGGACTCGCGGGCCTTCCGGCGGTCGATCCAGCGGCCTTCGCGCAGCTTGTAGCGTTCCCACGCCTTGCCCGCCGACAGCCCCAGCAACAGCGCGACCAATACCGCCACCATCCACAGCGACTCGTTCATCAGAACAGCTCGGTTCGCCACAGATCGTGGAGATGCACCACGCCCTGCACGCGCTCATCGTCGTCGACGACGGCGAGCGACGTGATCCGCTGCGCCTCCATGATGTGCAGCGCCTGCACGGCCAGCGCCGACGGGGCAATGGTCTTCGGGCTGGTCGTCATCACGTCGCCGGCGGTGCGCTCCACCAACCGGTCCTCACTGACGAGCCGGCGCCGCAGGTCCCCGTCGGTAATCACGCCCGCCAACCGTCCATCTGCGGCGAGCACACATGTCATGCCGAGCTGCTTGTCGGACATCTCCCGCAGCACCACGCGCATCGGGGTCCCGCTGTCGACTGTGGGCAGGTCGGGCCCGGTATTCATGAGACGGTCGACGCGCAACAGTCGCTTGCCGAGTCCGCCCCCGGGGTGGAGGCTGGCGAAGTCCTCCTCGCGGAACCCCTTCTTGACCAGCAGCGTCATCGCGAGGGCGTCACCGAGCGCCAGGGCGGCGGTGGTGCTGGCCGTCGGCACGAGGTTCAGCGGGCAGGCCTCGATACGGACCTGGCAGTCCAACGTGACATCGGCCGCCAGCCCCAGGGTGGAGTCGGGGGCGCCGGTCAGGCAGATGACGCGGGCGCCCACCCGTTTGATCGTCTCGAGCAATCGCAGGATCTCGCCGGTCTCACCGCTGTGCGACAACGCCACGACGACGTCGTCCCCCTGGACGACACCCAGGTCGCCGTGCACCGCTTCCGCCGGATGGAGAAAGAACGCCGGCGTGCCGGTGCTGGCGAGCGTCGCGGCGATCTTCCGGCTGATGATGCCCGACTTGCCCATGCCGGTCACGATGACCCGTCCGGTGCAGTCGTCGAGCATCTGGACCGCCGCGGCGAACCGGTCGTCCAGCCGGTCGACGAGCGCCACGATGGCTGCCGCCTCGATCTCCAGCACCTGTCGCGCCACACGCATGTCGACACTGGCGGCGGTGGACGAGACCTTGCTGTCTGCCATGGGGCTATCCTCGCGCGGCCGCGTCGATCCGCAGCAGCCGTTCGAGCAGCGGCTCCAGCCGGTCGAGCCGGAGGGCGTTC
This sequence comes from Acidobacteriota bacterium, assembly GCA_015659035.1. Classification (GTDB taxonomy): domain Bacteria; phylum Acidobacteriota; class Vicinamibacteria; order Vicinamibacterales; family UBA8438; genus NP936. The sequence continues at coordinate 56,179 of DQNS01000102.1, read as the reverse complement.
TGTGCGTCGCTCTTGGCCCGCGCGGGCTCTTCGTGGATCTCGAGGAAGACGGCGTCCACCCCGGCGGCGACGCCGGCCGCGGCCAGCGGCTCGATGTATTCGGACTGACCGGTGGTGACGCCGTCCCCGCCGCCCGGGAGCTGCAGGCTGTGGGTCACGTCGAACACCACCGGTGTTCCAAGGGCCCGTAGCTGCGGGAACGCCCGGATGTCCACGACCAGGTTGTGGTATCCGAAGCTGACACCGCGCTCGGTGACCAGGACGCGATCGTTTCCGGTGGCGGTCACCTTGTCGATGGCGTGGCGCATGTCGCCGGGCGCCATGAACTGGCCCTTCTTCAGGTTGACGGCGCGGCCGGTGTTCGCGGCGGAGACGATCAGGTCGGTCTGCCGTGACAGGAACGCCGGAATTTGCAGGACGTCGGCCACCTCGGCGACGGCCGGCACCTGGTGGACCTCGTGCACGTCGGTCAGGACCGGGACGCTGTGCGTCTCCTTGACCGCCGCGAGGGCCGCCAGCCCGGCGTCGAGACCCGGGCCGCGAAAGGACAGCCCGGCGGTGCGATTGGCCTTGTCGAACGATGCCTTGAACACGAAGGGCACGCCGAGACGCCGCGCCACCTCGGCGATGGCACCGCCGAGCGACAGCGCGTGCGTTTCGCTCTCGATGACGCACGGGCCGCCAATCAAGACGAGCGGGGCCCCACCTCCGATCGGCACGTCGCCGACACGTACTCCAGGCACGCGACCATTATAGATACCTAGCAGGCTGCTGAAAGGCGTCAGCCTGCGGGATCGGGGACGGGGGACCGGGTGACGGCCGACTCGGTGGGGGACCGGGTCGCGACCTTGTGCTCGTAGCTGGCCCGCACGAAGTCGGCGAAGAGCGGATGCGGCTTCAGCGGTTTGGAACGGAATTCCGGATGGAACTGGACCGCGACGAACCAGGGGTGGTCGGGCAGCTCGATTGTCTCGACGAACTTGCCGTCCGGGGACTGCCCTGAGATGACGAGCCCATGCTCGGTGAGGACGCGCTCGTAGGTGCGGTTGAACTCGTACCGGTGCCGATGGCGCTCGTCGACCACGTCGGTCCCGTAGATGCGCTGCGCCAGCGAGCCGGGGCTCAGCTGACACGGGTAGGTGCCGAGCCGCATGGTGCCACCCAGGTCGTCTACACCGAGCAGATCTCGGAGCTTGTAGATGATCTTGTGGGCGGCGTCCGGCTCACACTCGGTCGAGTCAGCCCCGTCGAGCCCACAGACGTGCCGCGCATACTCGACAGCGGCCCACTGGAACCCGTAGCAGATGCCGAAATACGGGATCCTCTCTTCGCGCGCAATGCGGGCCGCCCGCATCATGCCGCGACTGCCGCGGTCGCCGAAGCCGCCGGGGACCAGCACACCATCGGCGCCGTCGAGCAGATGCGCGCCGTCGTCCGACCCGAGCGCCTCGGCTTCGACCCACTGGATGTCGATGGCCAGCCGGTGCCGGAACCCGCCGTGATACAGCGCCTCGTTCAGACTCTTGTAGGAGTCTTCGTATCCGACGTATTTGCCGACGATGTGAATGGCCAGCCGATCGGTCGGATGCCGGATGCCGTCGACCAGCGTCTCCCACTCGCTCATCGTGCGCTCCGAGTCGGGCAGCTGCAGCCGGCGGAGGATCTGGCGGTCGAGGCCTTCGTTTCCCAGGACCAGCGGGACCTCGTAGATGCTCGGCACGTCCTTGGCTGTGATCACCGCGTCTTCGTCGACATCGCAGAACAGCGCGATCTTGCGGCGGATCTCGGTCGGCAGGAAGCGGTCGGTGCGACAGAGCAGGATGTCCGGCTGAATGCCGAGCGACCGGAGGTCGCGGACACTGTGCTGGGTCGGCTTGGTCTTGAGCTCGCCTGCCGCGCCGATGAAGGGGACCAGCGTCAAGTGGACGTAGAGCGTGTGGACCCGCCCGACGTCCTGCCGGAACTGGCGGATTGCTTCGAGAAACGGCTGGCTCTCTATGTCTCCGACGGTCCCCCCGATCTCGACCAGTACGATATCCACGTCGGTGGCGACGGCGCGAATACAGTCTTTGATCTCGTTCGTGATGTGGGGAATGACCTGCACGGTACCGCCGAGGTAGTCCCCCCGACGCTCCTTCTGGATGACCGACAAGTAGATCTTGCCCGTCGTCCAGTTGTGGTTCCTGGTCGTGACCGCGTCGGTGAAGCGCTCGTAGTGCCCGAGATCGAGGTCGGTCTCGGTGCCGTCGTCCGTGACGTAGACCTCGCCATGTTGATATGGGCTCATCGTGCCGGGATCCACGTTCACGTAGGGGTCGAGTTTCTGCAGCGTGACACGATAGCCGTGACCCTCGAGCAGACAGCCAATCGACGCCGCCGCCAGCCCCTTGCCAAGCGAGGAGACGACCCCGCCGGTGACGAAGATGAACTTCACGGGACGGCCGTTGCCGTTGAGAATCGGTTCACTCATACAGGGGCTCCGGCCGCCACGAGACCACGCACGCGTTCGAGGTCCGCCGGTGTGTCGACGCCGATCGGGTCGTGCTCGGTTTCGGTGGTCATGATGCGATAGCCGTGCTCGAGCACACGCAACTGCTCGAGCCGTTCGGCGCGTTCGAGCGGCGTCGGCTCCAGCCGGCTCAGGGTCAGCAGGAACGGACGCCGGTAGGCGTACAGACCGATGTGCTTGAACACCGGAGGCGCCGCGGGTCCGTGTCCGCTCACCGGGTCGAGACCGATGGCGGCGCGCGAGAAGAAGAGCGCATAGCCGTCCCGGCCGACCGCGACCTTGACGACGTGAGGGTCCTGGAGGTCCGCGGTATCTCGGATGCGACACCGCAACGTCGACATGACGACCACCGGATCGTTCAGACAGGCGGCGACGACGGCGTCGATCATGTGCGGCTCGATCAAGGGTTCGTCCGCCTGCACGTTGACGACCACATCGCAGGCCAGGGTGTCGGCGACCTCAGCGAGGCGGTCGGTGCCGCTGGCGTGATCTGCGCGCGTCATTCGCACCTGGCCGCCGAAGGCGGCGACGGCGCTCGCGATCCGCTCGTCATCGGTGGCGACCACGACGGTTTCGACCAGCGCCGCCGCCTCTGCGCGGCGATAGACATGCTCGACCATCGGTCGGCCACCGATGTCGGCGAGCGGCTTGCCGGGCAGCCGGGTCGAGGCGTAACGGGCGGGGATGATAGCGATGACTCGGGCGGAGGCTGCGGTGGATGTGCGGGGAAGCCTGGTCGCAGGGTGCACGGAGAATGCTAACACAGAATGTCGTATCGCTTTACGGTACCGCACGGTGAGGACCCGGTCGACGCGCGACGCCGGAGGCAGAAGGGGTGCAACGGTGTGCAGGCGCCGATGCGCGACGCGGTCAAAGGGTAGTACGATGGATCCTGACGACTATGACCTCTTCGCGTGTGGCGGTGTTGACGGGCGGTGTGGCGGTGCTGGCGGCCTGGCTGTCGTCAGCGGCGGGTACGGTGCCGGTGCCTGTGAGCGACAGCCCGATCGGCGTCGGGGTGACGCCGGCGCAGTCCCTGACGCCGGCACCCGCCCGGCTGGACCTCGAGCGGGAGGTTGCGCGTCTGTCCGCTTGGCTCGAGAAGGCGCCGCGTCCGCGCGAACCGGCGCGGAACCCATTCACGCTCACGGCCCGTACCCCTGCGACCAGTCCACCGCCGTCGGAGATGGCGGCGACGCCCGCACCCGCGCTGTCGGTGGTCGACAGCGTGGCGCCCGAGCCGCCGGCCGTGTTGCTCGCCGGCATCGGCATCGAGCGCACGTCCGACGGTCGCCGCCGAACGGCGATCCTCTCCGCCGACGGACGTGTCTTTCTCGCCCGCGTCGGCGATGAGGTGATGGGCCGGTTTCAGGTGCGCGGCGTCACCGACGACGCCGTCGAGCTGCTCGACCTGCGCGACGGCACCCCGCTCCGCCTCACGCTGCCGTAGGCGACCCCGGTCTCCCGTTGCGCTTTCGTCGCCCGGCCTTGACGGCTATGGGCTGTGGGCTAGAGGCTTTGGGCGCTCCAAGCGAGTGGGTGCTTCGTCGCAGGTGCGCCAAGTTTGATTGTTGACCAGCATCAGGCGAAGCCCTCAGGTTTTCTCCTGACTCCTGTCTCCTGCGAGCGTCAGACGGTAACCACCGCCACCTGCTGCACGGCGGGCACGGCGCGGATCTCGTCGAGGACGTCATCGGTGACCTGTGGGTCGTCCGCACCCTCGCGATCGATGTTGACCACCGCCACGGCTCCGGTGGATCCGCGGCCGAGCGCGAAGGTCGCGATGTTGATTCGCCGGCGTCCGAGAATCGTCCCGACCGCTCCGATGACACCCGGCTGGTCGTTGTTGCGAATGACCACGATCGTGCCCTCGAGCGGCGCCTCGATCCTGACCCCGTCGAGCAGGACCAGCCGTGGACCAGCCTGCTCGAACAGCGCACCCTCGGCCCAGCGCTCGCCGTCGTTCGTATGCAGCTTGACGGAAATCAGGCTGGTGAAGTTGCGGGGGCGCGTGCTGCGCGACTCGATGACTTCGATGCCGCGCTCCTTCGCTAGCGCCCGGGCGTTGATCGGCGTGACGTTGGTCGACAGCACTGTGCCGAAGAAGCCCACCAAGGTGGCGCCAACCAGGATCTCGTTGTTTCCCTCGGCGAGCTCGCCGTAATACCGGATCGCCACGGTCTCGATCCGGCCGGTCGAGATCTGGCCGAGGAACGCGCCCAGCCGCTGTGCCAGCACCGCGTAGGGCTGGATCCTGCGGAGCTCCTCGGGTGCGAGCGATGGATAGTTCACGGCGTTGCGCACGACCCCCGCGCGCAGGAAGTCGCGCACACACGTGGCGGTTTCGAGACCGACCAGTTCCTGCGCCTCACGTGTGGACCCGGCGATGTGCGGCGTGGAGACCACCTGCGGCAGGCTGGTGAGACGCGTGTCGCTGGGGGGCTCGGTCTGAAACACGTCCAGCCCGGCCCCGCCGACCATGCCCTGCTCGATCGCGTCGGCCAGCGCCGCCTCGTCGATGAGCGTGCCGCGTGCCGTGTTGATGATCCGCAGGGCGGGCTTGCAGCGTGACAGCCGTTCGGCGTCGAAGAGCGGTCGGGTGCCGGTTGACGGCAGGTGCAGCGTGATGAAGTCCGCCTGGGTGCACAGCTCGTCAAGCTCCAGCAGCTCGACGTCGAGGTCGGCCGCGACCTGACTGGCGATGAAGGGGTCGTGCGCAATGGTCCGCATGCCAAAGGCATGGGCCCGGTGCACCACTTCCCGGCCGATCCGACCGAGACCGACGACCCCGAGCGTCTTGCCCAGAAGCTCGGTTCCGATCAACCGCTTCTTCTCCCAGCGGCCGGCCTTCATCTGGCCGTCGGCCTGCGCGATCGATCGGGCTGACGCCAGCAGCAGCGCAAAGGCATGCTCGGCGACGCTGACGCTGTTGGCGCCCGGCGCGTTGACGACCAGAATGCCGCCGGCACTGGCGGCATCGACATCCACGTTGTCGACGCCGGTGCCGGCGCGGGCGATCACCTTCAATCCGGGCGCCCTCGCGATCAGGTCGGCATCGACACGGGTGGCACTGCGGACGATCAGCGCGTCGGCGTCGGCGAGTGTGGCGTGAAGCTCTTCGGCGGTGCGATCGGTCTGCGCATCGACGTTCCAGCCCTCGTCCCGAAGCAGGTCGGTCGCGGACGACGGCAGCGGATCGGCAATCACGATTTTCATGAGTCTGGCGTGCCTCGATGTGTGTCGTCCGAGGCGTGCGTGATCGTGTTCGAGCAGTGAACACACGGTGCGCGCCGTCCGATCGCAAGCGCCCGCAGCCGCACCAAGACCGTACAGTATAATGGGCGGCCGCGTGCGGAGGCCGGGTCACAGCAGGCCTGCCGCACCACGATGGTGCAAACTGCTAGAAGTCCCCGGTTGGCGCGGTGCACTCGCTGCCAGGGGGACATTTTTCCACAAGGTTTTCCACAGTTTCTGTGAAGATCTTGCATCGCGTCATGGGGACGTGCCCTAAAACTGCGTGTGTTCCTCAAGACGTCGGAGTACGCCGGCGCCGCGATCGTCAACTTAGGGTCCGCGCAAGAATAAGTTTCCATTTTGGGGCGTCGTACTCATGCCGCGCCCGGCCAGTGCCATGCGCGAGGAGGGAGCATACGGGCAGTATTCGACCAACGAGCAACGCCGCTAGACGGGATGCATCGACGGTCGAAAATGGGAAGTTATTCTTGCGCGGGCCCTGAGCCGCGAGTGGCACCGACATCAGTTGAAGGGAGCAACGGACGTCATGAATCGAAAAGTCAGCGTCATCGGATCCGGGAACGTCGGCGCAACGACGGCACGGAGCATCGCCGACAAGGAGCTCGCGGATGTGGTGCTGCTGGACATCCTCGAGGGGGTGCCCCAAGGCAAGGGGCTCGACCTGCTCGAGGCCTGTCCGATCGAGGGATCGGATGCGCGCGTGCTCGGCACCAACGACTACGCGGACACGGCCGGCTCGGCGGTGGTCGTGATCACGGCCGGTCTTGCGCGAAAACCGGGCATGAGCCGCGACGACCTGCTGCAGAAGAACGCCGGCATCATCAAGGCGGTCACCACCGAGGTCGTCACGCATTCGCCCGACTGCATCATCATCCCGGTCACGAATCCGCTGGACGCGATGTGCCAGGTGGTCTACCGCGAGAGCGGATTTCCACGAGAACGAGTGGTCGGGATGGCCGGCGTGCTGGACTCGGCGCGGATGCGGACCTTTATCGCCGAGGCACTAAGCGTGTCGGTGGAGAATACCCACGCGTTCGTGCTGGGTGGGCACGGGGACACGATGGTGCCGTTGCCGCGGTACTCCACGGTGGCTGGCATTCCGATCACCGAGCTGCTCGACACCGCGACGATCGATGCGATCGTCACCCGCACGGCGAACGGCGGCGCCGAGATTGTCAAACTGCTGGGCAGCGGGAGCGCGTACTACGCGCCGGGCTCCGCCGTGGTCCAGATGGTGGAGGCAATTCTGAAGGACAAAAAGAAGATACTGCCGTGCGCGGTCTTTCTACAGGGTGAATACGGCATCCGTGATCTGTTCGTCGGGGTGCCGGTGAAGCTGGGTGCGGGCGGGGCCGAGCAGATCATCGAGATCCGGCTCGAAGCCGACGAGCAGGCGGCGCTCGACAGGTCGGCGGCCTCGGTCAAGGAGCTCGTCAGCGCGCTGGGGCTCTAGACGGAACGTCGTACAGGAGACAGGAGACAGGAAAAGCCGGAGGGCTTCGCCACCTTCTTTTCACGTCGGCCGATCCGAGGAAGCAGGTCGGAGAACCGATCTCCTGCCTCCTGCCTCCTGTCTCCTTGTGGAATGTGAAGATTCACGAATACCAAGGCAAGGCGCTGCTCGCGCGGCACGGCGTCGGCATCCCGCAGGGTGAGGCGGTCTCTTCGGCTGCCGAGGCTGGGGACGCCGCACGCCGTCTCGGAGGGCGGGTGGTCGTGAAGGCCCAGATTCACGCCGGCGGGCGCGGAAAAGGCGGTGGCGTCAAGCTGGTCGAGACCGCCGAGGACGCGGCCCGGATTGCGGGCGAGATGCTCGGGATGACGCTGGTGACCGCGCAGACCGGTCCCGGAGGGCAGCGCGTGTCCCGGCTTCTGGTCGAAGAGGGGCTCGATATCGCGAGCGAGCTCTACCTCGGTCTCTTGATCGATCGGGCAGCGCAACGACCCCTGATGATGGCGAGCGCCGCGGGGGGGATGGACATTGAGCAGGTGGCGGCCCAGACGCCGGAGCTAATCCACAAGGTGCACATCGACCCTGGCATCGGGTTGGCCGCGTTCCAAGCGCGACGTCTGGCCTATGCCGTCGGTCTGACCGGGCCGGTGGCCCGCAAGGCGGCGGCGCTGATGCAGAGTGTCGCCACGGTGTTCCACGCCGTCGACGCGTCCCTGATCGAGATCAACCCGTTGGTCGTGACGGGGGCCGGCGACGTGCTGGCGCTCGATGCGAAGGTGACGCTCGATGACAACGCGCTGTTCCGGCATCCGGCGCTGGGCGAGTTGCGGGATCTGGCCGAGGAAGAGGAGCTGGAGGTCGAGGCGTCACAGCACGGGCTCAATTACATCCGGCTCGACGGCACCATCGGGTGCATGGTCAACGGCGCCGGTCTCGCCATGGCCACCATGGACATCATCAAGCTGGCCGGCGGCGAGCCGGCGAACTTCCTCGATGTCGGCGGGGGTGCCAACGCGGAACAGATTCGCAACGCCTTTCGCCTCCTGTTGTCGGACACCAAGGTGCGCGCGGTGCTCATCAACATCTTCGGTGGGATCCTCCGGTGCGACGTGCTTGCGGACGGGGTCATCGCGGCGGTCACCGAGCTTGGGGTGCGCGTGCCGGTCGTCATCCGGATGGAAGGCACGAACGTCGACGAAGGCAGACGGATATTGCGTGACAGCGGGCTGAACTTCACCACGGCCGACAGCATGGGCGAGGCGGCGCAGCGGGTCGTCGAGCTTGCAGCTAGCAAGAGCACTCCAGTGCCTCCCTCTCGCCCTGGGAGGGGGTCGGGGTGAGGGCAAGGATGTCTCACTGACATGGCGGTTCTGATCGACCCACAGACGCGGCTAGTGGTTCAGGGGCTGACCGGGCGCGAGGGGTCGTTTCACGCACGGCAGGCGGCCGAGTATGGCACCACCGTCGTGGGCGGTGTGACCCCGGGCAAGGGCGGCAGCACGCACGAGGGTGTTCCGGTCTTCAACACGGTCGAGTCGGCCGTCCGGGAGACCGGTGCGAACGCGTCGGTCATCTTCGTGCCGCCCGCGGTCGCCGCCGATGCCGTCATGGAGGCGGCAGACGCGGGGGTCGCGCTGATCGTCTGCATCACCGAGGGGATCCCCACCTTGGATATGATGCGGGCGTTGCGGTTTCTCGACGGTCGGGACAGTCGTCTGATCGGGCCGAACTGCCCGGGTCTGATCTCGGCGGGCCAGGCCAAGGTCGGCATCATCCCCGGGCACATCTGCCTCGAGGGCCGGGTCGGCGTCGTGTCGAAGAGCGGCACGTTGACCTACGAGGCGATTCACCAGTTGACGCTGCTCGGGCTCGGGCAAACGACCTGCATCGGGATCGGCGGAGATCCCTTGATCGGCACGAGCTTCATCGACACCCTGCGTCTGTTCGAGCAGGATGCGGCGACCGAGGCCGTCGTGCTCATCGGTGAGATCGGCGGTACTGCCGAGGAAGACGCCGCCGCGTTCATCCGTGACCATGTGCGCAAGCCGGTCGTGGGGTTCATCGCCGGCCAGACGGCGCCGCCCGGTCGGCGGATGGGACATGCCGGGGCGATCATCTCGGGGGGAAAGGGCACGGCCGCAGAGAAGATGGCGGCGCTGCTGGCCGCCGGGGTGCGGGTGGTACAGAGCCCGTCCGACATCGGTACGGCGGTCGCGGCTGCCATCGCATCGGATGCAGCGTGAGGTCGATTCCGCCTGCTCTCGTCGTGATGATGTTCGGCGTGGTGGGCCGTTGCAGGAACACGGCAGCATGCGGCCGCAGATGCATCCCGTCAGGGCCGGTGCTCGGCTTCTGCTCAGCGGGGTCGAATACTGCCCTGGCAGTCAGGCATATGACCGAAATCACACCGCCGGCGCGGTACGAACGTCGTTCCGGGAACCCCAACCAACAGTGATACACTGGGATGGTTACGCGTGTTCCGTTTGAGGACACCATCATCGTGCCAGTCCACCCACCCAATACCACATCACCCTGAGGACTCTGCATGCCCGCGTCCGACGTCGCCGTCGAAGAGCGTCCAGCTCCATCAGCATCCGTTGAACCCGTTGTTAACGATTTCAGTATCCAGGTCGCGACGGTCAACGGCTCCGGTAGCCAGACGGCCAATTTGGTGCTGCTCCGTGCGATCTTTCAGATGGGTGTGCCGGTGTCGGGCAAAAATATGTTCCCGTCGAACATCGCCGGTTTGCCGACCTGGTTCACAATTCGGACCAACAAGGACGGCTACATCGGGTGGAAAAAGAAAACTGAAGTCCTCGTGGCCATGAATCCAGAGACGGCGCGAGAGGATACCCTGAATCTCGATGCGGACTCCATGGTCGTCTACGACGAATCGCTCAAGCTGGACAGCGTACGCAGCGACCTGGTGTTCTATCCGGTGCCGTTCGACAGGCTCGTCGCTGAGGTGACCCGTGACGTCAAGATGCGCCGTCGTATCCGCAACATGATCTATGACGGCGTGTTGTCGCGACTCCTCGGGGTTGATCTCGACCAGATGGAGATCGCGCTCCGGAAGCAGTTCGGGAACAAGGTCAAGGTCGTGGCCCTCAACCGGCAGGCGCTCGATGTCGGGTACGCCTTCGCGGAGCAGCACTTGGAGAAGCGGGACCCGTATCGGATCGAGTCGATGGACGAGAATGGGGGGCGCATCCTCATCGATGGCAACGCCGCCGCCGCCATCGGCTGCATGATGGCCGGCGTGACCGTCGTCGCCTGGTATCCGATCACGCCGTCGTCGTCGCTCTGCGAGACGCTGATCGACTATCTTCGCAAGTACCGGGTCGACAAGGAGACGGGAAAGGCCAGCTTCGCCGTCGTGCAGGCAGAAGATGAGATCGCGGCACTCGGGATGGCGATCGGCGCTGGCTGGGCCGGAGCCCGGTCGATGACCTCGACGTCGGGGCCCGGGATCTCGCTCATGGGCGAGTTCGTCGGTCTTGCGTACTACGCCGAGGTCCCGGCGGTCATCTTCGACGTCCAGCGCGTGGGGCCGTCGACCGGGTTGCCGACCCGGACCGCACAGGGAGACGTGTTGTCGACGGCGTTCCTGTCCCACGGGGACACCCGCCATCCGCTCTTGTTCCCGTGCTCACCGGAAGAGTGCTACTCGATGGCGGTCAATGCCTTCGATCTGGCTGAGCGGTTTCAGACACCGGTCTTCGTGCTGAGCGATCTGGACCTCGGGATGAATCAGTGGATGACCCAGCCGTTCGAGTACCCCGCCAAGCCGATGGACCGGGGCAAGGTGCTCGACGAGGAGACCCTCGAGCGGATCGGACGGTTCGGTCGGTATCGGGACGTGGATGGCGATGGCATTCCCTACCGGTCGGTGCCCGGCCGCTCGATGCCGGCCTATTTCTGCCGCGGCTCGGGTCACAACGAGTCGGCGCAGTACAGCGAGCGGGCCGACGACTATCAGAGGAACGTCGACCGGCTGATGCGCAAGTTCGAGACCTTTCGCAACTGGTTGCCGGCCCCGGTCGTGGAGATCAATCGCAAGGCGCGGGTCGGTATCATCGCGTACGGTACCACGCACTGGGCCGTGGTCGAGAGTCGCGACCAGCTCCGCGACGAAGCGGACCTGCAGACCTCGTACTACCGGCACCGGGCCTATCCGTTCCGGTCCGCGTTGGCGTCGTTCATCGAGCGCCACGACCGTGTGTATGTGGTCGAGCAGAACCGGGATGCGCAGATGGTCACCCTGATGCGGACCGATCTGCGACCCGAGCTGGCCGGACGGCTTCGGAGCGTCCTGCACTACAACGGCCAGTCGATCGACGCCCGCACCATCACCGACGACATCCTGATTCAGGAGGGCTACCGGGTCGAGTTCTCGGAGGCCGATGAGCTGGTCCCGCGCGATGCGGGGGTTGGCGGCGAATAGCGACGTACCGCGTGACCCGTCCGTTGTCTGGGCGGGTTGAGGCGCGGCGTCGCTAGAACAGACACGCACAGCAAAGGACGTATCGTGGCGACAGCGACACAATCTCTGAAGAAGAAGAAGATCAACCGGATCGGACTCGAGCTTCCCGTCTACCGCGGCAGCAAGACCACGCTGTGTGCCGGGTGCGGGCACAACGCCATCTCGGAGCGAATCATCGACGCGTGCTTCGCGATGGGCATCGAACCCACGCAGCTGGTGAAACTGTCCGGTATCGGCTGCTCGAGCAAGAGCCCGGCGTATTTCCTCGGGTCCGTGCACGGCTTCAACACGGTGCATGGCCGGATGCCATCGGTCGGCACCGGCGCCTTGATCGCCAACAAGAACCTTGTGGCGATCGGTGTGAGCGGCGACGGTGACACCGGGGCGATCGGCATCGGCCAGTTCATCCATCTGATGCGGCGGAATCTGCCGATCATCTACATCATCGAAGACAACGGATGCTACGGTCTCACCAAGGGGCAGTTCTCGCCGACCGCCGATGTCGGGTCCGTGCTGAAGACGGGTGTGGTGAACGACCTGCCGCCCATCGATACCTGCGCGCTCGCCATTCAGCTCGGCGCGACGTTCGTGGCGCGGTCATTCTCCGGGGACAAGAAGCAGCTGACGGCGATCCTGAAGGCGGCGCTCAGTCATCGTGGCACGGCGATGCTCGATGTGCTGTCGCCGTGTGTGACCTTCAACGACCACGAGGGGTCGACCAAAAGCTACGCGTATGTGAAGAGTCACGCCGACCAGCTGGAGGAGCTCGACTTCGTGCCGTACTTCGAGGACATCTCCGTCGACTATGAGCCGGGCGAGACCCAGGAGGTGACGCTTCACGACGGGTCGCGGCTCTATCTGAAGAAGCTCGCCGAGAGCTACGACCCCACCGATAAGATGCAGGCGTTGGGGGTGCTCCACGACACCCACGAGCGCGGCGAGTTCGCCACCGGTCTCATCTACGTGAAACCGGCGGCCGACGACTTCCTGACCACGCTGAACCTGGTGGACGAACCGCTGGCCTCGCTGCCCGAGGACCGAGTGCGCCCGTCGAAAGCGGTGCTGACCGAGATCATGGAGAGTCTCGCCTAGATATCTTCCAGGGGTGACGTTGTAACGTGTGAAGCACGTTTTCATAACCCGCGGAGATGTCTAGGCCTCGCGTAGCGGGGCTGTGAGTAAAGCTTCTGCTAGGCTCAAGCCCCGCCCACCACCTCCGTCGGTGATCCACGGGTTGCGTTCGGCGGCCTCGCGTGGTGTATCGCCGACCGGATGCGTTCGGGTCGAGACACCCGACCGTACGCTGACGCGACGGACGGAGACGTATGGAACGCACATTCGCGATTATCAAGCCGGACGCGGTGTCGGCCGGGCACACCGGCGCGATCTTGCAGCGGATCGAAGAGGCCGGGTTCAGCCTGCGCGGGATGCGGCTGGTGCGACTGACCAAGACGGACGCGGAGGGATTCTATGCGGTCCATCGCGAGCGTCCGTTCTTCGGCAGTCTCACGACGTTCATGTCGTCCGGACCGGTCGTCGTGCTGGCGCTCGAGGCGCCCGACGCGATCGCCCGATGGCGGACGCTGATGGGCGCCACCGACCCGGCGAAGGCGGACGACGGGACGCTGCGACGAGAGTTCGGGACCGGGATCGAGCACAATGCCACGCACGGCTCCGATGCGCCGGAGACGGCGGCGTTCGAGCTCGGGTATTTCTTCCGCAGCGTCGAGCTGGGCTAGAGAGGTCGACCCAGCAGGAGGCAGGAGACAGAAGAAGCCTGCAGCCAGGGTCAGGCACCGTTTTCCGAAGTCTGTGCGTCTAGGGTCCCTATGAGCATCAAGTCCGACCGATGGATCAAGGAGATGGCCCGGGGCGGGATGATCGAGCCGTTCGTCGAGAGCCAGGTGCGCGAGGGTGTCGTGTCGTTCGGTCTGTCGTCCTACGGGTATGACATCCGGGTGGCTGACGAATTCAAGATCTTCACCAACATCAACTACACCGTCATCGACCCGAAGGCCTTCGACCCGCGCTCGTTCGTCGATGTCCAGGCGGATGTCTGCATCATTCCGCCCAACTCGTTCGCGCTCGCCCGGACGATCGAGTATTTCCGGATTCCCCGGGACGTGCTGACGTTGTGTCTCGGAAAGTCGACTTATGCCCGCTGCGGCATCATTGTGAACGTCACCCCGTTCGAGCCGGAGTGGGAGGGGACCGCCACCCTCGAGATCTCGAACACCACGCCGCTGCCGGCAAAAATCTACGCGAACGAGGGGATCGCGCAGGTACTGTTCTTCCAGAGCGATGAACGCTGCGAGACGTCGTACGCGGACAAGAAGGGCAAGTATCAGGCGCAGCGCGAGGTGACGCTGCCCCGGGTCTGAAGACGCCGAGCGGCCACTGTCATAAGGGTCCGGTCAAGCATCGGGTCGCATTGTTGGGGCGTCGTGCGCATGCCGCGCCCGGTCATTGCCAGGCGCGAGGAGGGAGCAGATCGGCAGTATTCGACCGACGAGGAACGCCGCCAGACGGGATGGATCGGCGGCCACAAACGTGAAGTTATTCTTGACCGGGCCCTAGGCCCTGGGACGGAGCGGGTAACGTAGGGGTCGGCTTGACCTGTGCGGTGAAGCATAGTACCATCCGCCCGTTCTTTGGCGTTGATGCTGCTTGACCTGTTGTCTGTCCGCTGCCGGCTTTCCCAGACGCACTGATGCAGAAGCTCGGCGAGCGCGAGCCCGCGCGCACTGATGGTCCGCTTGCCGTCGCGCCTGCTCTTTCCGTCCAGTTCTTCCTGATCCCTCTCGCGGTGGTGGCGGTCGTCGTGGCGGTTTACGGCGGGTTCCGTTTGATCGTGGCCGACGAGCGTTCGCCCGAGGAGTATCTGAACGAGATACGCACGGGCGGACGCGACCGGAGGTGGCCGGCCGCCTACGAGCTGGCGCGGATCATGGCGGAGCCGGAGACCGAGGCGCAGTTTCCGGGGCTTGGCCTTGCGCTGGTCCAGGCGTTCGTCGACTCCACGGGCGACGACCCACGCGTGCGGCGGTATCTCGCGCTGGCGCTCGGACGACTCGAGTCTCCGCCGGCGGAGACGGTGGCCGCGCTGAGCGCCGCGTTGGACGACCCGGACAGCGAAACGGTCATCAGCGTGATCTGGGCGCTGGCCTTGTTAGGCGAGGAGACGGTGGTGCCGCACATCGTCGGGATGTTCGGCGCCCAGGACCCGGGTGTGCGCAAGATGGCGGTGTACGCGCTCGGGGTGCTGCCCGACGACGGGTCACACACGACGTTGCGTGCCGCGCTCGACGATCCGGTGCCGGATGTGCAGTGGAACGCCGCCGTGTCGCTTGCGCGTCATGGTGACGGGCGTGGCGTCACGGTGCTCCGTCGCATGCTCGACCGGGACTACGTCACGCGTCAGGTGACACCGTCGGGGACCCTGGCCGACCCGGTGAGCGACGTGATGATCAGCGGGTTGCAAGCTGTGGCGGCGCTCGGCGCGATCAGCCTCGGTGAGAACCTCCGGGCGCCGGTGGCC
This sequence comes from Acidobacteriota bacterium, assembly GCA_015659035.1. Lineage (GTDB taxonomy): Bacteria > Acidobacteriota > Vicinamibacteria > Vicinamibacterales > UBA8438 > NP936. The sequence goes on along the minus strand of DQNS01000102.1, from coordinate 40,941 downwards.
GCGCTTGCAGACGCGGACCCGAGCTTGAAGGTGCGACAGGCGGCCATGGAGACGCTCGATGCCCTCGAGCCGTCCCCGATCAGTCGCAATGTCGCTGAGCGGCAGTAGGATACGGGCTCGGGTGCACCCGCACCGGTGCGGGTACACCTGTTAGGTGAAGATGGGACACAGAGATGGCTGAGGAACCGAAGGCCCCACCCGCTCGAGACAAGGCGGACACGCCGGTACCGGCTGCGGCCGCGACATCGGCCTCGACACCGGCGGCGGCCACGAACGACGCGAGGCTGGCGGGCCGCACCACGACTGCCGCGGCGCGCCCGGCGGCGAGAAAGAAGCCGGTCTCCGACGACGACACGTCGCCGCTGATGGGCCGGCGCGGCTGGATGGGGCTCGCCTGGGGGGCGTTCACCGCGGCATCGGCGGGGTGTCTCGCCGCGACAGGCCGCTTCATGTTCCCGAACGTGCTCAACGAACCGCCGCTACAGTTCCCGGTCGGCTTTCCGGAGGAATACGGGGACGGGGTGGATGAGCGGTTCAAGGACCGGCAGGGTGTGTGGATCATCCGCACCACCAGCGACTACACGCACGAGGTGCCTGGGTTCTACGCGCTCATCTCGGTGTGCACGCACCTGGGGTGTACGCCCAACTGGTTGTCGGCGGAGAACAAGTTCAAGTGCCCGTGCCACGGCAGCGGGTTCCGCCCAACCGGCATCAATTTCGAGGGTCCGGCGCCGCGGCCGCTGGAGCGGGCGCGCATCGTGCTGCAGGAGGACGGCCAGATTCTGGTCGACAAGAGCCGGAAATTTCAAGAAGAGCTCGGGCAGTGGACCGACCCGGAGGCCTTTCTCGCGACGTAGGCGACCATGGCAGACACGAAGACGATTGCACCGAGAGACCCGGCGTTCGTGCGCGCGTGGGACTGGCTCACCGAAACCCAGATCTGGACGTCGATCTTCCGGCACACCGCGCCGATCAATGATCGGAACCGGGTGCTGGTCATGCTCTCGAACGTCTTTCTGCACCTGCACCCCGTTCGGCTCCGCAAGTCTGGCGTCCGGCTCCGCTATACGTGGTGCATGGGGGGGATCAGCTTCTTCCTGTTCTTGCAGCTGACCTTCACCGGGCTGCTGTTGATGTTCTACTATCGGCCGACCCTGGAATACGCCTACGCGGACATCGTGAGCCTGCGCGAGCATGTGCCGCTCGGCATCATGCGCGAAATGCATCGCTGGGGCGCCCATGCGATGGTCATTACGGTCTGGCTGCACATGTTCCGGGTGTTCATGACCGGGTCGTACAAGCCGCCGCGCGAGTTCAACTGGAACATCGGGGTCATCATGCTCGTGCTGACCCTGCTGCTGTCGTTCACCGGCTATCTGCTGCCGTGGGACCAGCTGGCGATCTGGGCGATCACCGTCGGGTCCAACATGGCGCGGGCGACGCCGTTCCTGGGGTACGAGGGCCCCGGTGCGGCGCTGCTGGCGCTGGGCGACGTGCGGTTGATACACGCCGCCGCGGATGCGCGGTTCGCGCTGTTGGGCGGCACGATCGTCGGTGAGGGCGCCTTGCTCCGGTTCTACGTGCTGCACTGTGTCGCATTGCCGCTGGTCATCGGGTTCCTGATGGCGGTGCACTTCTGGCGCGTGCGCAAGGACGGCGGAATTTCAGGGCCGCTCTAGAGGGCGAATGCCCAAGGAGTCAGTCAGAAGTCAGGAGACGCCGGCCTGTCCGCCGTAGCCTTGGCGAAGGCGGGCCGGCGTCGCCGGCGACCGATTCGGACACGCCCTGTAGGGGGCTGACAGACACGACATATGGACGCGATCAAGGACTTCGTTGATCTTTTGGCCAACCCGCAGGTCTTCTTCGGCGCGACGTTCGGGGCGCTGATCCTGATCGTCTGGAAGCGCGAGGCGTTCGCCTCCAACAGATGGGGCTGGGGCCTCATGGGCTTCCTGGGAGTGTTCTTCCTGTTCGGGCTGTTCGACGAAAACTTCCAACTAATCATCGGCAAGCCGGACAACGTGCCGATCGTGGCGCTCATCTTCTTGCTGGTCTTCTTTACGTGGTTCGCGATACGCGAGGGGGTGCGCAACGACCGTCGTATCGCCGCCGGCGAGCCGCCAATCGAGAAGGATGAGGAGGACCGGGTCTGGACCTGGCCGGATCTGGTCTACACGGAGTTGATCGCGCTCGTCGTCTGTACTGTCATCATCATCGTCTGGTCGATCGGGCTCGAGGCGCCGCTCGAGCAACCGGCAAACAATGCGAACACACCGAACCCGTCGAAGGCGCCCTGGTATTTCCTCGGGTTGCAGGAGATGCTCGTCTACTTCGACCCGTGGCTGGCCGGGGTCGTGTTGCCGTCGTTGATCATCGTCGGGCTCATGGCGATTCCCTATGTGGACAAGAACCCCAAGGGGAACGGGTATTACACCTTCACGGAGCGCAAGGCAGAGATCACCATCTTTCTGTTCGGGTTCGTCGTGCTCTGGTCGTCGCTGATCGTGCTAGGCACGTTCCTGCGGGGACCGAACTGGAACTTCTTCGGTCCGTTCGAGTTCTGGGACATCCACAAGCTCGAGCCGCTGACCAACGTCCAGCTGTCGGAGTCCATCTGGGTGTACGGATTCGGGAGGGCGCTGCCGGAGCACTGGTTCATCCGGGAGATTTTCGGACTCGCGCTCGTGGGGTTCTATATCGGGGTGTTGCCGGTCGCGCTGGCCTGGAAGGGGCTGACCAAGTACTACGAGATGCTGGGACCCACACGCTACTACGTGTCGGTGCTGCTGTTTCTCATGATGCTCTCGCTGCCGATCAAGATGCTGAGCCGGTGGGTGTTCAACCTGAAGTACATCGTGTCGATTCCGGAGTTCTTCTTCAATATCTAACCGTCGAGGACGGCTGAAGTTTCGCCATGGCAGACAAGCGGTCAGTCGGACACGCCTACAATATCGATTTCCTGAACGTGGTCTTCGCCGCGTCCAGCCTGTTCGTGCTCGTTACGACGGTCTGGATGGTCTGGGACGACTACGACCGCGAGTGGAAGAATTACCAGCGGCAGTTCACGCGGCTCGAGCTGGAGGTGACCCGAGTGACCCTGGCGCAGGCCGAGCAGGAGGTCGACCAGCCGCGGGTCGCGGAGTTGACCCTACAGCGCGAGGCGGCCGAACAGCAACTCGCGACACGTGCCGCGCAGGTAGACGAGGCCGAGAGCCGGCTGTCGGAGGTCGACACCCAGCTGTTCATCGCTACGCAGAGCTACCAGACCACCAAGGCGATCTACGACGCGGAGCGCTATGAGTACGAGGCGCGACGGGAGGAGGTCCACGCCGCGGACCCGGCGGCGGAGGTGCCGGGCGAGGCGGAGGTGACGGCGCTGTACGAGGAGTGGGTGAGGCTTGGGCTCGAGGTGGAATCGGTAACGGTGACCCGTGAGGGGCTGCGGCAGCAGATCGCGGCGTTTAGGGAGGAGGTCACCGCCATCGAAGACGAGCTGTCGTCACTGCGCGGTGAAACCGAGCGGTTGGCTGGCCTCGTGGCGGATCTGGAACCGAGCCTCATCAACAACTATCTGCTGAACTTGCCGCTCCTGGACTTCATGGCGCCGACGATCACGGTGCGACAGGTGATCACCGCGAACATCGTGGACGACGTGAATTTCACCCGCGTGAAGAAGATGGATCGGTGCGAGACGTGTCATCTGGCGATTGACCGGGTGGGCTTCGAGGAGGCAGAGCAGCCGTTTCGCACGCATCCCAACCTGGATGTCTATGTCGGCAGCGCGTCGCCGCACCCGATTGCCACCACCGGGTGCACCGTCTGTCACGAGGGCATGGGGCAGTCGATCACCTTTGTCGACGCCTCCCATACCCCGGCCACCGAGGAACAGGCGGCGCAGTGGGAAGAGGAGCATCACTGGGAGGAGTCGCACCTCTGGGACTACCCGATGCTGCCGACCGGGATGGTCGAGGCGTCGTGTGCGAAGTGCCACCGGGGCGAGGTGTTCGTGCCGGAGGCCGACACCCTGAACGTGGCGTATGGCATGTATGAGCGGGCGGGCTGCTATGCGTGCCACAAGACGGAGGGGTTCGAGGGGTTGCGCAAACCGGGGCCGAACCTGACGAAGCTCGAGTCGAAGCTGACCGAGGAATGGGTGGCGAACTGGATTCGGGACCCCCGTGCGATCAAGCCGAGCACCTGGATGCCGCGCATCTGGTACAACTCGAACACCGACAGCCCGGAGCACGCGGTCCGCAACGAGGTGGAGATCGACGCCGTCGTGGCCTACCTGTTTGCAAACTCCGAGGCGCACGAGTTCGCCGCGGCGACCCCGGGGCCCGGAGATGCCGAGAACGGGCAGCGCCTCGTCGAGTCGGTGGGCTGTCTGGCGTGCCACATCACCGGCAGTGAGACGCGGGAGGCGGCGGGGCCGCGCCGGACGTTCGGACAGCCGCTGCAGGCGGTGGGCACCAAGACCACCGTCGCGTGGTTGTTCGACTGGGTGCGAGACCCGCGGCACTACAGCGCCGAGACCTTCATGCCGGACCTGCGGTTGACCGACAGCGAGGTCGCCGACGTGGTGGCGTATCTGGCCGGATTGACCGGCAGCGCCGGCACGGGCGCCGAGGCGACCTATCAGGCGGCCGACGTCGATGCGGTGCTGCTCGACTACCTGCGCGCGATCGTGCCGTATGAGGAGGCCCAGACGGCGCTCGCCGCGATGAGCGCCGAAGCGCGACAGCTCGATCTCGGTCGTCGGGCCATCGGTCGGTACGGCTGCTACAGCTGTCACGAGATCAGCGGGTTCGAGGACGTCCAGCCGATCGGCACCGAGCTGTCGGCAGAGGGCAGCAAGCTGCTGCCCCGGTTCGATTTTGCGTTCGTGCACGACATCCCGCACACCAAGCGGGACTGGATCAAGAACAAGCTGCTCGACCCCCGCGTGTTCGATCGGGGTCGCATCCTGCAGCCGCTCGAAAAGCTCCGGATGCCGGACTACGGATTTACCGAGGCGGAGGCGCGGACGCTGACCACGGCCGTCATGAGCTTCCAGCAGGACGTGCAGCCGAAGGTGGCACAGGTGGCGCGCTCGGCCCGGAAGGACGCGATCATCGACGGCCGCAACCTGGTCCGGCGCCGGAACTGCGTGGCGTGCCACGAGATCGAAGGGGACGGCGGGAACTATCGCGAGCTTGTCGAGGAGCCATCCCTGGCACCGCCACTCCTCACACCCGAGGGCGCCAAGGTGCAACCGGACTGGCTCTATGCGTTCTTCCGGGGCCCGATCACCATCCGGCCGTGGCTCGATGTACGGATGCCGACCTTCGGGCTCGACGATGCACACTGGAACGCTGTGCTCGACTACTTCGCGGCCGTGTCCGAAGCCGTCGGACCGTTCCGCACCCACGAGGTGGTGGCGGACCAGACGGTGCTCCGGGCCGGGGCAGAGCTCTTCGAGCAGCTTCAATGTCAGTCGTGCCACGTGACGGACACGATTCCGGAGGGGCGGGCGAGGGCGGACCTGGCTCCCGACCTTCGGATGTCGGCGGAGCGCCTGCAACCGGACTGGATTCTCGACTGGCTCAGCGACCCGCAGGTGATCCAGCCGGGCACCACCATGCCGACGTTCTGGACCGATTACCCGAACTCGCTCTTCGCGACGCTCCCTGCCGATGCGCGCGCGCGCTTCGCAGAGCTCGACACCGATGGGCCGACGCAGATCGAGTGGATTCGAGACTACCTGCTCACGTTCAGCGGAGGGCCCAGCCCGGTGCGCGGGAACTGAGGTCGCCGTTTCCTGGACGGCTCCGGCGGCCTGCTCCCCGGCTACAGCCTTCTGGCTTCAGGCGCTCCACGCGAGCGCGGCCGACGTCTTGAGCTCGGCGCCGGCGGCGCGCATCTCCGCCAAGGCCTGTTCCCCATCGTTCGGCGTCAGCTCGACGGCCGCAATGGCGTCGGTGACGAGCGTCACGCGCCATCCCCCCCGAATCGCGTCCAGGACCGAGTGCCGGATGCAGTAGTCGGTGGCGAGCCCGCCGGTGACCAGGTGGGTGATACCCCGGTGGCGGAGGTCGTGGGCCAACGTGGTGCCGTCGTCGAGACACCCCTCGAAGGCGGAGTAGCCGTCGCTGTTCGCCGTCATCCCCTTGTTGACGACCTGGGTGCCCTCCGGCAAACGCAGGTCGGGGTGGAACCGCGCACCGGGAGATCCGGCGACGCAGTGGACGGGCCAGGGCCCCCCACCGGCGAGGAAATGGCTCGAGTCGGAGGGGTGCCAGTCCCGGGTGGCGTAGACCGTGAGCCGGCGAGCGTGTGCCGCCCGCAGTATCTGGTTCAGCACCGGCACGACCCGATCGCCGTTCGGGACCGCCAGCGCTCCGTCCGGACAGAAGTCCCGTTGCACGTCGACCACGAGGACCGCCGTGACGGTGACGCCCTCCGGCCCACGTGACTCGGGCTGCCCGGTCATCGATGATAGATTACCATCCGTGCCTGGCGGCCTGTCCACAGACCTGTACGAGCTGACGATGGCGGCGGGCTACCATGCCGCCGGTGCGACGGCGAGGGCCTCGTTCGAGCTCTTCGTGCGCGAGCTGCCTGCGACGCGTGGCTATCTGGTGGCCGCCGGGCTCGAGCAGGCGATCACCTACCTCGAGACGTGGCGATACACACCGGATGAGATCGCGTATCTGCGCACGGTGCCGGGGCTACAGGGCGCCGACTCGACCTTCTTCGACGACTATCTGCGCCGTTTGCGGTTCACCGGTGATGTGTGGGCGGTGCCGGAGGGGACCCCGGTCTTTGCCGGTGAACCGATCCTACGCGTGACGGCGCCGCTCCCGGAGGCGCAGCTGGTCGAAACGGCGCTGCTCGCGACCATCCTGTTTCAGACGGCGGTTGCGAGCAAGGCGGCTCGAGTGAGGGAGGCGGCCGGGGAACGACCAGTCATGGAGTTCGGCGGGCGTCGCGCGCACGGCACGCAGGCGGCGATGTACGCGGCGCGTGCCGCCTGCCTCGCGGGGTGCCGGGCCACGTCGAACGTCGATGCCGGGTACCGGTTCGGCGTGACGGTGTCCGGCACGATGGCGCACTCCTGGGTCATGGCGCACGCTTGCGAGCTGACGGCGTTCTCCCGATACCTGGCCGTCCATGGGCCACGGTCGGTCCTACTGATCGACACCTATGACTCGATCGAAGCGGCGCGGCTCATCGTCGGCGCCGGGCTTCGGCCGGGAGGCGTCAGGCTGGATAGCGGCGACCTTGTCGGTCTCAGCCGGAGCGTTCGAGGCGTCCTGGATGCGGGAGGGCTCGCCGACACGCAGATCCTCGTCAGCGGGGACCTGGACGAGCACAAGGTGGCAGCCCTCGTCTCGTCGGGCGCGCCGATCGACGGGTTTGGCGTGGGGACCGCGTTGAGCACGTCGAGCGACGCGCCGGCGCTCAGTGGGGTCTACAAGCTGGTCGAGATCGATCGGGACGGAACGATGACGCCGGTGATGAAGCTGGGCGCCGGCAAGCGGACGTGTCCCGGCGTCAAGCAGCTCTGGCGCGTCTACGGTCCCGTGGGTCCAGTCCGCGATGTCGTCGGGCTGGCCGGCGAGGCGGCGCCGACCGACGGGGAGCCGCTCCTGACGTGTGTCGTGAGGGGGGGTGTGCGACAGCAGCCGACGCGCGCGATCGACCAGATCCGGGATGCCTGCCGGACCGCCGTGGCGCGTCTCCCGGAGGGGGTGCGGCGACATCGGGACGCGGCGACGTATCCGGTCGCCCTGAGCGCGGCCCTCGAGCGGTTGGCTGCCAACGTAGCCTCGGAGCTGGCTGCGCGCGACACGGGCCGCTAGACATCTCATGGGGCGACATCGTGAAATGTGAGAGTCTTGTGCCACGCTGAGATGTCTAGCCCCCGCGTCGTGGGGCTGTAAGAAAAGCAGCCTGGCGATGCTGTGCGACCGTCAGCCGGGCGGTTCGACGCGCAGCTTCGCCAGAGGAGAAGGACCTATGCGCATCGCGATCGGGTCGGATCATGCCGGGTTTTCCTTGAAGGGTACGCTGGTCGAGGTACTCCGTGATGGGGGTCACGAGGTGGTCGACGTCGGCACCGACAGCGACGCGGTGGTCGACTATCCGGACTACGCCGAGGCGGTGGCGGTGGCGGTGCGGCGCGGCGAAGTCGACCGAGGCGTGATGATCTGCGGGAGCGGGGTCGGCGCGAGCGTGGCCGCCAACAAGGTTCCGGGTGTGCGCGCCGCGATTTGCCACGATACCTACTCGGCCCACCAGGGGGTCGAGCACGACGATATGAACATCCTGGTGCTTGGTGGCCGTATCGTTGGGGGCGCGCTTGCGGTCGAGGTGCTCGAGGCTTTTCTAGGCGCCCGGTTCTCGAAGGCGGAGCGCCATCGCCGTCGGGTCGGCAAGATACGGCTGCTGGAGGAGCGGGACTGGTCCGGCCACGGTGGGGACTCTGACTGAGGACGGGATGCGGCTCGGGCCGGCGCTGGACGCGGCCCTGGCTGAGTCCATTCGGGCGTGGGCCCGCAGCGGCATGGTGCGGCGGCTCTGGGCGAAGGACGCGGGTGTCTGGACCGGCGGCGACGAGGCTCGGTGGTTGGGGTGGCTGGACGTGGCAACCGTCGAGGCCCCGCTGGAGGCGCTCGCGGCGCTGACGCGCGAGGTGGGCGCCGCCGGGCTGACCGATGTCCTGCTCCTGGGGATGGGGGGATCCAGTCTGTGCCCGGAGGTGCTGAGCCGGGTGCTGGGTCCGGTCGCCGGCGCGCCGGTGCTCCACGTCCTCGACTCCACGGACCCGGCGCAGATCCGCCGGACGGAGTCTCGGCTCGATCTGTCCCGCACGCTCTGTATCGTGTCGAGCAAGTCGGGTACCACGCTCGAACCGACCATTCTCACCCAGTACTTCCTCGATCGGGTCCGCCAGCGGGTCGGGGCCGAGGAGGCGGGGTCGCGGTTTGTGGCCGTCACCGACCCCGGCTCGGCCCTGGAGGTCATCGCCCGCGCGGCGCAATTCCGGCAGGTCTGGCATGGTGTGCCGGCTGTCGGTGGCCGGTTCTCGGCGCTCTCCAACTTCGGTCTGGTGCCGGCGGCGGTCTGTGGCCTGGACGTGCCGGCACTGCTCGTCAGGGCACGGGCGATGGCCGGGCGGTGTGGACCGGCCGAACCGCCGGACCGGAACCCGGGCGTGCGGCTCGGGCTCGCGCTCGGCGCGGCGGCCGGGCAGGGACGCGACAAGGTCACGCTGGTGCTGTCGCCGCCGATCCGCGATCTCGGAAGCTGGCTGGAACAGCTGTTGGCCGAGTCGACCGGGAAAGCGGGGCGGGGACTCATTCCGGTGACGGACGAAGAGATCGGCCCACCTTCGGTCTACGGCGACGACCGGTTCTTCGTATATCTGCGTCTCGAGGCGGAGCCCGACCGGGCGCAGGACGTGGCGATGGCGCGACTCGCGGACGCCGGTCATCCGGTCCTAGAGTTGGTCCTGCGGGACCGGCTCGACATCGGCGCCGAGTTCTTCCGCTGGGAGATCGCGACGGCAGTCTGTGGCGCGGTCCTGGGTATCAACCCGTTCGACCAGCCGGATGTGGAGGCGAGCAAGGTGGCGACCCAGGAGTTGACCGCCGCCTACGAGTCGGCCGGGGCGTTTCCGGTCGAGACACCGCTGGCGTGGACAGAAGGCATGACGCTGTATGCGGATGCTCGCAACACCGAGACCCTCCGGGCGGTGACCGGGATCCCCGCCGGGGTCGAGCCACTGCTGGCGGCGCATGTCGCACGGGTGGCGCCCGGCGACTACTTTGCGGTGCTGGCGTACGTGGACCGGAGCGAGACGCATCGGCGTGTGCTCCAGCGGCTGCGTCACGCGGTGCGGGACGCTCGAGGTGTGGCGACCTGTGTGGGGTTCGGGCCGCGGTTCCTACACTCGACCGGTCAGGCGTTCAAGGGGGGGGCCGCCACGGGGGTGTTTCTGCAGGTCACGTGTGACAAGGCGGCCGATCTGCCGATTCCGGGTCGCGGTTACACGTTCGGCATCGTGCAGGCGGCGCAGGCGCTGGGGGATCTGCAAGTCCTGGCGGCCCGCGGCCGTCGAGCGCTGCGGGTGCATCTGGGCTCCGATGTCACGGCAGGGCTGGAGCGGCTCACCGACATGGTGCAGGCGGTCGTGTCGTCAGGTCTGCCCAGCCGGTGACGATCCTGACGCCGTTGCGAGACCCCTGTGCCCGTCGGGGCGGCGCTGGCTCGTCAGCGACCTGTCCACACGGGTGGGCGCTTGGCGAGAAACGCGTCGACCCCGCCCCTGAAGTCGTGGCTCGTGTAGCAGGCGGTGATGAGATCGTGACCCAACGACGGTGCGATTCGCCGGTGCGCCTGCAGCCGACGCACCAGCTCCTTGGTGGCGCTGATCGTGAGGGGCGCGTTCGCGGCGATCGTCCGGGCCGTCTCCCTCACCACGCGGTCGAGCGCGTCAGCCTCCACGACGCGGGTCGCCAGCCCGGCGGCGAGCGCTTCCTGGGCGTCAAGCAGTCGCGCGGTGAACATGATGTCCTTCAGCCGCGCCGGACCGACGAGATCCAGCAGCCGAGCACAGTTGGCGGCCGACAGGCAGTTGCCCAGGGTGCGCGCAACCGGCACGCCGAATCTGGCGTCCGGTCCGCAGATTCGCAGATCGCAGGCGATCGCGATCACACAGCCACCGCCGACGGCGACACCGCCGATCCGGGCGATGGTCGGTTTGGTCACACGCTCGAGCCGGTCGATGAGCCGGTCGAGCCGCGCTTCGTAGGCCAGCGCGTCCTCGGCGGTGCGGAGGTCCCGAAATTGGCTGATGTCGGTGCCGGCCACGAACGCGCGGTCGTCGGCTCCGCGCAGGACGAAGACACGGATAGCCGGGTCGGCATCGACCGCGTCGCAGGCGTCCACGAGCGCGTCGTACATCGCCCAGGTCATGGCGTTGCGCGACTCCGGGCGGTTGAAGGTCAGCACGGCGATCGGGCCGTCGGTGGTGTAGATCGTGTGAGACGTGGACACGGGCTTACTCTCCTATGACGCGAGCTCTGGACGGCATACGGGTCCTGGATCTGACCCAAGTGATGGCCGGGCCGTACTGCACGATGGTACTGTGCGACATGGGCGCCGACGTGATCAAGGTCGAGCCGCCCACAGGCGACTCTACCAGACGGATGCCGGGCGCCGTCGGGACCGACAGCCCAAGCTTCAATGCGGTCAACCGGGGCAAGCGCGGGGTGGTGGTGGATCTGAAGCAGGCGGCGGGCCGGAACACGGTCCGCCGCCTGGCGGTCTCGGCGGACGTGCTGGTCGAGAACTACCGGCCCGGGGTGTTGAGCCGGTTCGGACTGGGGTATGTGGAGCTGGCGAGCCGGCACCCCACGCTGGTCTATGCCTCGATCTCCGGGTACGGGCAGACAGGCCCTTCCGCGTGGAAGGGCGGGTTCGATCTGGTGGCACAGGGCGTGTCAGGGCTCATGTCGGTGACCGGCGAGACCGGTGGCCGACCCGTGAAGGTTGGTGTGCCGATCACCGATCTGGGCGCGGGGCTGTTCGCGGTGAGCGGGATCCTGGCGGCATTGCTGGCTCGGGCCAGGACCGGACGCGGCCAGCTGGTCGACACCTCCCTGGTCGACGCCGGGGTCGCGCTGTCGGTGTGGGAGGCGACCCAGTACTTCTCCGGCCGGGGCGTGCCGGAGCCGCTGGGTTCGGCGCATCGCATGAGCGCACCCTATCAGGCGGTCCGGTGCGCCGACGGCTACATCACGGTCGGCGCCGCCAACGACCGGATCTTTCGCCGGCTGTGTGACGCTCTCGGTCATCCGGAATGGGCCGCCGACCCCGACCATCGGGATGACGAGCACCGCATACGGAACCGGGTCGCCCTGGCGGCGCGGATCGAGGCGGTCATGACGAGTCGTCCCCGGGCGCACTGGCTCGCGTTGTTCGAGACCCGCGATATTCCGTGCGGTCCGATCAACAACTACGAAGAGGTGATGGCGGACCCGCACATCCTGGCGCGCGAGCTGGTCGTCGAGACCGACCATCCGACACTGGGGTGCATCAAGACGCTGGGCACGCCACTGAAGCTGTCCGACACCCCGCTGACACCGGGCCGTCCGGCGCCGCTGCTCGGCCAGCACACCGACGAGGTGCTGGGTGAGGTCGGCCTGACGGCGGACGAGATCGCCGAGCTGCGTCGTGTCGGGGCGGTGGCTTGAGGATGCTCGAGGAGACAGGAGGCAGGAGAAAGGCGGAAGGGCTTCGCCGTCTTCTGCAGGACGGCACGCAAGCTGAGGTGGTGTGATGACGGAGCGGCGGTATCGGGTCGCGGTGATCCCGGGTGATGGCATCGGCCAGGAAGTGGTCCCGGCTGCGCAGGCGGCGCTCGAGGCGGTGGGGGAGCGGTTCGGCTTCCGGTGCGACTGGACGGTGTTCGACTGGTCGTGCGAGCTGTACGCGCGCACCGGCAGCATGACCGGCGAGGGCGCGGTCGCCGACCTGGCGGGGTTCGATGCGATCTTTCTGGGCGCGATCGGGTACCCGGGTGTGCCGGACGACATATCGCTCTGGGGACTGCTGATTCCGATACGCCGGCAGTTCCGTCAGTATGTGAATCTGCGGCCGGTCCGACTGTTGCCTGGAGTGCGTACGCCGTTGGCCGACCGTGGACCGGCCGACATCGATTTCCTCATCGTTCGGGAGAACAATGAGGGTGAGTATTCCGAGATCGGCGGGCGCCTCTACGAGGGCACCCCGGATGAACTGGCGGTGCAGCAGGCGGTCTTCACCCGGGTGGGAGTCGACCGGGTGCTGCGCTATGCGTTCGAACGTGCGCGCACGCGGCCGGCGCGTCATCTGACGTCGGCGACCAAGTCCAATGGGATCATCCACACCATGCCGTTCTGGGACGAGCGGTTCCAGGCGATGGCCGCCGACTATCCCGACGTGCGGACGGACCAGTACCACATCGACATTCTCACGGCGCATCTCGTGCAACACCCCGACTGGTTCGATGTGATCGTCGCCAGCAATCTGTTCGGAGACATCCTGTCCGATCTGGGGCCGGCGATCGCCGGCTCGATCGGTCTCGCGCCCGGCGCGAACCTGAATCCGGACCGGTCGTACCCGTCCATGTTCGAGCCGGTGCATGGCTCGGCCCCAGACATTGCCGGGCGGAGCATCGCCAATCCGGTCGCACAGATGCTGACCGGGGCGATGATGCTGGAGCACCTGGAACAGCCTGACGGGGCCGCTGCGCTCGTGTCCGCCGTGGAGCGGGTGTTGGCGGCAGGGGAGTCCCAGACACGCGACCTGGGCGGCACCGCGACCACCGCCGAGATGACCGCGGCCGTGATCGCCGCGCTCGGATAAGGCTGCTAGATCGCGTCGGCGCCGACTTCGCTTGTGCGGATACGGATCGCCTGCTCGATGTCGCTGACGAAGATCTTGCCGTCCCCGATGGCCCCGGCCCGGGCAGAGCTTTCGATGCCCTCAATGACAGCGTCCGTCTGATCGTCGCCCATCACGATGTCTAGCTTGATCTTCGGAACGAAGTCGACCGTGTACTCAGTCCCCCGGTAGGTCTCGGTGTGCCCCTTCTGGCGTCCGAAGCCCTTGACCTCGGTGACGGTCATTCCGGCGACGCCCAGACGAGAGAGGGCGTCCCGCATCTCGTCGAGCATACGGGCTTGATGATGGCGGTCACGAGCTTCATCGGGCTCTCCTTGGTTGGTATGGTGATCGGGTCGGCACGTTTGAACTGGCCTGCAACCGACCGGTTGCCTTCGGTGCCGGTCACAATACTGCTCGCGACTACTGTTCCGAGTCGAAAGTTCGCGAAACTGCTCGCGAATTCGTGGCTCGGGTCACGAGAGGTGCCGCGAGGAAAAGGTGGGCCGTCGAGACCGGAGGGCCGCCACGGCCGGGTCCAGCAGCGCGGGAGCAGGCCGTGAGTTTCTTGGCACCTCCCAGTCTACGGCAGGACGCCCTTGCGTGCCACGAGACCCCGGGCGATGAAGGTGCGGGTCTCGATGAGTCCCGCCGGTGTCGGCAGCCACGCGGCGACCCGGTCGAGTGCCGCGGTAAGCCGGTCGCCCTCCAGTAGCGCCGCGACCACCTCGGTGGACTCCTGCCGCACACGGTCGGCGGCGCGGAAGAAGACGAGTCGCGCCAGCGCCGTCTCCAGGCGGCGGTCGGTATCGGGGCGGGCTTCGGTCAGCTTCAACACCCGGAGAACCGTGCTCTCGGCAAGATAGGTCTCGATGGCGATGTCGGCGAGGCTGCCGAGAAACTGCTGGTGCTCCGGCTCGAGGAGCTGCGTGCCGTCGACACCGTCCCACACCTCGCCCAGGACGAACAGAAACACCTGCTTGAGGGCGTGCACCTGAGTCCGCAGCGACACGAGGCTGTCGCCGCTGTGTGCGACGGCGGGCGGGGGCAGCCCCGACACCGCCTCTCGCAAGGCGAGCTGCCCGCGATCGGCACGCTTGAGGATGGTCTTCGCGATGCCCAGCCGGCAGATCTCGCTCGTACCCTCGTAGATGCGGGTGATGCGCGAGTCCCGGTACCACCGGGCCGCCGGATACTCTTCGCTGTAGCCGTTGCCGCCATAGACCTGCAACGCCTCGTCGGCGAGGCCGTTGTAGGTCTCCGAGCCGATGACCTTCGCCATTGCGCACTCCACCGAGAACTCGGTGAGGGTCTGCAGCTTGAGGTCGAGGGAGTCCGTGCCGGTGCGCCTCAGCGCCTCGGTGGCGGTGTACACGAGCCCCGCCGTGCGATAGGCGACCGACTCCGCGCCGTAGGCGCGTGCCGCCATGTCGGCCAGCTTGCGCTGGATCAGCCCGAAGTCGGCAATCGGGTGTCCGAACTGTCGCCGCTCGGTGGCGTATTGCGTCGTCGTCGCGAGGATCTTCTTGGCGGTGCCGGCGCAGTTCGCCGACATCTTCATCCGCCCCAGATTGAGCGTGCACATCGCCACCTTGTGGCCCTTGCCGACCTCGCCAAGCACGTTCTCCACCGGGATGGCGACATCGTCGAGTTGCATCGCGCACACCGACGACCCGTCCAGACCGAGCAGCTTCTCGTGGTCTCCGATGGTGAGCCCGGAGCTGTCACGTTCGAGTAGGAACGCGGAGAAGGCGGTGCCGTCGACCTTGGCGAACAGGATGAACAGATCGGCCCACCCGGCGTTCGTGATCCACTGCTTCGCGCCGTTCACGACGTAGTGCGTACCTTCCGCGTTCAGCACGGCCGTCGTCTTGATGTTCATGGCATCGGAGCCGGAGCCGGGTTCGGTCAACGCGAACGCCGCCATCAGATCGCCGTTCATGCACCGCGCCAGATACCGGTCGATCTGGGCTTGCGTGCCGAAGTTGATGAGCGGCAACGTGCCGATGCCCTGGTGTGCGAATACGGTGGACGACAGACCGCCGAGATACGAGCGGGACTCGCTCATCCCGGCGATCGCCAGCAAACTCAGTTCGAGCCCACCGAGCGCTTCGGGCACCTCCGCCATGAAAAGACCGAGGTCGGCGGCCTTCTTGAACAGGGGACGGATGACGTCGATGTTACGACGGTCGATCTCGTCGAACATCGGCTGCACCTCCTGCTCGGCGAACTCCTTGATCGAGCGCATCAGGAGCCGCTCGTCATCGCCCATGTCCTCGGGGCAGACGATGTCTTCCGGTTCGACCTGGTCGATGAGGAAGCTGGCACCACGCTGTTGCGGCAACACGATCATGCGGGGCTCCTGACTGTTCGTGACGGCGCGGTTGGCCGACGAGGGTCGTGCGTGGCCCGCCACGAACCGCTCGTCCCGCGCGGCGCTGGACGTTCACCGCGGGTTGCAGAAGAAAAGGGGTGACCCTGGTCACCCCTTGTTCATCGACAACGTCGAAGACAAGCCCAGATCCTGCGACCTGGGCCCGTTCTATGTGGTTGCGGGGGGGGGATTTGAACCCCCGACCTTTGGGTTATGAGCCCAACGAGCTACCAGACTGCTCCACCCCGCGTCAACTGACTGAAAACATAACCGGTTAGCATGTTACCATGCCGTCCTGGTCCGATCAAACGGCCCGCTCGCTGGTGCGGCCGGCCAGGCGTCAGGTCAGGGTCCGGTCAAGGATAGATTCGCATTTCGGGCGTCGAGGCGCCCGGGTGGCAAGGCGTGAGGAGGGAGCATACCGGCAGTATTCGACCGACGAGGAACGCCGCTAGACGGGATGGATCGGCGGCCAAGAATGTGAAGTTATCCTTGACCGGGCGCTTAGGGAACGGGCCGGTCGGTGATGATGAAGAGTTGCTCTCCGGGCCGAATGAGGCCGAGCTCGCGCCGAGCCAGTTCTTCGATGGCCGAGGGGTCGTGACGCAGGCGGTCAGCCTGGAGCGCGAGTTGTCGATTCTCCCGCTGGAGTCGTGCGATCGAGTCGGCCATTTGCAGATACGCGCGCCGGACCCTGGCGGTCTGGACGAGTCCCCGCTCGCCGGCAATCGCGTTGGCCAGGAGGACGGCGGCCGTCAGGACCAGCAGGAATCTTGCCAGGCGGCGCCCGATCGGGGGCCGCTCGTCACTGTGTCGAATCTTCTGTGCGCCGCTCCGTGTGGGGGGGCGAAGGGGCAGGATCCCCTGGGCCCGGTCTGGCCGTCGTGTGGCGGACGAACCGGGCGCCTTCGGCCGCGAGCGTCGGCGCGGGGACGAGAAGCGAGGGCCGCGAGGCATGCAAATCCTTGTTTCGGTCGAATCGGTGTTCGAGATTAGCAGTCCGTGGCGAAAATCTCCGTCGCACCGAGAGTCGTCGCAAGCAACGCCGCGCCCGGCCTGTACGAGGCGCGACGCGGGAAGAGCCCGACGGGATGTGACCCCTACCAGACTTGCCGACAAGGAGAGGATGTGTGGATCAGCCGGAACCTGTTGTCATCTTGATCACCTTTCCGACCGACGGCGACGTGACCGCGTTCGCCAGGGCACTGGTGGCTGACGGGGCGGCGGCCTGTGTGACCGTGCTGCCGGAGGTCGAGTCGGTGTATCGCTGGGAGGGGGCGATCGAGCAGGCGCGTGAACGTCAGCTGATCGTGAAGACGACGCGAGACACGGTGGACCTGCTCCGCCGCCGCGTCGGTGCTCTGCACCCCTACGACACGCCGGAGTTCCTCGTGCTCCGCGTCGCCGGCGGGGAGGAGCGGTATCTGGCGTGGATCCGGGACGCGGTGCGAGCCGAAGGCACACGGGAGACGGGAGACAGGAGACCGGAGACAGGA
Organism: Acidobacteriota bacterium; assembly: GCA_015659035.1. Lineage (GTDB taxonomy): Bacteria > Acidobacteriota > Vicinamibacteria > Vicinamibacterales > UBA8438 > NP936. The sequence continues at coordinate 23,661 of DQNS01000102.1, read as the reverse complement.
AAAAGCTGACGGCGCGCTTGCGCGTGCCGTGATCAGGCCAGACGGAGGCAGGGGAAGCTCCCGCTTCCTCCTGCCTTCTCGGAAGTTGCTCGCTAGAGGAGCCTCAGCACGGCGACGCCGCCGACCAGGAGGATGAGGAACAGCAGGGCGGCCAGATCGAAGTGCCGCTCGATCCGGTAGCGACCGGCCAGGAACCGATGCTACCTGTCATCGTCGGCTACCATACCTCTGAGATTATCCCCGGTTCAACAAGCGTCCGGTCAAGAATAGTTCGCATCTGTCTGGGCGTCGAGGCGTCCGGCTGGCAAGGCGCGAGGAGGGATCATACCGGCAGTGTTCGACCGAGGAGGAACGCCGCCAGACGGGATGGATCGGCGGCCAGAAATGTGAAGTTGTTCTTGACCGGGCCCTAAGACCTCCATGTCCCTGCAGTCATCGCCGTCCCCACCGTCCGGTCCCCTGCCGGGTGCGCAGGGTGGCGCCGCTACGTCGTCGCGGTCCGACCCGACGTGGCGTGGTGTGCGAGACACCGCGACCTCGACGCTCGGCCGGGTCTTGATCGCGGCCCTTGGGCTCAAGCTGGTGGTTGGCGTCCTCGGCAGCGCCGTGCCCGGTTGGCTGCGGGTGCTCGACGTTGGGGGGAGCATCGTCCTGGTGGTCGCCCTCGGCTATCTCCTGGTGCGCATCCTCGTACTGCTGCAGCGCCGCCTGCTGTGGCGTGTCCGGCGGAGGCTGGTCCTGTCTTACGTCCTCATCGGGTTCGTACCGATCGTGCTCATCGTCTCGTTCTTTCTGCTGGCCGGCGTGCTCATGCTGGGCACGGAGAGCTCGTCGCGTGTGCAGCTGAGCTTCGAGGATGTGGTCGACGATGCGGCGGGATTGGCGGCCACGACCGCGGTCGATCTCCGTGGGTTGGCGGACCCGGCCCCCGACGCGGTGAGCGCCGTCCTCGAACGTCGTATTCGGGGGATCGAGGAAAGATATCCATCCGCCTCGATTGTGGTCGTGCCACGGGCAGAGGGGGCCCCGTCGCGAGTTACCGCCGGGCCGTGGCGCCACACGGCCGAGCCGCCGGCGTTTCCGGCCTGGCTCGCACAGGAGAGCCGTGGCATCGTGATGACCGGGAACTCGGGCCGTCGGGATGTCGTGGCCCGGGCCGCCGAGGTGATCGACGTGGGGGGAGGCGCCGTCGCCGTGGTCGCCGACCTACCACTCGGCGATGACGTGGTCGCGCGGATGCAGGCATTCACCCGCATCACGTTGATCGATGCCGGTGCCACGAGCGCAGTGGCGGGGGCCGTAGCAGGTGATGCAGTCCTGGCGGCAGAGGACGAGCGAGCATCGTTTGGTCCGGGAGGTCAACCCGCCGCTGCCGTCCTCGGATTCCGTTGGGTCTCGGACTTCGACCTGCTCGAGTGGTCGACCGGTGAGCAGGGCCGGGGCACGGTGAATTTTCGTTTCTACCCCAGCGCCTTCTATGACCAGGTCATCCGAGGGAGCTTTGCCAGCATTTTCTGGATCGTGCTGCTGGCGATCGGCGTCATGTTCCTGACGATCGAGGCGGTGGCGCTCGTGATGGGGTTCGCCCTGGGCAAGTCGATCACCGGCGCGGTGCACGAGCTGTTCACCGGTACCGAGCGGGTGCGGCGGGGTGACTTCTCCCATCGAATACAGGTGGAGACCCAGGACCAGTTCGGTGAGCTGGCCGGGTCGTTCAATGCGATGACCGAGAGCATCGCCGACCTGTTGGAACAGGCGAAGGAGAAGCGCCGGCTGAAGGAGGAGCTCCGGATTGCGCGCGACATCCAGATGTCGCTGTTGCCGTCTGGACCGATCACGTTCCCGGGGCTCGCGATGACCGCGATGTGTCGTCCGGCGAGTGAGGTGGGGGGCGACTACTACGACTTCATGCCGCTCGGCGAGCACCGGCTCGGCGTGCTCGTGGCCGACGTGTCGGGCAAGGGCACCTCGGCGGCGTTCTACATGGCCGAGCTCAAGGGACTGATCCTGTCGCTGAGCCAGATCTACCAGAGCCCGAAGCGGTTGCTGCTGGAGGTCAACCGGATTCTGTCGGCCAACCTGCTGGACAACCGTACCTTCATCACGATGCTCTATGCCGTGCTGGATCTCGAGGCGCGCACGATGACCTACGTGCGCGCCGGGCACACCCCGCTCATCTATGTGCCGGCCGATGGGCATGCGCCGGGACGCTCGCAGGTGCTGATGCCGGACGGGCTCGTCGTCGGGTTGCATCTCGAGGGCATCGAGGAGAAGTTCGCCGAGCTGCTCGAGGAGCAGACGCTACCGATCGACGAGGGTGACCTGTTCGCGTTCTTCACCGATGGCATCACCGAGGCGATGAACGAGGAGTCGGATCTGTTTGGCGAGGAGCGGCTCAGCCGCCTGCTGGAAGAGCACGCGCACCTGCCGTCAGACGAGCTCCGGGAGCAAATTCTGGGCGACGTCGAGGCGTTCGTCGGCGGGGCTGATCAGCACGATGACATGACGATCGTGCTATTGCGCATCGACGAGCTGCCGCCCCGCGGAGTCGACGCATGACGGACACCGAACCTGCCGTCGTCTTTCGGACCCAATCCGACATCGAGGCCAACGTCGTGAGAGGGCTACTGGAGACCCACGGCATCAGCGCGATGCTGTCCGCAGCTGGACCCCACGCGATCTTTCCGGTGACCCTCAGCGGGTTGGGTGAGGTGCGGTTGACGGTGCGCGCCGAGGCGGCGGAGATGGCGACCCGGTTGATCGCCGATTTCCGGCAGGAGGTGTCGGACCGGGTGACCCGGATCCGGGATGAGTATCGCGCGGTCGAAGAGGCATTGGGGTACCGCTTTACGGACCCGGGGTTGCTCGAGCATGCGCTGACGCACCGGTCGCGCGCCCACGAGGACGCGAGCGGCGGGGTGCGGGACAACGAGTCGCTCGAGTTCCTGGGGGACGCGGTGCTGGGCTTCATCATCTCGGATCGTTTGTTTCGCGAGTGTCCGGACTGGGACGAAGGGCAGAAGTCGAAGGCGAGGGCACTGCTCGTGTCGACCACCGCCCTGGCCCGGGTGGGTGAAGAGCTGGGGCTGGGTGAGCACCTGTTGCTCGGGCGCGGTGAGGAGAAGACGGGGGGGCGGCGGAAGCGGTCGCTCATCGCGGACACGTTCGAGGCGGTGGTGGCCGCGGTCTACCTCGACGGCGGGATCGAAGGAGCGGAGCGGTTCATCGAGCGCTGGTTCAGGCCGCAGCTCGACGCGGTCCAGGCCGGCGGGCTCTCCCCCGGGCTGACGGCTGACCACAAGTCGGCGCTGCAGGAGTGGGTGCAGTCGCACCACATGGGTTTGCCGCAGTATCGCCTCGTCGGTGAGACCGGACCAGCGCACCGGAGGGTGTTCGAGATCGAGGTGTGGGTCGGGACGCGCGCGCTGGCGCGCGGGGAAGGGCGGAGCAAGAAGGAGGCGGAGCAGCAAGCCGCCGAACGTGCCCGCAAGGAGTTGGGGACCGAACCCTGAGCGACAGCAGCTGGCCCTCACCCCGGCCCTCTCCCAGAGGGAGAGGGGGCAGCCGGAGCGTGCTTAAGGCCCGGCCGCTCTCAATCGATCTCGATCATGCCCCAGGAGCGGTCCCGCCCCACGCCGTCGGTCGCTGCGGCGGGAGACTCGGCGATGGCCATCGCCGGCTCCATGTAGGGGAAGCGATGGACGGCGTACTCCTGGGCCTCCCGGGCGAGGTCCTCGTCGTCGGGTGGCGTCGCCTGTCCGTGCAGGCGAACCCACAGCCGTAGCATCGGGTCAGCAAAGCTGTAGCGTTTCTGTCGCACGTTCAGCAGGTCGACATCCTCCAGCCACGACAGGTAATCCTTGGTTGAGCCAGGAGTGCGACCGACGCGGTGCGCGATCTCCGTCAGCGTCAGCGGCTCTTCCGTCGCCAGCACCTGGAGGATCGCTTTCAGCGCGCCATAGCCCCGCGCGCGGTGGAGCCGCAGCTCGTAGCAGAACCGACAGGCCATCGACAGCGGGGCGCCGGGCGCCATCTGCGCCGCCAGCGCGCTGACCGGGTCTCCAGCGTCCAGGGCGGCGGTGGCCTCGGCGAGCAAACGCAGATACAACGGACGCCCGTCAGTCAGCGCATGGATGACCCGGGCGAGCTCGAGCCGTTCGTCGTGTGTATCACCGATGCTGAGCCGGGCCAGCGTCGCTGTGACCTCACGCGGGGTCAACGGGGGCAGATGCACGAGCTCGAATCGCTCCGGGGCGTCGCGAAACAGTCGGATCGTGCGGGTCACGAAGCGCGTGGTCAGCACGAACCGGTTGGGACTGTCGCACAGGGTCAGCCAGAACTCGCGCAGCACGCCGCGCAGTCCCGGGAAGCTCTCGAACGTTCGGATCTCGAGTGCCTCGTCGAGCAGGAACGTGACGCGGGTGCCGTTCGTCGTGCGCGCGTGCTCGAGGAAGTGGCAGACGCGGTCGAACGCCGCTCGGGCGGCGCCGGTGTCGGCGGTGCCGGGCGGCATCTCGGGTGCCTGGCAGCGAGTCGCGTGCATGACGGACGAGAGGAAGCGTTCGGGGGTCGTCGCGATACGTTCGACGTCGACGTACTCCGTCTCCGGTCCGAGCACCTCGTGCAGCCGACCCAGCAGCGAGGTCCGGCCACTGCCGCACCCGCCGACCAGTATCGGGATTCGTGGCGGGGTCGCCTCGAGGGCGGTGAGGATTCTCCGTTCGAGGGCAGGTCGCTCAGCTAGCACGCGCTCTTTTCGGGTGACGTCGGTCCGCGTACTACAGGGTGCGATAGATGATCACTCGGAACGATAGAAGGTAAAGAAGAGCGGACGGATTGTCAAATCCTACACGGTCTCGCGACGAGGTTTTCTTCTTGACTTTCGTCGCGTCGTACGCGCGCCCAGCTGGTGCTGTGACGCGCGACGCAGGGTGGTTCGCGGGTCGTGCGCGGTGGGGAAGCCTTCTGTTAGGATCGGTCGTTTGAGTGCGGCTGCACGCGAAGCTGGGAGATGTCTGGACCGCACCGGTGGTGAGCTGAGGGACATACGTGAATATCGCGGTCATCGGTGCGCAATGGGGTGACGAAGGCAAGGGCAAGATCGTCGATTTGCTCACGCCGCACGTGTCGATCGTCGCGCGCTACCAGGGCGGACACAACGCCGGCCATACGGTGAACGTGGGCGACGCGCAGTTCATCCTGCATCTGCTCCCCTCCGGCATCCTCCACCCCGGTGTGCGTTGTGTGATCGGCAACGGGGTCGTGGTCGATCCGGACGCATTGTTCGCCGAAATCGAAACGTTGGCGACGCAGGGGATCGAGGTAGGCGACCGGCTGCTGATCAGCGACAAGGCGCATGTCATCCTGCCGTATCACCGTGAACTCGAAGTGCTCGCCGAGGCGCGACGCGGCGACCGCCGGATCGGCACGACGTCGCGTGGCATCGGGCCCAGCTATGAGGACAAGGTGGGACGCCGGGGGATCCGCGTGGCGGACCTCGGCGACACGTCGGACGATGGTCCCCTGGCGGCGGCGATCCGGGAGAACGTGTCGGCTCGGAACCGTGCGATCGGCGGCGCGGAGGCCGACTGGCGCGCCCTGCACGCGGACGTAAGGGCCGTCTGGGCACGGCTCGAGCGCTGGGTGGGCGATGCATCGCTGTTCCTGACCAGGGCGATGGAAGCGGGTGAGCGCGTGTTGTTCGAGGGTGCACAGGGGACCTTGCTCGACATCGACCACGGTACGTATCCGTTCGTCTCGTCGTCCAACAGCACGGTTGGCGGGCTCTGTACCGGGCTGGGTGTGGGCCCGCGGTCGATCGGAGCGGTACTCGGCATCGCGAAGGCCTACACGACGCGGGTCGGCCGGGGCCCGCTCCCGACCGAGCTGCACGGCACGATGGGGGACCAGTTGCGCGAAAGTGGCCGCGAGTATGGTGCCTCGACCGGCCGTCCACGTCGATGCGGGTGGTACGACGCGGTGGCCGTGCGCTACGCCGTGCGGATCAACGGGCTGGATGCGCTCGCGATCACGAAGATCGACGTGCTGGATGGGCTGGACGAGATCCCGTTGTGCACCAGCTACCGCCACGGGGACGAGGTGCTGACCGAGTTCCCGTCGAATGGTTCGACACTGGCCGGGTGTGAGCCGGTGTACGAGGTGCTGGCAGGGTGGTCGAGCCGGACCGCCGGCGTTCGCCGATACGAGGATCTACCATCGCAGGCGAAGACCTATCTGAAGCGGATCGAGGCGGTGACCGGGGTGCCGATCGCGATCGTGTCGACCGGATCGGATCGCGCCGACACGATTCTGATGACCGGCGGGCTGATCGATCGGTGGCAAGCCGAACCCGCGCTATTCAGTGAGTAGGTCGGTTGAGTCGTCGTTCCGGTTCGTGCGGACTCGCTCGACCGCTTGCCGCCACCCTGTCACGCGCGTGGCCCGCGTCGCGTCGTCGAGTTGCGGATCGAACCGACGTTCGCATTGTCGCACACCGGCAATCTCGTCCGGTGTCGACCAGAACCGCGCACCGAGCCCGGCCAGGAACGCGGCGCCGGTCGCCGTGGTCTCGATGAGCCGCGGTCGGTCGATGGTGATGCCGAGGAGATCGGCCTGAAACTGCATCAGGAAGTTGTTTGCGCAGGCACCCCCGTCCACCCGTAGCTCCTGGACGGGCACCAAGCCCTCGGCCCCCATCGCCTCCACGACATCGGCGGTCTGATACGCGATCGCCTCGAGCGCCGCCCGGACGAGATGCCGGCGATCGACCCCACGTGTGAGACCGAGGATGGCGCCTCGGGCGTGCATGTCCCAGTGCGGGGCGCCCAGACCGGTGAACGCCGGCACGATGTAGACCCCCTCGCTCGAGGTCACCTCGGTTGCGACCGCCTCGCTTTCGGCCGCCGATGTCAACAGACCCAGCTCGTCCCGGAACCACTGGATCAGCGCGCCGGCGACGAAGATCGATCCTTCGAGCGCGTACACCGGCTGACCGGTCCGGTCGCACGCGATGGTCGTCAACAGGCCGCCGTGCGACGAGGGCCGGTGCTGGCCGAGATTGGCGACCACGAAGGCGCCGGTGCCATAGGTGTTCTTGGCCATGCCGGGGTCCCAGCAGCCTTGTCCGTAGAGTGCCGCCTGTTGGTCGCCGGCGACGCCGGTGATGGCAACACCGGAGACGGGCGCTTCCACGCGTGTTTCGCCGAAGAGGCCAGCGCTCGGCCGGACCTCGGGGAGCATCGCCCGCGGGATGTCCAGCGCCTCCAGCAGCACGGGGTCCCACTCGCGGTCGTGGATGTTGTAGAGCAGCGTGCGCGACGCGTTCGTCGGGTCGGTGACGTGCGCCGCGCCGCCGGTCAGCTGCCAGATCAACCAGGTGTCGATGGTGCCGAAGAGCAGCTCACCGCTGCGAGCCTGCTCGATCGTCTCGGGATAGCGTTCCAGGATCCAACGGATCTTGCTACCGGAGAAGTAGGGGTCGATCACCAGACCGGTGCGTTCGCGAATGGTCGCCTCGAGTCCGGCCCGCGTCATGACCTCGCACTGCGGCGCGGTCTGTCGGCTTTGCCAGACGATGGCCGGGTGCACCGGCGTGCCGGTGGAACGCTCCCAGACGACCGTGGTCTCACGTTGGTTGGCGATGCCGATCGCCTTCACATCGCCGCGGCCGAGTCCCGCGTCGGCGACCGCCTCCTGCATGACCCGGCGGCTGGTCTCCCAGATCTCGCGCGGGTCCTGCTCCACCCACCCCGGCTCCGGGTAGGACTGGCTGATTTCGCCGTAGGCTCGGCCGAGTACCGCGCCGTCGTGCGAGAAGACCAGCGCCGTGCTGCCGGTGGTTCCCTGGTCGAGCGCCAACACCGCCTCAGGCATCGTTGCTGCTCCCTCCGTGCCCGTCATTCTACGGGGCGGCTTCCGCCGAGCGAGTATAATTCGGCGCGATCGGGGGAGAGCAGGCATGCGACAGGTTGCGACCGGGAGCCGGATACCGCCGCTCGTCGGATTGCTGGCGACGATGCTGGTCTCGGGGTGCGCCGAGCCGGGACCGACGGTCGAGGAGGCGCGAGCCTTCGTCGACGATGCTGAGGCGCGTCTGCTGGAGGTGTGGATCGACGCCGCGCGCGCGGGCTGGGTGCAGAGCAATTTCATTACGGACGATACGACCGCCATCGCCGCGAGCGCGCAGACGGTGGTCATCGGCGCGACGATGGAGCTGGCGACCGAGGCGGCCCGTTTCGATGGGGTCGCGTTGCCGGAGGAGACCCGCCGCAAGCTGCTGCTGCTGAAGACATCGATGGGGCTGGCGGCGCCGGCTGACCCGGTGCTCCAAGCGGAGTTGGCCGGGATCACGACGTCGATGGAGAGCACGTACGGCAGGGGGGTGTATTGCCCCGGTGACGGTGAAGACTGTCTGGACCTGCCGCAGATGGAGCGGCTGTTCGCCGAGAGCCGGGACACCGACGAGTTGCTCGACCTCTGGACCGGGTGGCGCACCATCTCGCCGCCGCTGCGGTCGCCGTATGTGCGGTTCACGGAGTTGGCCAACGCCGGCGCGCGCGATCTCGGGTTCACCGATCTCGGAGAGCTGTGGCGGGCGGGCTACGACATGCCGCCGGACCAGTTCACCGTCGAGCTCGAACGGCTCTGGAGCCAGGTGCGTCCGCTCTACGAATCGCTGCACTGTCACGTGCGCGCCAAGCTGGCCGACGAGTACGGGTCGGCGGTGGTGCCGCCCGACGAGCCGATCCCGGCGCACCTGCTGGGCAACATGTGGAGCCAGACGTGGGCGAACCTCTACGACATCGTCGGCCCGGCACGGTCCGACCCCGGGTACGACCTGACCCGGTTGCTCGAGTCGAATCGGGTGGACGAGCTCGAGATGGTGCGCTACGGGGAGCGGTTCTTCAGCTCGCTCGGGTTCGACCCGCTGCCGACCACCTTCTGGGAGCGGTCGCTCTTCGTCCAGCCGGTCGATCGGGACGTGGTGTGTCACGCGAGCGCGTGGGATCTGGACTACGAATCGGATGTCCGGATCAAGATGTGCATCGGGGTCAACGACGAGGACTTCGTCACCATTCATCACGAGCTCGGGCACAACTACTACCAGCGCGCGTATCAGCAGCAGTCGCCGCTGCATCGCACGAGCGCCAACGATGGGTTCCACGAAGGGATCGGCGATACCATCGCGCTGTCGATCACGCCCGAGTATCTGGCCGAGGTCGGTCTGCTCCGCCGCGTGCCGCCGGCGGATCGGGACCTGGGGCTGCTGCTGCGGCTGGCACTCGACAAGGTCGCGTTTCTGCCGTTCGGGCTGATGGTGGACCAGTGGCGCTGGAAGGTCTTTTCCGGTGAGATCGGCCCCGAGGAATACAACGAGGGGTGGTGGGATCTCCGGACCGAGTATCAAGGTATCCGCGCGCCGGTGCCGCGGAGCGAGGCGGACTTCGACCCCGGGGCCAAGTATCACATTCCGGCGAACACGTCCTACACGCGGTATTTTCTCGCGCACATCCTGCAGTTCCAGTTTCATCGCGCGCTGTGCGAGGTCGCCGGTGTCGAGGGCCCCCTGCATCGCTGCTCGATCTTCGGGAGTCTGGAGGCGGGTGCGCGGTTGAACACGATGCTCGCGATGGGCGCCAGCCGGCCCTGGCCGGACGCGCTCGAGGTGGTCACGGGCCAGCAGGAGATGGACGCCACCGCCATCCTGGACTACTTCGCGCCGGTGCAGGTGTGGCTGGACGAGCAGAACGCCGGCCGGTCCTGCGGGTGGTAGGTGAGGAGCGATCGGATGAGTGATGGGAGACGCTGGAGGGGTCGGGTGGTGGTGGGGGTCGGCATCGCGTGCGTGGTCGGCGCGGGCGCGTGTGTCGACGGCGTGCCGGGTAAGGACGCGGCCGGCGGGCTGGTCGTGACGACGGTGCCGACGCCGGCGCATCTGGTCAGCGGGGGGAGCGCGCTGGTTCGCGTGGAGCTGCCCCCGGACGCGGATGCGGCGGCGGTGACCGTGTCGCTCAACGGAACCGATGTCACGAGCGCGTTTCGCGAGGCGCCCGCCAAACGGCTGGGTCGCCCGGGTCGCGCGCTCCTGGGGCTGCTCGAGGACCTCGCCGAGGGTGACAGCACCGTGCGCGTCAGCCTGGGAGACGCGCAGGCCGATCTGACGGTGACGAACTATCCGATCACCGGGCCGATCTTCTCGGGCGAGCATCTCGACCCGTATTTCTGTCTCGGGGAGCTGGCGCCAGGACGCGACGGCGAGGCGCGGCGGTTCGCGATCGGCAACGGTGACGTGCTGCTGGGTGAGGCGCACGGAGAGGACTGCTCTCTCGACACACGCGTGGACTTCGTCTACCGCACGACCGGACCGGAGCCGACGTTCGCGCCGATGCCCGAAGACGGCTCGAGCCCGGCCGACCTGGCCGAGACCACCACGACGGAGGGCCGACGCGTCCGCTACATCGTGCGGCTGGAGACCGGCACCATCAACCGCGCGATCTATCAGACCGCCGTGCTGGTCGACCCGGACACGGCTGCGCCGACGCCGTGGGCGCCACCAGACGGGTGGAACGGCCGGTTGGTCTACACCTATGGTGGCGGCTGCGAAGCCGGGTTCTTCCAGGGCACCGGCACCGGCGGGGTGCTGCGGGACAACATCCTGTCCCAGGGCTACGCCGTGGCGTCGTCGACGTTGAACGTCAACGCGCAGGGTGGGTGCAACGACGTGCTCTCGGCCGAGACGACGATGATGGTGAAGGAGCGGTTCGCCGAGACCTACGGACCGCCGCTGCACACCGTCGGATGGGGTGGCTCGGGCGGCGCCATGCAGCAGTTGTTGATCGCCGGCGCCTATCCCGGCATCCTGGACGGCATCCTGCCGACCCTGACGTTTCCAGACGCGATCACGTATTTCATCGACACCGCCGAGTGCCGGTTGCCGCTGCGGAATTTTCTCAACAACCAGGACCCGCCGTTGCCGGACGAGGTCAAGAACGCGATCGGCGGTTGGTCGATGTGGGAGGTGTGCGACCGGTCGCTTGGGCCGCGGCCCAACCGGATCGGTCCGGACGACTGTCCTGCGTCCATCCCGGTCGAGGCGCGGTATCACCCGGTCGACAACCCGGATGGTGTCCGCTGCTCGATTTACGATGGGATGCGGAACGTGTTCGGGACCCGTCGGTATGACGAGATCGAGCCGACGCCGGTGCGCGAGTTCGGACGCAGCCCCCAGGACAACGTCGGGGTGCAATACGGTCTGGAAGCGCTGAACGCCGGACTGATTGACACCGGTCTGTTCCTCGACCTGAACGAGCAGGTCGGGGGGTGGGATATCGAGTTCCGGTGGCGTCCAGAGCGCGCCGAGGGAGACCCCGAGGCGATTCGGATCGCGTATGAAACCGGGCGCGTGACGAGCGGTGGCGGGGGGCTGGCGACGACACCGATCATCGACGAGCGGAGCTATCTCGACCATCAGGCAAATTTCCACGCCAGCTACTATTCATTCGTCACCCGGCAACGGCTCATCCGGGACAACGGCCACGCGGACAACTACGTCATTCAGCGCCACGTGAGGCCGATATCGCGGGCGGACGAGAACCTCGCCTTGATGAACGACTGGCTCGATGCGATTGCGCTCGACGAGACAGTCGACGACCCGGCGATGAAGGTGGCGCGTGCGAAGCCGGCCGGCTTACAGGATGCCTGCTGGAACGATGACGGTCTCGAGATCGTCGAGCCGGCCGTATTCGACCGCAACGCGATCTTCGGCAACACCGAGGGCCGGTGCAACGAGCTCTATCCGCCGCACGCGGGGGCGCGGATCGTGGCAGGAGGGCCGCTGACGAGCGACGTGCTGAAGTGCCAGATGAAGCCGATCGACGCGGGCGACTATGCGGTGACGTTCACCTCCGAGGAGATGGTCCGTCTCGAGACGATCTTCGTCGGCGGCGTGTGTGACTGGTCGAAACCGGGTGTCGGCCAGGTGCCGAACACCCGTACCTGGCTGTCGTACGGGCCGTCACCGGTGAATCGGTATGAGTGAGGGCGAAGAAAGCAGAAGGTAGCGTGTCGAAGCCCGCAGCCCCGACGGCTCGCCCTACGGCTATAGGCTATAGGCGCTCGCTGACGCACGAAAAGGAGGGCCGCGCCTCGTAAACGAAAGCGCGGCCGCTATCGTGTCTTGGCCCAAAGCCCAAAGCCCAAGGAGGCTTAGCCGGACTGTCCTTGTCCGGCGTACTCTTCTGCTGTCACCGGCTCGAACCAACTCGTCGTCGCGTCGATGTTGATGGCAATGTGTGTCATCGGACCGTTGGGTGCGGCGCCGTGCCAGTGGCGTTCACCCGACTCGATCGAGACCAGGTCCCCGACCACAGCCTCGCGCACCCGCTCACCTGCCTTCTGGAAACGGCACGTTCCCTCGATGATCTGGAGTAGCTGCGGGCCGGTGTGGCTGTGCCAGTTGGTCCGGGCGCCCGCCTCAAACGCAACCCGATAGACGTTGGCGGGCGGGTGGTCGGAGGCGTCGTTCATCCGGGTCAGACGCGCGCGACCGACAAAGGTATTCGGGTCGGACGGCTCGCTGTCGAGCGCGGCGAGGGTGAAGACCTTCATGGGAGCGTGTCCCAGAAGTCAGAAGGCAGAAGGCAGACGGACCGGGTCATCCAATTCTCGACGGCCGACCGCCGTACCGGGCAATGACGTACACCGCCAGCCCCACGATCAACGCCATGATGAACGTCCCGGCGTTCAGGACGCCTTTGTCGGCGGAGGACACGATGAAGTAGCCGAGTGCGCCTGGCAATAGGGCGTAGTAGACGAACGGGGCTAGTGTCAGGCGGATCACCGAGCCCTCGCGGCCGAGGAGCCCCACGACCGCCGAGGCGGCGACGACGTTATGGACGCAGATCATGTTGCCGGCAGCCCCGCCAACCGCCTGCAGCGCGACGACCCAGCTTGGGTCGACCCCGATGCGCTGGCCCATCCCGAACTGGAACTCCGAGAACATCATGTTGCTGACGGTGTTGCTGCCCGCCACCGCCGCACCGATGCCGCCGATGAACGTCGCAAAGATCGGCCAGGCCGACCCCGTAAGGGTCGCCACACCGTCCGCCAGGGCAACCGGCATCTGCGCATAGCCGGCCTCGCCGCCACCGGTGTTCAGGAAGACCTGCACCATCGGTACCGTGAAGACGAGCGCCACCGACGCGGCCATCGTGACCCGCAGGGAGGTCGACCACGACTCCTTGTAGGACGTCCACGGAATGCGGTGCATCGCCCAGGCGGCGAGCGAGGCCACGATGAAGATCGTACCGGGCAGGAACAGTGGCTGGACAGTGGCCGAGATGTCCGTGTCGAAGATGTTTGACCAGCGCACCGTCCAGGTCTGCAGCCATCCACCGAACGGCAGGCCGCGCAGCCGGGTGATGAGCAAGAGCGCGGCGACCAGCGCATAGGGCGACCACGCCATGATCATGCCCATGCCGCCGCTGGGGTGCGTCACGTCCTTGGGTTGCACGCTGCCGGTCCAGTCGGCCGGCCAGTTGTCCTTCGTGTCGAAATCCCAGACCTCGTCCGGAGCGGGCATGAGAAAACCGGCCCGTGCCGCCACCACGACGATGGCGAGACCGGTGAGGCCGCCGAGGAAGGCCGGAAACTCCGGTCCAAGGAAGCGCGCGGCCAGGTAATACGGAACGGTCATGGCGAACGCCGCGAAGATCGCGAATTTCCAGACCTTGAGACCCTCGATGAACGACCGATTCTTGCCAAAAAAGCGAGTCATGAAGGAGACGAGAATCAGTGGCACGAATGTGCCGGCAACCGCGTGCAGCGTGGCGACCCGGAGACCGATGAAGGCCAGGAAGTCGTTCCAGTCGGCGTAGCCTATGCGTGCGGCGTATTCCGCGATGGCCGGGTCGGCGGAGAGACCGGTGTTGACGCCGACGAGGATCGGGGTCCCGGCTGCTCCGAAGCTGACCGGGGTGCTCTGGATGATCATGCCGGCCATGACGGCCGCCATGCCGGGGAACCCGAGCCCCACGAGCAGCGGCACAGCGACCGCCGCCGGCGTGCCGAATCCGGCGGAGCCCTCGATGAACGAGCCGAACAGCCAGGCGACGATGATCACCTGCACCCGACGGTCGGGCGTGATGTTCGTGAAGCCTTGCCGAATCGTCTTGAGCGCGCCGCTCTCCTGCAGGGTGTTCAGCAAGAGAATGGCGCCAAAGATGATGTAGAGCAGGGTCGCGGCGACGATCAACCCGTTGAGCGTCGCCGCCGTGACCTGCACCATGGGAACCTGCCAGACCAGCAGCGCCAGCCCGGCGGCGACCACATAGCTCAGCGGCATGGCCCGGCTCGCCGGCCACCGCAGCACCACCAGGAAGACCGCGACCGTCGCGATCGGTAATAGCGACAGGACCGCCAACGTCATCGTGCCCATCGATGCTCCCCCTTCAAAAGCTCTGCAGCGTGTCGGCTTCGTCGTCGAACACGTCGAACACCTGCACCAGCTTGGCAACTTCGAACAGCTCCCGCATCCGGTCGGTGAGCGTGACGAGCTTGAGCGTGCCCTTGTGGTTCCGGACGGTGATGAACACGCTGACCAGTTCGCCGAGACCGGTGCTGTCCATGTAGGGCACGTCGGCCAGGTTCAGCAGGAACTGGTGTGCCCTTGCGTGAGCAGCGCTCAAGGCGGCTCGGAGCTCGCCATACCCGTCCGACCCAGCGGTCCGTTGCTTGATACGCATCTGCGCGTCCTCGCGAGCCGGGCTTTATGAGGCGTTGCCGGCCGCGCCATTGTAGCCCAGGCGATCGACCTGGAGCCTGTGTGTCCAGCGATGTCGAGACTCTACCACTCGCAGCGGGGTTCCGGGTACTCCGAGCGTGGGGTGGCGCTCCCGCCAGCGCGGAGCCAGAATAGAGGAGCCTGGCACCGGTTCGTCGCGGCGGCGGTCTGCGGCGCCAGCGGAATGCGCGGCTTTCGCCACGGGCTGCTAGGCAGGTGGGGGAGGAGAGTATGGCGAGCTATGTGAAGGTGGCGGACGAGGGCGACGTGGCGCCGGGTCAGGTGAAGTGCGTCAGGACCGGTGACCGGAGGATTGCGCTGTTCAACGAGAACGGTACGCTGGTGGCATACGACGACGCCTGCACGCATGTGGGTGGCCCGGTGTCGGAGGGGCTGTGCGAGAACGGCACCGTCACCTGCCCCTGGCACGGCGCGCAGTTTCGGATCGCGGACGGGACGGCGTTGACCCCGCCCGCTGGCGGGAATCTACGTGGCTATCCGGTGCGGGTCGAGGCGGGCGCGATCGAGATCGAGATCGGGGACTGAATGGCCCGCGGCGGCGTCGGGACTGCTAGCTACTTCGATAGGTAGTTGCGGCTGTACCCGGTCCGGCCGTTGGTCATCGTCCAGCTGCGTCCGTCCGGCTGCACCGTGGCCTTGATCCAGTGCCCGACACAGTCGTCCTCCTCGGTGAGATTGGCGATCAGCTGCGGGTCGGTGTTGTCGGCGGCATCTGCGGCCATCGCCCGGTGCACCTGCCAGATGTCCGCGATGCCGGGTGTGTCCCGCACGACCGCGTACGACTCGGGGCTGCCTCCTTTGCGTGGGCCGTTGTTGCTGACCGCCACGGTCGGCTGCAGGGCCCAGGTCAGCTCCGGTCGCGCCGCACCCCCACCGCCGTGGTGTGGCACCTGATACAGATCGACGACGCCCAGCCGGTTCTCCGGGCACGCGAGGTCGTGTTCGTGGTTGGGCGTGAGGTCGCCCAGGTTCAGGAATTGAAAGGCGCCGAGCGACAGGAGATAGCCGAGGCTTCTGGGGTTCTCGCCCTCGTCGAACGATCCGGCGGGCGCGCCCTCACAGAGCCGGTTCGGCGGCTGCCGCTCCAGGGCGTCGACGAGGGCGCCGTGTGCCGCCACGAATGAGAACTCGATCCGGCGGAGCGGCAACTTGTCGCCCGGTGTGACGGTACGCCGGCGCCCGTCGGCGAGTGTCAGATACTCCTCCCAGATCGCGCGACCTTGTTCGCGGTCGCGTTCCACGCTGTCGCCGTGGTCGATGATCTGACCGATCGGCACCCGTTCGGCGAGTGCGGCGAGCCCGCCAACATGGTCACGATGGAAGTGCGAGATCAACAGGTAGTCGATCTCGGTGATGCCGGCATCGCGCATCGCCGTCTGGATGCGCCCCGCGTCTCGCGCGTCTGCCCTGGGCCACCCGGTGTCCATCAGCACCGCGTCGCGCTCGGGGGTGACGATCAGCGTCGCTGCGCCGCCCTCCACGTCAATCCAGTAGATGTCGAGCGTTGCTGGCGCCTGCGTGTGCACCCCGACCGGTACGGTCAGCAGTGCCGCGGCGACGAGGGCCATGGCCCGGCAGGCGCCGGCGCACGTGTGTCGTGTGGTCGGCAGGTGTCTCATCGTTCTCTCCTCAGGGCCGGTATGGGTCATCATACTCAGGCCCACGTCCATTTTGTCCTATTCTGATGCCCACACCGATCGGTCACGCGCTGGGCGGCATTGCCGCGGGGGTCTTTATCGTACGAGGTACGACCACAGATGTCCCAGTGGGCGCTCGGCGGATCCCCGTCGTCCTGTTTTTCGCTCTGCTCGGTCTGCTGCCGGACATCGACTTCCTGCTCGGCGGACATCGTGGCGTGACCCACAGCGTCGGCGCGACGCTGACGGTGGGCGTGCTGGTGGCGGCGGTCGACCGGCGTCCCGCGGTGTGGCTCGCGGCGGCGGCCGCCTATGGTTCGCACGTGCTGCTCGACTGGCTGGGGACCGATACGATTGCTCCGATCGGCGTCATGGCGTTCTGGCCGTTCGACCGCACCTACTACCTGTCTTCCTATCATTGGTTCCTGCCGGTGTGTCGGCAGTACTGGCTCGCGGACTGTTGGTTTCGGGTGGCACGGGCCATGTGGTGGGAGCTGCTGTTGCTGGCCCCCCCCGCGCTGGCCGGGCTCCTGCTTGCCCGTCGCTCACGAAGCGTCGACACCACGCCCGACGACTAGCGCTAGAGAGCGCTCCGGTTTTTTCCTTTCCCTCTGGGAGAGGGCTGGGTGAGGGTCACGGACGGCTAACCATGCCAACCGCTGGAGCGTGGCTGGATCCGATGGCGCTCGCCCCCGTGCTCGTCACGTCGCGAGGCATGCCAACCCGGGTAGCCATCGCCGCCGTCCCGCCGGTCCACGGCGTGTCCATCCTGGCGTCCCGCTTGTGTTCAAGTCGCTGTCAATACAGACGTTAGTATCCCCCGCTCGCGCTCCGCCCTGGCTGGCGTTGTTCTTGCGACCATCCCGGGTGGTCCCGCTGACACCAGTCGGCGTTCGTGCCCGACCTGCCGATGCCGCGGGCGGCGGGGCCGTCCGTCAGCGGTCGTTTGACCCGGTGCGGGTCGGCGACCATGCCGTGTCATTCGGACAAGGAGGAAAGAGGATGCGACAACTTATCTGGAGTGTGATGGTGGCACTGGCCCTCTGCTTGGGTCCGGTGTGGGTAGAGGCGGCCCAGGATGCGGCCGTGTCGGCGGGTCAGCGCGCGTCGGGCGAGCTGATCGATCTGAACCAGGCCAGCGCTGCCCAGCTTGAGAGCCTGCCCGGCATCGGAGAGGTGACGGCCGCGCGAATCATTGAATACCGCCAGGAGAACGGTGGCTTCAAGAAAATTGAAGAGCTCATGAACGTCCGCGGTATCGGTGAGCGGAGCTTCCTGAGACTGCGGCCTCTGGTCACGGTCGGCACACCGTCGAAGCCGGATGCCCGCGTCCGCAACTAGTGCTCGACGTTGGCGCGTCCTGGAGGAAGTGCTCCAGGGCGCGCCAGACCCCTGTCCGCCGTCGGACTCCGGCGTGCGCGGCTTCTCTCTGCTGGAGTCGGTCCTCGTGCTCGGGCTGTTGGCCCTGACGGCGGCTATCGCGCTGCCGTCGATTCTGGGGGGACTGGACGACGCCCGTGCGGTGGCGGCGGCGCGTCACGTCGCGGGGTTGGCACGTCTGACCAGAGTTCAGGCCGCGGCGCGATCGACCCGCGCTGGGCTCCGGTTCGAACGAGAGGGGGCCACGTACCGCTATGCGGTGTATGTCGACGGAAACGGCAACGGTCTACGACGTAGGGACATTCGTAGCGGTATCGACGAACCGATCACGCCGGTGGAACGGCTTGGCGACCGCTTCCCCGGGGTCGTACTCGGCGTGGCGGCAGGGGTTACTCGGATCTCCGATGGTCGCGCGATGGCGGGGGACGCCGATCCGGTCCGGCTGGGGTCCGCGGACACGCTCATCTTCAGCCCGCTCGGTACTGCGACCAGCGGCACGATCTTCCTGCGCAGCCGGAAGGGACGGCAGTACGCGGTGCGTGTGCTCGGAGCCACCGGACGCACTCGTGTGCTGGAGTTTCGACACGAGACCAAGTCGTGGACGGCACGGTAGGGCTGGGTCCTTCACTGGATCGTCGCCGGGCCGTCCGCAAGAAACGGGTGGAGCTGCCCTGGCTCTGGGGGTTGCGGCTGCGGCCCGGTCTCGATGTCGCGCTGGTGAACCTGTCGGCGGGCGGGGCGCTGGTCGAGACGCCGACCCGTCTGCGGCCCGGGGCCCGCACGGTCCTGCGGTTGACGGGCGCCGCCGGCAACTGGACGGTGTCGGGCTGCGTGTCGCGTTCCTGGGTGGCGGCGATCGATTCCGAGCATGGCGTGGTGTATCGGGGTGCGCTGGTCTTCGACATCGCACTCGACCTTCGAGCAGTCCGTGGTGAAGGTCCAGCGTCGCACCGAGACCCCGCCTGAGAGACGCCGCGTCCGGCGAGCGCAACGCGCGCGACGAGGCAGCGCGGGAACGGCTTGACGACGGCCGGGCGGGCGACAGGGCAGCAACTACCCACGGCGAGAGATTGGCGGTCGCGAGTCGGAAGCCGGCGGATGAATCAGGAGGATTTCAGGGCACGTGGCCGATGGCATTCCGTTTGATACACAGCACGAGCAAAGCTCCTACGGTGCATGCAACGGAATCCGCCATGGCCAATCACTCCTCCTCCTCATCGACGACACCACAGCCGCGTGGTCGGCGACGCGAGCGCCGACAACGGTTCTCGGTCTTTCTTGCGGCCCTGGCATCTCAGGGGACCGGCGCATCGAGACCGGCCGGACCCGACGCCGACCTCGACGCAGCCCTGCGTGCTCTCGTGCCGATCCGCTCGGCCAGGCTGACGACCCGACCGATTGGTGCCATCCCGGAACCGGATGGCCGCGCCCCTGGGGTGGTGCGGTTTCCAGTGTCGACGCCGGCGCGACCCGGGTTACATCTCGAAGTGGATCTCGACCCGTCGTGCGGGTTGGACGGGTGGGACCGGCAGTTGTTGCGTGACGCGGCCCGCGTCTTCGGGTTGATGCTCGAGCCGCGCTGGGAGGCGGCCGCAGGGAGCCACGGTCGCACCGTGGATCGGGCGTCGCCGCTCATCGGGTCAAGCGTCTGCATGCAACATCTGCGTGAGCAGATCGCGCGCGTGGCGGCCACCAACTTCACCGTGTTGATCGAGGGAGAAACCGGGTCCGGCAAGGAACTGGTGGCGCGACAGGTGCACGACTTGAGCGGTCGCCGTCAAGGGCCGTTCGTGCCGGTCAACTGCGCGGCGCTGGTCGAGACGTTGGTCGAGGCGGAGCTGTTCGGCATCGAAGACCGCGTCGCCACCGGCGTGCGGGCTCGGCGGGGCAACTTCGAGGCGGCCGACCGGGGTACGCTGTTTCTGGACGAGGTCGCCGACCTGTCGCCGTCAGCACAGGCCAAGTTACTCAGAGTCGTGCAGGAGCTCGCCATCGAGCGGGTTGGTGGGCAGGAGCTCCGGCGGATTGACATCCGCGTGGTTGTCGCGACGAATCAGGGCCTCCTGGGTCTGGTGCGCGTAGGCCGGTTTCGGGCCGACTTGTACTACCGTCTCGCCGGTGTGGAGCTAGAGGTGCCGTCGCTGCGACGCCACCGCGAAGACATCCTGGAGCTGGCCGAATATTTCCTGGCGCGTCACCAGGGGGTGCGTCGGCTCGCGCTGTCCCAGAGCGCCGCCGAGGCGCTGCTGACCTACGACTGGCCGGGGAATGTCCGCGAGCTGCAACGCGCGATCGAACGGGCGTTGGCGCTCTCGACCGGGGACGTGCTCGGACTCACGGACCTGCCGCCGGCGCTCATACGCGATTATGCCGAGGTCCTGTCTCCGTCAGTCGCGCGCGCCGAGTCGATGCGTGCCTGGGGTAGTCGCTACGCGCGGATCGTGCTCGAACGCTGTAAGGGGAACAAGCGGCGGACCTGCGAGGTGCTCGGCATCAGCTATCACACCCTGCAGTCGTATCTGCGCTATCGGGCGCCGGACACCGGCGCGCCCACACCGCGAGCGAGCAAGGCGTCGGCGGGCTAGAGCTAGGACACCCCGAGCCGGTCAATGAGGGTCTTGAGCCAGCGGCGGCTGACCTCGAGGCGCAGGCCGTTCGAGAGCTTCGCCTCTCCGTGCCTCCCAGGGACGGGTTTGACTTCGCGGACGGCGTCCAGGCTAGGAGAAATCATGCACGTCTCATCCAAGACCGCGTTGGGAACGATCGTCCTGACCGTGGGGACCCTGATCCTTTGGTCAGGGCCACCCCGCGCTAAAGGCCATCGTCCCGGTGTCCCGGGGAGCGACGGATTCTCGGCGCTGACCCCAACCGTTGCTCCCGTGCCGTCTTGACCGTGCGCTGGACCCATAGTACGTTTACGCGGGTTTCCGACGCCTTCGAGACCGCCGAACGGGTACGCCCTCACGCCGGACATCTCACCACGAACCGGCGATCTCGTGTTCGGGCCGCGGGACGCGGCCGACACCACCGTTCATGACCGACGCGCCAGTCGCCGCCCCGCTCAAGACGCCGCTGCATGGTCGGCACGTCGCCCTCGGGGCGAAAATGGTGTCGTTCGGCGGATGGGAGATGCCGCTGCAGTATTCCGGCATCACCGAGGAGCATCTGGCGGTCCGCCGGGCGGCGGGTCTGTTCGACGTGAGCCACATGGGCGAGATTGAGGTCGCCGGGGCGGACGCCCTGGCGGCGGTGCAGCGGATCTCCACCAACGACGCCGCACGTCTCGAGGTCGGTCAGGCACAGTACTCGGCACTGGCGACCCCGGAGGGCACGTTCGTCGACGATCTCCTTGTGTATCGGCTGGGGGACGAGCACTTTCTGCTGGTGGTCAACGCCGCGACCATCGCGAAGGACTTCGCCTGGATTAGGGACGGCATTCAGGGGGTGGGCGACGCGGTGGCGGTGAACACGAGCAGCCGCTACGCGCTGATCGCGGTGCAGGGGCCACGTGCCCTCGAGATCGTGCAGTCGCTGACCGAGGTCGACCTGGCGTCGATCGGCTACTACCGGTTCGCCACCGGAGAGGTGGCGAACGTCCGGTCGACGATCTCGCGTACCGGATACACCGGTGAGGACGGATTCGAGATCTTCGTCGCTCCGCAGGTGGCCGAGCGGCTCTGGGGGGCGCTGCTATCGGTGGGTGCGCCCGCGGGGTTGCGCCCGGCTGGGCTCGGGGCCCGTGACACGCTCAGGCTCGAGGCGGCCATGCGGCTCAGTGGCCAGGACATCGACGAGACGACGAGCGTTCTGGAGGCGGGGCTCGGGTGGATCGTGGGCTGGGAGAAGCCGGAGTTCGTCGGCCGGGCGGCACTCGTTCGGCAGCGCGCCGCCGGCGTGACGCGACAGCTGGTCGGGTTCGAGATGGTCGAGCGGGGTATCGCGCGTCATGGCTATCCGGTGTACGTCGGGGAGGACCGCGTGGGGGTGGTGACCAGCGGCACCCGGACACCGTTCCTCGAGAAGGCGATCGGTCTGACCTATCTGCCCCGCGCCGCGAGCGCGCCGGGGGCCGAGTGCGCCATCGAGATTCGCGGTCGGCGGGTGCGGGCCCGCGTCGTGCCGTTGCCGTTCTACAAGCGTCCGCGAGGCTAAGACGAGATGTATCCCAGCGATAGGCAATACACCACGGAACACGAGTGGATCTCCGTGTCCGGGACGACCGCGCGGGTCGGCATCACCGACTACGCGCAGCAACAACTCGGCGACGTCGTCTTCGTCGAGCTGCCGGACGTGGGGCAGACCTTTGACCAAGGCGCGCAATTCGGGTCGATCGAGTCGGTCAAGGCGGTGTCGGACCTGTATTGTCCGATGGCGGGGACGGTGGTCGAGGTGAACACCACGCTGGTGGATCGGCCCGAGACCGTGAATGCCGATCCGCATGGCGTCTGGATCATCGCGATCGAGCTGACGAGCCCAGACCAGACGGCCGGTCTGATCGATGCGGCGGCCTACGCCGAGTTGGTGTCGTAGTGTCGGCGTCGAGGGCTGATCGGTTTGTCGACCGGCACATCGGGCCACGGACGGGCGACATCGAGGCGATGGTGGCGGCGGTCGGTGCCACATCGCTCGATGCGCTGATCGACGAGGCGGTGCCGTCGGATATCCGGCTCGACACGCCGCTCGACGTGCCCGGTCCGGAGACCGAAGCCGAGTTTCTCGCCCGTGTGCGTCGGGTGGGTCGGCGGAATCGGCCGGGGCGCGCCCTGATCGGCCTAGGCTACTACGGCTGCATTACGCCGAGCGTCATCCTGCGCAACGTCTTCGAGAATCCCGGGTGGTACACGCCCTACACCCCCTATCAGGCGGAGGTGGCGCAGGGCCGGCTCGAGGCGTTGCTCAACTTCCAGACAACGGTCGCCGATCTGACCGGGATGGCGATCGCCAATGCCTCGCTGCTCGACGAGGCGACCGCGGCGGCCGAGGCGACGGCGATGCTGCATCGCCTCCGGGCGCGCACGGCGCCCGGCGCCAACCGTCTGCTGGTCGCTCGCGGCTGTTTCCCGCAGACGATCGACGTCGTGACCGGACGCGCCGCCCCGCTCGGCATCGAGGTCGAGGTGGGGGACCCGGCCACCATGACGATAGACGACCGAGTCTTCGGGGTGCTGCTCCAGTACCCGGCGGAGGACGGTGCGGTCATGCCGATCGGCGAGCTGGTCGATCGCGTCCACGCGACCGGCGCGCTGGTGGCGGTGTGCAGCGATCTGCTCGCCCTGACGCTGCTGACGCCACCGGGCGAGCTCGGGGCCGACGTGGTCGTCGGCAACTCGCAACGGTTCGGGGTGCCGATGGGCTATGGCGGACCGCACGCCGCCTTCTTTGCGACGCGGGAAGAGTTCGTTCGACAGACGCCGGGGCGGATCATCGGGTTGTCGATCGACCGCCACGGCAATCCGGCCTACCGGATGTCGCTGCAGACCCGCGAGCAGCACATCCGACGAGAGCGAGCGACCTCGAACATCTGCACGGCGCAGGCGCTGCTGGCCAACATGGCCGGGTTCTACGCCGTGTATCACGGCGCCGACGGGCTGCGTGGGATCGCACGGCGCGTGCACGGGTTGACCCGGCGTCTTGCCGAGGGGTTGCGCGGGTTGGGTGTCCAGCTGGTGCACCCTCACTTCTTCGACACGCTTCGGTTGCATCTGCCGCCGGCGGAGGTAGACCGGCTCCGGAACGACGCGACCGGCGCCGGACTCCACTTTCGATATGTGGATGGCGCGACGGTCGGGATCGCGCTCGACGAGACGACGACCGGCGGGGACGTCACCGAGATCCTGTCGGTGT
>DQNS01000148.1 GCA_015659035.1 Acidobacteriota bacterium | reverse complement strand
GCCGCCCGAGCCGATCCGGGGCCAGCTGCTGGACTGGGCCGCCGGCGTGGCGCTGGTCTACGGCACGCTGTTCGGGATGGGGGCGCTGGTGTTGCCGGGCAGGTGGACCGCACTGCCGTATCTCGCGACGGCCGTGGGGTGCGGACTCTTCCTCTACCGTCGGTTCGCCGCGCGTGGCTGGGCGGCTGTTGCCAGGTGATCCGGGTTTTGGGGTTCGCAACGGGCAGATCAGTTGGTGACCGTCACCACGGCCTGAGTGTCCACAGTCGATGTGTCAACGAGGGTGGCGGTGACCTTAGCTGTGAAGGTTCCTACCGCGGCGTATGGGTGGATCGTGACCCTCCCGCCGTCGAGTAATGTATCGCCGTCACCGAAGACCCAATCGTACTGCGTGACGACGACGGTCGCAGGCGTCACCGTCGCTGTGAACGTGACCGGGACGCCCGTGGTCGGATTTGCGGGTGAGACCGTCAGGAGAATTTCGACTTGCAGCGGCACGACAATCAGCGTGATCTGCGTCGAGCCGGTGACCCCCTCGACGGTGGTCACCGTTACGGTGATCGTGTAGGTGTCGGCCGACGTGTAGACATGGTTCACGGTGTTGCCGCTGGTCGTCACCGTGGTGCCGTCACCGAAGTTCCAGGCGTAGCTCGCGATCGGGACCGTGGTCCCGGTAGCGGTGGCGGTGAATGTGACCACCTGGTCGACCGTGCCGGGCGACGGGCCCACGCTGAGGTTGACGGCCGCCGCGCCACCGATCGCGATCATCACGGGGGCCTCGGTTCGCGCGGACCCGCTAAACGCCCCGACCTCGGCGGTGCCGGATTCCGTGCCGGCCCTGAGCGTCACGACCGCCTGGCCGTTATTGGTGACCGCCTCCCGGGGGTCGAGCGTCCCCAGCGTCGTGGTGAAGGTGACCAGCGTTCCGTTGTGCGCGGGCGTCCCGCTCTGCTCGATGACGATCGCGACGATCTGCGCCGTGCCGTTGATGGGGAGTACGGCTCTGTTCGATACCAGGGTGATGACCGATTCTGTGGGCGCCAGCAACGGCACTTTGTC
Organism: Acidobacteriota bacterium; assembly: GCA_015659035.1. GTDB lineage: Bacteria > Acidobacteriota > Vicinamibacteria > Vicinamibacterales > UBA8438 > NP936. The sequence goes on along the minus strand of DQNS01000148.1, from coordinate 18,038 downwards.
GCAGGACCCGATCGACACGATGGCACACAGGCACGACAGCAGCGTCGTCACCTGTCGCACGGCACGGGTCGGCACGCCTGGTAACATGCTATAAAGGACTCGGCTCCTAAGTCATAGTATCGGCATGCAATTACCTGAACAACATAGGGTGCCGCCGCGGCGAACCGACCCTGGCTACGCCATGGCTGGACTGCTGGTGGCCATCGCCGTCATGGGCGTCACGCTGTCGATGGTCATGCCCACCTGGAGCACCTGGGCCAAGCGAGAGAAGGAAGCGGAGCTGATTTTCCGGGGTGAGCAGTATATGCGCGCGATCGAGTTGTATCAGCGACGCTTCGCCGGCGCGTACCCGACCGACATGCAGTTGCTCATCGACCAGCGGTTCTTGCGTAAGGCCTTCACGGACCCGATGACCGGCGGCGAGTTCGAGATTCTGACGCAGGCCTCCCTGCAGGCCACCCCGAGTCAGGCACCACCGGAGACCGCCATGCGGGGTGTCACCCCGGCGGATCAGGACAGGCGGACCGGCGCGTCACCGGCACCGTTCACCGAGGCAGTGAGGGGCATGAACCAGGGGGGGGGCGGCGGCATCATAGGCGTTGTCAGCAGCTCCACCGAGACCTCGATGGCACTCCGCAACGGGCGGAATCGATATGACGAGTGGCTGTTCGTCTACCTGCCCCAGGCGGCACAGCCGGGGCTCGGCACCGGTGAGGACGGCAGCGTGCAGCCGGGACTCGGCGGAGCCCTCGGCGGTTTTGGTGACATCACCGGCCGGCGGGGTGGCGACGGCCGGGGCCGGGCCCGGGGAGGGCGCGGCGGCGATCAAGGACCCGGCCGCGGAGGTCAGCGACCAGGGGCTGGCGGGCCCGGTTCCGGGGGTCCCGGCCTCACGGGTCAGCAGCCTGGCGGCCCGCTCGGCGCGCCTCCACGCCGGTAGCGTTCCCGTCCCTTCGGGGCACCCTCACCACTCGGCATACGGCGACCCGTCGACCGCCAGACCCACCGAACCGCTGTGGACATCGTAGATCCCCTGCGAGAGCGGATTGGCCGGGTCGTAGTCGGCCATGACGGTCTGCCAGGTCGTGCTCGACTCGGTGAACGGGTCGTCCGGGATGGTCCGCAGATACCGCTCGCTGACCAGCGCTTCGAGCGATGCGGGATATTCGGTGCGGTCGGCGAAATACTGGTCGATCGCGTCGCGCATACGGAACAGGTCTTCCTTCAACACCGCTTCGCGCGAGCGCGTCATCGCGGTGCCATAGCCGATGGTGGCGATGCCCGCCAGTGTGATCACGATCACCATCACCGCCATGATCTCCACCAGCGTGAAGCCGGATTCAGATCTCCGCCCTGCTCCGGCCGTGTGCGCGTCACACGTTCGGCGCCAGCCCTGAACGCACCTGCCAATCATCACCATTCGTTGTAGTTGGTCCCGTCGAGCGCGGACCCGCGCGACGTCGTGTAGATGTCATACACGTTGTCGCCGCCCCAGCTGGTCGTGTCGGGGGCGTCCTGATAGGAGCGCAACCCCCACTCGGTGCTCCGGGTCATCGGGTCGAACGGAATCCGTCGAAGAAAGCGGAGCTTGCGTCCCGAGGCATCGTTGAGCACCTCGATCCCCTCGACCAACGTCTCGAGGTCGGGGGGGTATCCCTCGCTGCCGGCCTGCACGTTCACCCCGCCGATGAGCCCGAGATCGACCGAATCTTTGTGGTTGTCGAGCGCCGTGCGGATCTCACGGAGTGCGCGGTGGAGCTCCGCCTCGCGCTGGCGCTGGATGGTGACCTTGCTGAGCGGGAGGACCGCCGAGGCGAGGATCAGCAGAATAGCGCTGACGACCAGCAACTCGACGAAGCTGTAGCCCGGAACCGCACGCAGCCGCGCGCGAACGGTCGGTCCGGCGGTGGACGCCATGGTCGCCTCACTGCGCGGTCACCGTCACCGGCATGAACTCCAGCGCGAGTGGCACGCCACCCGGTGTCATCGCCGTGCCGCTCGTACTGAGTGTAACCGAACCAACGCCGACCACGTCGAACAACACCGCCGCGAGCAACCCCGCCCCGGCGGCGCCGCTGGGGTCGTTCAACCGCGTGACGGTGATGTCGATCCGCCCGGCGGCCGTGTCGACCTGCTGCGTGAACGTGACCTGCACGCCGCCCTGTCGCAGGAAGCTCCCCTCCTGCACCGTGCGGACCCGCAGGACGTTCGGGTCGAAGAACAGCGTCAGCGAGATGGTCGACAGCTGGGACACACCGGTGATCGACACCGGTACCGTGTAGGGGCCACCACCGACACGCAACTGCGTGCCGGGCGGTGTGACCAGCACCTGGGCCGCTGGCAGCACATCGGGACGTGCGGGCGGCATCTCCGGCTGCGCAGCCGGCGGGGGCAGGACCGGCTCCGGTTCGACGGGGGCCGCCGGCTGCTCCGGCTCCGGCGTCGCCGGCCCCGGGGCCGGTTCGACCGGCGGTGTCAGCGGCGCCACGGGGTCGGCATCCGGCACGTTGGGGACGGTCTCGGCGGCGGCGCCCGTCTCGGTGGCGTCGGAGGCATCCGGCTCAGGGGTGTCCGGGACACCGGCGTCCGGCTGCGGGGCGATCAACGGGGGTGGGCCCCTCAGCCCGAAGTTCGTCTGGGTCCCGATGTAAATCGGGCTGATGTCGCGCTGCGTCAGTTCATGGCCGCGGACGATTCGCGGTGTCAGCAGCATGACGATGTCGGTCGTGCGAACCGTCTCGTCGGTATCGCCGAAGAGCTTGCGCAGTATCGGGACCTTCGTCATTCCCGGAAAGCCACGCAACGTCGTCCGGTCATCTTCCCGTAGCAGCCCGGCCAGCAGGTTGGACTCGCCGTCATGCAGGCGCAACCGCGTCTCCACACTCCTGGACCCGAACGTGGGCATCGAGGTACCGGCCACGTCGATATTGGCGCCGAGGGTGCTGTTCTCCACGCTCAGGTCGAGGATGATCTCGTTCTCGTAGGTCACCCGGGGGGTCATCGTGACGTTGATCCCGACGGCTCGGTAGTTGAACGACGTCAGGGGGTTGACCGCCGCGCCCCCAGCCGCAATCGCGGTGAAGGCGGTCGCCGGAACCGGGATATCCTCGCCCAGCTCGAGGGTCATCGTGGCGCCTTCTTGCCCGCGCAGCTGCGGTTTCGCCACCAGCTTGGTGTGCGAATCCGTCTCCAGGAAACGGACGACGGCGGTCGGCACCCCCAGATAGAAATCGGCGGTGCTGACGCCCCGGGAAATGGTGTTGAGATTGAACGGCGCGGGCGAGCCCACACCGGATGGCGCGACCGGGTCGCTGGGCGGTGCCGACTCCGGTGAGAAAATCCCGCCAAGTGCGTAGTCGCTCAGGTTCAGACCGTAGCGTCGCGCCCGCTCCCGGTTGACCTCCAGAATCGTGACGTCGATGATGACCTCGGCGAGCGGTTTGTCGTTGGCGGCGATCACCTGCTCGATGATCGCGGCCACCTCGGTGGTCGCGCGCACGGTGATCGTGTTGGCGACCGTGTTCGGGATCACCGCCGGCTGCACCGCCATCTGCGGCGCCCGCACGATCTGACTGAGCAGCTGCGAGAGTTCCTGTACGTCGGCGTGCGACACGTAGAACGTGCGAATGACCTGCTCCGCGTACTGCGCCCGCTTCTGGGGCGTCTCCGGGACCACGATGATGGCCCGCGGGTTCAGCACCTTGTAGAAGCTCCGATTGATCGACAGGACGTGGTCGAGCGCCTCCTCCAGCGTCAGGCCGTCGATGCGGATGGTAACCTCGCGGTCCTGGAACTGCTCGTCGTAGGACACGTTGATCCCGGTGGCGTCGCCGATGAAGTCGATGAGATCCTGCAGGCTCGTCTCCCGGAAGTCGAGCACCAGCGGGTCGCGCGACGCCGGATCCAACAACGGCGGCACCGTCTCACGCTGCGCCTGTGCGCGCATCGCCTCGATGGGGGGCGGCGGACGGGCCGCTTCGATCCGCGCGCGGATGGCCTGATCGAGTGACGCGGCGCGCGCCGACACTTCGCTGTTCGTCGCGTCGTACTCGGCGGCCGCCCGATACTCCCGGAGCGCGGCCGAGAGATCCTGCTGTTCCTCATAGGCGCGCCCCGCGTCGATGTGCACACGCGAGGCGTTGATCATCGCGCGCTCGAGGGAGATCCGGTACTCCGCCCGGCCTGGATCTTCCTGCAGCGCGCGCTGGTAGTACTCGACCGCCGCGTCCCAGTCGCCCGCCGCGGCGCTGCGCGCGGCCGAGCGACCCGCACTCGCGCATCCCACCGTCACGAGCGCCAGGGTCACCAGTACGGGCCAGACAGGCCGCACACGCAACGGAACATTCGGGTAGATACTCATGAACCGCTGGATGGCTCGCTGCGCAGCCGAAGCGTCTGCCGTCCCTGGCCATCGACCCGTTCCACGTCCACCGACTCGAGCCCGAACCCCACGATGCGATAGCGGCCGTCGATCACGTTACCCACGCGGCCGTGAAAGACGACCTCCCCGTCGGTCAGCACGACCACGCGCCCCTCGATGCCGGGGCTCTCGACGAAGCCGATGAAGGTCAGCGGCAGGCTACCCGTCCCGCCGAGCGACACGGCGCCCCGCGGCGGCAGCACCGAGTCCAGATCCGGGGGACCGCCACCGAGCACCGGCACCGCCGAGGGACCCGGACCGTCGCCTCCACCCGGCCCTGCTTGCGGCGCCGCCCCGAATCGAAACGGGTTCCGCCCCTCAGGCTCCGGGTTCGACCGGTCTACCGCCATTTCGTCCATCCTCACCGCCTGCCACGCGTCCTGCGCCCCGGCCGCCGTAGCGGTCTCGCCCGCCACGCCCGCCGTCGACGTCACCCCAGCGTCAACGTCGCCGGGCGCCGGATCCGAGGTCCCCGCCCCGCACCCCATCACCAGGACCACACCGACCAGCAGGGCCCAGCCTCCACAAACCCGACCACCCTCAGAACGCAGCATCGGGTCCTGCCCAGTAGTAGGTCGATACCCCAAGCGTCAGGACGAGCGCTTCCTCCGACTCGTCTCCCTGGCTCAGGACGACCTCCTCGATCAGGATGAACTCCGGCGCCGTCTCGAGCTCGTAGATGAACTGACGGATGTCTTCGTATTCGCCGGCGAGCACCATGGTTGTCCGGAGCCTGGCCAGCAGGCTCTCTCTTTCCTTTTCGGGCACACTGGTCCGCCGCTCCAGCACCAGACTCGTGTCTTCCGCCAGTTTGACCAGAAACGGAGAGCTGATGATCCGGGCACCCGCCAGGCCGCTCGGCAACACATCGGTGTAGAAGCCCTGTAACTCACTGTCGGCATTTGTCTTGTTTGCGCTCGTCGCGCTGACGGCTGCGTGGGTGGCCCGCGCCTGGACCAGCTGTTCCAGGGCTTGGGCGGCCCGTGTTTCAGCTCGAGACGCCCTGGTCGACAACGGATAGCCCCACACATACAAGAGCACGTCGAACGCCAGAATTATCGCAACGACCGTGATCGGTGTCCGCTTTTCGTGGAGAATCCGGGTCAACAGGGTCACGACAGCCCTCCACCGGGCACCGCCGGCGTTGGCGCCGGTTCGATGTCCGGCCCGGCATCTTCCGTGGCCGCCTCGGCGGACGCCGGATCTCCGCCGTCAGACGACGGTCCGTCGTCGCCGTCCGGGAACCGGTCCCTGTCGACCGGCTCCGCGCTGTCGGCGTCAGCCTCCGGACGAACCTCTTCTACCCCATCAGACGTCGACACCGGTGATGACGCATCGGCCTCGGTATCGCCCGGCGGCACTCCCTGCAGGTATTGGCCCACGAGCACCGCCCGGTACATCCCGTCTTCGGTGATTTCCGACCGGCGTTCCAACACCCCGGTGAACGCCCCTGACTCCTCCAGTGCGTCGATGAACTCGTTGATGTCGTCGAGCCGACGACCGAGCACGCCCATCGTGACCTCGATCGATCCGGACTCGATATCCGGCGACAACTCCGTCAACATCACGTCGGGCGGCAGCGTGGTTTCGATGCGGTTGAAGAAGTCGGTCCACGAGAAGGCCCGCCGCTCGATAAGGAGGTTGGTCTCACGCACCGCCGCGGCCACCTCATCGAGCACCTGTGGGCCGACCGCTCCCTGGATCTCCGCTGCCAAGACCGACAGCTCGGCGCCCGCGCGCTCATCATCCTCGGCCGACCTGGTTCGCTCCGTGTTGAGTCGGGACAGGTCGATGATCCGGCCAGCCTCGACATACAGCACGACGAGACCGACTACGGCCACCACGCCGAGTACTAGGTACACCGCGCGGTCGTTGTAGAAGGGTCGGGTGGCGAGATTGGAACGAAGCATGGTTGGTCTGTTTAGGGCCCTTATGCCCCTCTTTCGGTTTCCAGCCGCTCGCGCAACAGGAGACCAAGGGGCGCGGCCATCAGATCGGGCCGCACGCCACCGGTGCCCGGCCCATTCGCCCCCAACACGCCGAGGTCGATCGCCTCGACGGCGGTGCCCAGACGCGGTTCGAGCGATCGTCGCAGGATCGCGGCGTCCTCTGGCGCGGTGTTCGCCGCGCTCACGGCCAGGAAGACGCGCCCGAACCCGGCGCCCTGGAGACGATCCTCGTAGTACATCGTGGTCTGGTGCACCAGATCGGCCAGGCTGCCGTCGCCCTCGGCGGGGCGGTTCCGGAAGAGAATCAGCCGTCCCCGGCGCACGATGGCAATCGTGCTGTACCCGTGGGCGACATGGACGAGCAGCCAGTCGTCCTCGTGGGCGCCGCCCCCGGCCAGCACGGCGTTGACCACGCTGAAGCTGGCCAGGTCGACCACGCCGGCGTGCCCCCCGCCGCTCGCGCACACCGCCTCGTACTCCTCGACGATGTCACGACGCATGAGGCTGACGACCAGCTCGCGTCCCCCGTCTTCGGTCGGCAGACCTGGCGAGTAGACGACCTGCGCGTCCTCGACACGAAACGGCGCCGTCTTCCGGGCCTGCCATCGCACCAACTGGTCGAGATCGGCGGCCCGTGCCGGGATCTGCTCGAACGTCATCAGCGACACCTTCGCGGCGCTGTCCGGCACGACCAGCGCCACCCGGCTCGGTGTGCCCGGTAGCTGTTTCAACACCCGGCTCACCGCCTCGCCGACCGCGGTCCGGTCAGCGATGTTCGTCGCGTTGGCCGTCGGTGTCAACGACCCGTCCGGAAGCGCCTCGGTGACGACGGCCGTCACGTCACGGCCGGGTTCCCGGCCCAGCGTGAGCCCGGTCACGCGGTCGGCCGCGATCTCAACGCTGGCGGTGGGCGCACCCGCGGTGAACAACCGGCGGAGCCGTGTCAGGACAGCCATGGTCAGGGGCCGTAAGGAAATGACAGTGGCATTTCTGGGCGTCGAGGCGCCCCGCCGCCCAGGCGCGAGGAGCGCGCATGCCGGGATGTCAGCGACGAGCAATCCGCCTCCGCCAAGGCTTCGGCGAGACCTGGCCATAGCTCGCGGACACACGGAATGGGCGGCGGCTGGCGCCGTCGGGCGGGATGCATCGGCGGCCAGAATGACACTGTTATGGCCTTACGGACCCTCACTTCGCAAAGGTCACCTTGTTGATCTCCCGCAGCGTGGTGACCCCCGACAGCACCTTCTCCACCGCCGCGTCGCGCAGAAAGCGCATCCCCTTGGCCCGCATCGCCTGTTTGATCTCCGAGGTCGGGGCCCGAGCCAGTATCATCTCCCGCAGCTCGTCCGTCAGATCGAGTAGCTCACACACCGCGGTCCGTCCTCGATATCCGGTCCCGCCGCACTCGATGCACCCAGCCCCTTCGAAGAACTCGTGCGCCTCGGCCAGCGCCGGATCCAACCCGGACTCGCGTAGGGCCTCGGCCGGGATCGTGGCCCGCCGCCGGCACTCGCCGCAGATCACCCGGACCAGCCGCTGCGCCATCACGCAGTTGAGCGATGAGACGAACTGATACGCCTCGACCCCCATGTTCAGGAACCGGCCGAGCACGTCGAGGACGTTGTTGGCGTGCACCGTCGTGAACACCAGGTGCCCGGTCAGCGCGGACTGGATGGCGATCTGCGCCGTCTCCGAGTCGCGGATCTCCCCCACCATGATTTTGTCGGGGTCGTGCCGGAGGATCGACCGCAGGCCCCGTGCGAACGTCAGCCCCTTCCGTTCGTTGATCGGAATCTGCGTGACGCCGTGCAGCTGATACTCGACGGGGTCCTCGATGGTGACGATCTTATCCTCGGGCGTGTGAATCTCCGAAAGCGCGGCGTAGAGCGTCGTCGTCTTGCCGCTGCCGGTCGGGCCGGTGACGAGCACCATGCCGTAGGGTTCCTGAATCGCCAGACGGAACCGGCGCAGCTCCGAGTCGGCGAACCCGAGTATGTCGAGCCGCAGCTCCCGGAACTGCTCGCTGATCGTTTCCTTGTCGAGGATCCGGATGACCGCGTCCTCACCGTGCACCGTCGGCATCACCGAAACGCGAAAATCGATTGTCTTGCCCGGCACCCGCACCTTGAAGCGTCCGTCCTGCGGGACGCGCTTCTCGGCGATGTCGAGCTCCGACATGACCTTCACGCGCGACAGAATGGCGCTGTGAAAACGCTTGTCGATCGGCCGCATCGCCGACTGCAGGGTGCCGTCGATCCGGTACTTCACATACACGGCATCGTCTTGCGTTTCGACATGAATGTCGCTCGCCCGGCGCTGGAGCGCCGTGTAGATCATCGAATCGACAAGACGGATCACGGGACTGATGTCGCTCGTGAGCCGCTCGACCGTCAGGTTGTCCTCGGCGTGCTCGTCCTCGTGCAGGATCTGCAACTCGAAGCTCTCGGTCGCCTCGTCGAGCACCCGCTGCGAGCCCTCGCTCTTCTTGAGGATCGACTCGATCGCCGACGACGTCCCGACCGTGACACGGATCGGCGTATTCAGCAGCAACGCGAGCTCGTCGATCATCGGCAAGTCGGTCGGGTCGGAGACCACGATGACCAGGGTCGGGCCATCCTTGCGATCCGGCACGAACCCGTAGCGCAGCATCAGGTCGGCCGGAATCGACCGGAAGAGCTCCGCCTCGATGCGGAACGTGTCCATGTCGACAAACTCCAACCGATATCGCTCGGCCAGAGCTCGCGCGCGGGCGACCTCCGCGGAGTGGTCGACCGCCTTCGGCTCGTCGCCGACATACAGGCCGTCCTGCGTGGTCGCGGTGACGGCCGCCGCGCGGGTGCCGTCAGGGGGCGGGAACGCAGACTTCGTCATGCCAACACGGACCCCAATTGCAGCAGCGGCATGTAGAGCGCGAGAAGCAACGCCGCGATGACGATGCCCATGATGACGAGCAACGCCGGCTCGATGATCGTGATAAACCGCCCGAGCTGCGTGTCGATCTCCTCGTCGAAGAAGTCGGCAACGCTGGTGAGCATCTCTTGGAGTGCGCCGGTCGACTCGCCGACCTCGACCATCTTGAGCGCGACCGCCGGAAATACGCCACGCTCGGCCAGCGCCGCCGCCAGTGACTCGCCCTCGCGTACCCGCTGTCCGACCACCGTCAACTGGTCGGCGAAGAACCGGTTTCCCAGCGCGCGCGACGCGACATCGAGGGCGTTGACCAGGGGAATCCCACCGCCAAGCAACATCGCCAGCGTGCGCGTGAGCTGCGACGTGGCAAACCGTCCGGCGATCGTGCCGACCAGCGGCACCCGGAGGATCAGCCTGTCCAGCAGGGCGCCGCTGCCCGGTCGTCGCAGCCAGTACACGCCGGCGACGACCGCCCCGCCGACACCCAGCACGAGGACCGGGATGATGTAGTACATGTAGCTCCTGAGAAACCGGGAGAAGGCGACGATCGTCCGAGTCGCGATCGGCAACTCCGCGTTGAATCCCTGGTAGAACCCCTCGAACGCCGGCACGACCTTCAGCACGATGATCGCCACGACGATGGTCGACAGGGTCAGGAGAATGAGCGGGTAGACCAGCGCGGACACGGTCTTGCGCTTCACCGCGTCGACCACCTTCACGTGGTCGACATATCGACGGATCACCGTTTCGAGCCCGCCGCTCTTCTCCCCCGCCAGCAGCGCGGCGGTATACATGCCCGGAATCATCTCCTGCGCCTCGAACGCCTCCGAGAGCGCGGCGCCCGCGCGCACCCGATCGTGGACGTCATCGAGGACCGCCTTGAAGCTCGCGTCCTCCACCCGCTGGCGCAGGATGTCAAGCGACTGCACGAGCGGCAACCCGGCACGCAGCAGGGTGGCCAATTCCTGGTTGAACACCAGGAACTCACGCGTCCTGATCCGACGGCGCTGCGGGAGCGAGAGCCCTGGCCAGCCGAACGCGCCGCGACGGCTCAGCGAGAGGATGTACATCCCCTTGGCCTCCAGCTCCTGACGAAGCTTGGACTCGCTCTCGGCGACATGGACCTCCTCGATCACCTCTCCGCTCGCGGTGCCGAGTCTGCAGCTAAATTCCATCGTCACCGCACCGGCTCGCCCTACGGACGGCTACAAGCCCTTGTCATATATGAAATTATCGGCTTCGCGCCCCACAAAAATTATACCAGGGGTGCTGGCAGCCCGTGGGTGGATGGATGGCGGCGCACCGAGCCCCCTGCTGCGGGATGCAGCGGGGTCGAATGCAGCTGGACTTCGAAGACGTGGGAGCGCCGCTACTCGTTCTGGGCGGCGTTGACCAGTTCGCGGATCTTCGCGACGTAGCGGCGGGTCTCGGGATAGGGGGGCACCCCGCCGAACTTGCGCACGGGTCCGTCCCCGGCGTTGTAGGCCGCCAGCGCCGAATCGAGGTTGACGTCCTGGATGTCGAACGGATCGACATCGTAGCGATCGAGCAGCGACTTGAGATGTCTGGTCCCCGCCTCGATATTGGCCAGTGGGTCGAAGAAATCGGTGAGGGCGTATTGCTCCGCCGTGGCCGGCATCAACTGCATGAGCCCCATGGCCCCCTTGGGCGATCGGGCTGCGGGTCGATAGGCCGACTCCACCTCGATGAGCGCATAGACCAGGGCCGGGGGCACCCCGTGGCGCACCGAGACGGCATCGATGATCTCGGCGAAGGGCCGCGCGGGCAGCGGCGGCGACTCGACCACCACCTGGACCGGCGGAGCCGGCGCCGGGTCCGGCTCGATCCGCACGATCAGCGACCGGTCGCAGACGATCTCCCCTCCGTTGCGCAGATAGAGCACCACCCGGTCACCCTCGAACTTGTGACCGCTGAGGGCGAGCGTGCGTCCGGTGGTCAGCAGCACGAGCTCCGCCGCCGCCGGGGCGGCGGCCGGTCGGACGACGAGGAACGAGACCAGAAGGGCCAAACAGGCGGCTCTCGACGCAAACACCATGCTCCCAGAATAGCACGGGCAAAATCGCCCCCGCAAAGGCCGACCACCTGGACCCCGCCCTGTCCACCGCCACCGACGTTGATGCAGCTGTCCCATACCCTCCCTTTCGGCTGTCTCCGTGATCGCGATAGCTGGCTGCTGAAAGCCCCCAGGTCAGGCGTCAGGCCTCAGATGCTTTTCCGTGAGGTCTTCGGGCCTCAGGGCCCGCGCAAGAAACCAAGCGGAGGATCACGGAAATAGAGAGTTGCTGTCGTTGGATCGTATGACCTAATGTTGATCCAGGAAGGCGTAGAACACCTGGACCCCAAGTTCCCGGTCGTCTGGATCCTCGCCATCGGTCACAGCCGACGGCACGAAAGTCGGGTCGACGTTCAGGGTCAACGCCACTGCGTCGGCGACACCGAGACTGGCTGCGGGAATAGGAATGACGTGGTAGGTGGGCTCCAGAGACGCCAGCTCGAGCGTCGCGATCACGGTGTCCTCGATCGCCACGGTCAGTATCTGCGGGACGTCGAACAGCTCCGGACGCCCGTTCACCTCGAGATACAGCGTCGAGTCGGCCCGGGGGTTCCGGAACGAAACGATCGCCCGACCCGTGGTCCACTGCCACTCGCGGTCGGGCTGCTCGGGCACCGACTCGGCCCTGTGCCAGCCGTCCTCGAACACGAGGAACCCGCTCTCGGACTGCGGCGCCATCTCCATGGTGGCGACCCGATACGCCCGCTGACCCAGGTGCTCGCCGGCCAACGGCAGCCGATCACCCATGACAGGCGAGTGGAGGCCGATCGCGATCGTGGCCTCCCCGATGTAGGGATAGACCGGTACGATCGTCCGGCGCTCGTAGGTAATCACCTGGCCCGGTCGCCAGCTCATCGTCGGCGTCGGCGGCGCGTGGTCGTCGGAGAACATCAACTCTCCGTCGGCGTCCAAGAAATGCACGAACACGCGGTAGTCGTCGGTGAACGCGGGTGCGGCGTCGGCCACGGTGAACCGATAGGTCATTTCCAGCGGGCCGCCCAGCGCGACACGTGTCCGATTCAACCCGACAGCCGGCGTGGCGACCGGCGAGGCCGAGTCGGTCCGCCCACAACCGACGGCGCCGAACGACAACGTCAGACAGCAGACCACCAACGCGGTACGGAAGGCGATGGGAGCGGGCGTGGGTAGCATCATGGGCAGCCGCGCAGCGTAGCGTAGTTGCTGCATGTTCCGCAAATATGTTACCTTTTCGCCGCCTTTCCGTCCCGGCCTGACGTGCCTGTCTGAGGGTCACGACCGGACGGACATGCGGCCCTCGGCAACGCCGCGGATCGGGCCGCTCACATCGACCGCACAGCACCGGAGCATGTGATGTCCCTCGAAGCACTCGGCATGATAGAGACCAAGGGCCTGGTCGGTTCGATCGAAGCCGCCGACGCCATGGTCAAGGCGGCCAACGTGCTGCTGATCGGTAAAGAGTACATCGGCGCGGGGTATGTGACGGTCTTCGTTCGAGGCGACGTCGGTGCCGTGAAGGCGGCCACCGATGCGGGCGCCGCCGCGGCGCGCCGCGTGGGCGAACTGGTGTCGGTGCACGTCATCCCGCGTCCTCACGGCGAGGTCGAGAAGCTCCTGCCCAGGGCGAGGGACGCGAAGTAGACCGGGGTACCGGCCCTACCTCCGATGCTCTCCTGAGTTCACGAGCGGCCCAGGCATCTTCTAGACATCTCTCCAGGGTGACATCGTAACGTTGAAGCAAGTTTTCATGACGCGCGGAGATGTCTAGCCCCCGCGTGGCGGGGCTGTAAGAAAAGTTGCTGCTAGCGAGGCTGCGCACCGCTTTCACTTGTCGGTTTGAGGCGCAGCTTCGCTAGCAGCCCGTGGTAAAAGGCCCGCGTCGTAGCTTCGCTAGACAGCCATGGCCGACCCCGCCGCATCGACCGATCGGGACCTCGACTCGATTCGGGACGCCCGCATGTGCGCACGGCGCGCAAAGGCCGCCCAGACGCGCCTCGCCGAGCTGACCCAAGATCAGGTCGACCGGATCGTGGACGCGGTGGCCGCCGCCGCCGCCGAGCAGGCGAAACCACTCGCGCGCATGGCGGTCGAGGAGACCGGCTATGGCAACGAGGCGGACAAGGTCCGGAAGAACCTGTTCGCGGCCGAGACGATCTATCGCTTCATCCGGCCAATGCGCACCGTCGGCGTAATCCGCCGACTCGACACAGAGCGCGTGGTCGAGATCGCTGAGCCCTTCGGCGTGGTCGCGGCGGTCGTGCCGTCTACAAATCCAACATCCACGGCTATTTTCAAAATCCTTATCTGCCTGAAAGCACGGTGCGCCATCGTCCTCAGCCCCCATCCGTCGGCGGTCCGGTCGATCGGCCGGGTGGCCGAGGTGATGCGGGAGGCGGCCGTGGGGGCGGGTGCCCCGGAGGGCGCCATCACCTGGATGACCACGGTGACGCTCGAGGGGACCCAGGAGCTGATGCATTGCCGCGAGGTGGCGGTCGTGCTCGCGACGGGGGGTCTCAGCCTCGTGCGAGCCGCCTACAGCGCCGGCAAGCCGGCCTACGGCGTCGGCCCGGGCAACGCACCGGCCTACATCGAGCGCACTGCCGACCTGACCAAAGCGGTCGCCGACATCATGACCGGCAAGACGTTCGACAACGGCCTGCTGTGCTCATCTGAGAACTCCGTGGTCGTGGACGAGGCGGTCGTCGGCGAGGTGCGGCGCGAGTTCGAGCGTCAAGGCGGCTACTTTCTGAGCGCCGACGATGCAGGTCGGCTGGCGGCCGAGCTCGTCACGCCGGAGCGGCTGCCCCACCCGGCGCTTGTCGGCAAGACGGCGCTGGAGATCGCAGGACGGGTCGGGCTCGTCGCCCCGGCCGACACGCGTGTGCTGATCGCGTCGCTCGACGGCGTGGGGCGAGAGCATCCGCTGTCGATCGAGAAGCTGTGTCCGGTGCTGTCTTTCTATGTGGTCCCCGACTGGCGGGCCGCGTGTGAGCGCTGCAAGGAGATCCTGCGCTACGGCGGCATGGGGCACACGATGTCGATTCATTCCCGGGACGAGCAGGTGATCCTGGAGTTCGGACTCCGCAAGCCGGCGTTCCGGATCGTGGTGAACACCCCGACGACGGTCGGGGCGATCGGGATGACGACCGGATTGGACCCGTCGATGACGCTCGGATGCGGCGGCTACGGCGGCAACATCACCTCCGACAACATCACGCCGCGGCACCTGCTGAACATCAAACGCCTGGCCTATGAGGTGCGTCCCGTCAGCTGGTCTGCGCACCCGGAGCCGACCGCGCCCGCCGCAGCGCCGCTGCCTCAAGCACCGGCGACACCGGTCTCCGGCGGACTCGACCCGGGGGTCCTGGCCCGGCGGGTCGAGACCTTCCTCGCTGCCCGTGGCATCGCGTCGTCACCGGCGCCACAGGAGCCCGCCCCAGCGGCGACACCGCAACCAGCGCACCCTGCCTCCGCCAGTGCCCCACCCCGGGCACCCGCCGTGGCTCCGCCAGCGCCGCCACCAGCACCGATCGAGACACCGGTCGAATTCGTGTGCGAGGACGACGTGCGCCAGGCGATGAACGCGGACCGGCGCATCATCGTGAACGACCGGACGATGATCACCCCGGCCGCACGAGACCTGGGCGAACAGCACCGCGTCTTCGTCCAGGCCGATCTCCCCCGGTAGCCGTACCCGTGCCCTGACCGCGTGGCCGTTCCCGCGATCGCCCGTCCTCCCGTCCATTGCACATATCGCCACACTCAACCCGCTGGCGACCCGTTTCGGGGGTGTCGACGGCGGCCGACCCTTTGCACCAGTGGTGTCCCGTGCTGGCCATCCTGCGAACCGCCGCGGTGTTCGGCGTCGAGGCGTACCCGGTCAGTGTCGAGGTCGACGTCTCGGACGGTGGGCTACCCGCGATGACCATGGTGGGGTTGCCGGATGCCAGCGTGCGCGAGAGCCGCGACCGCGTGCAGAGCGCCATCCGGAACTCGGGCTTCGAGTTCCCGCGGCGTCACGTGACGGTCAACCTCTCCCCCGCCGACGTCCGCAAGGTCGGCTCGGCATTCGATCTCCCGATCGCCCTCGGGGTGCTGGCCGCGACCGGTCTCATCCTCGCCCGTCAGATCGACGACGCTGTCGTCCTTGGCGAGCTGTCGCTCGACGGCGCGGTCCGGCCGGTGCGGGGTGCGCTTCCGATCTCGGCCAGGGCGTGTCGCGATGGTGTAGGCTGCGTCATCCTCCCCCGCGCCAACGCCGGGGAAGCGGCGCTCGTCGCCGGGCTCGAGGTGATTCCGGTCACCTCGCTCGAGGAGACCGTGGCCGTCCTGACGGGACGTCGATCCAGGCCCGCCCCGCCCAAGCCACTCCCCCCGGCCGCATGTACCGCCGTCCTCGACCTCGCGGATGTGCGCGGCCAGGCGCTCGCGAGACGCGCGATCGAGATTGCCGCCGCCGGCGGCCACAACCTGCTCTTGGTCGGCCCGCCCGGCGCGGGCAAGAGCATGATGGCCCGGCGGCTGCCCGGCATCCTGCCCCCACTCAGTCTTGACGAGGCGCTCGAGGTGACCGCCATCCACTCGGTCGCCGGGCTCCTGCCCCCGGGCGCGGGTCTCCTGACCGCTCCACCCTTCCGGGCCCCGCATCATACCGCCTCCGATGTGGCGCTCGTCGGCGGCGGCGCCGTCCCGCGGCCCGGCGAGATCAGTCTCGCGCACAACGGTGTGCTCCTCCTCGACGAGACCGCGGAATTCGCCCGCCACGTGCTCGACGGGCTACGACAACCACTCGAGGAAGGCACCATCCGGATCGCGCGCGCCGCCCGGACCGCCGTCTTCCCCGCCCGGTTCATGCTCGCCGCGACGATGAACCCCTGCATCTGTGGCTACCTGGGGGATCCGACCCGAGCGTGTCGGTGTACGCCGCCGCAGCTCGACCGCTATCGGGCGCGCCTGTCAGGTCCGCTCCGGGACCGGATCGACCTCAGCGTCTGGGTGCCGGCGGTGCCGTTCAGGACGCTGACCAAGGCGGGCCACGGTGAGGCCTCCGCCTTCGTCCGCCGACGGGTCGCCGAGGCGCGACGACGACAGATCGAACGGCGTCGCTCAGGCGACGCGCACCTGAACGCCAGACTCGAGGGGCGCGCGCTGGAGTGTCACTGCGCCCTCGACCCGGCCGGCCTGCGGATGCTCGACGCCGCCAGCCGCCGGTTTCACCTGACGGCGCGCAGCTGTCATCGACTGATGAAGGTCGCCCGCACGATCGCGGACCTCGCCGGGAAGGAGCAGATCATCGCCGAGCATCTGGCTGAGGCGGTGCAGTTCAGATTGGAGGGGTGAGCGGCTGTGCCGGCGGCGCCGAGCCGTGCCGGCCACGGCCTTGGTCCAAGGATTGACGTTACGCTAGTTCACCCCGGTCACACGGTAAGATGCTCGTGTACTACATCATCGCTCAGTTCCTCAATGGAGCCTCCGGCCACGCAGCGGCCCTTCTCGAGAATGCGGAACTCGCTGGCCACCCGCCTGGCAAACGGTAGCTTCTGCTCGACCAGCATCATGGTCACACCGGCCTCGCGGTTGAGCTTGAGAATGATGTCGCCAATCTCGTGAACGATGTTGGGCTGAAGACCTTCAGTGGGCTCATCCAAGATGAGCAGCCTGGGTTCGAGAACAAGCGCTCGCCCGATGGCCAGTTGCTGCTGCTGGCCTCCCGAGAGGTCACCGCCGCGACGCCGTAACATCTGCTTCAAGACGGGGAACAGGTCGAAAACCTGCGACGGGATCGTCCGTCGGCTGTCCCGACGCGCCGCGAGCCCGACGTTGAGATTCTCCTCGACGGTCAACTGCGGAAAGATCTCCCGCCCCTGAGGTACGTACCCCATGCCAAGGCGCGCGCGACCTTCCGCCGGAACGGCACTGAGATCAGTGCCCGCGAACGTGATCTCACCGGATGCGACAGGGATCAGTCCCATGACGCACTTGAGCAATGTCGTCTTGCCCATGCCGTTACGGCCCATGAGGCACATGCGCGAGCCTGGCTGCACGTCGAGGTCGATGTCCCAGAGCGTGTGGCTACCCCCGTATGATTGGTTGAGGCCCTTGATTGAAAGCAGGCTCATGCTCCGAGATACACCTCGACGACTTGTGGGTCGTTCTGCACGCTGTCCATATCTCCTTCCGCGAGCACTCGACCTTCATGGAGGACCGTGACCCGCTTCGCGATCGACCGCACGAAGCCCATGTCGTGCTCCACGACGATCAGAGAGTGCTTCCCGGCGAGCGAGAGCAGCAGCTCCCCAGTACGCTCGGTCTCCAGCGGTGTCATACCGGCCACCGGTTCGTCCATCAGCAATAGTTCGGGCTCCTGCATCAGGAGCATGCCGATCTCGAGCCACTGCTTCTGTCCGTGCGACAGCACGCCCGCCATGGCTGTGCGCTCGGCCTCGAGACCGATCATGTGGAGCACTTCGTCGATTCGCTCGCGCTGGACGGGTGTTAGGCGGGCCACTAGAGTGTGCCAGAAGGACTTATCGTCAGCCAGAGCAAGCTCCAGGTTTTCGAAGACGTTCAGGAACTCGAAAACGGTCGGCTTCTGGAACTTACGGCCGATACCGGCCTGCGCGATCTCGGGCTCGGTGAGAGCCAACAGATTGAGGTCCTGCCCGAACCACACCGACCCTTTGTCAGGCCGGGTCTTGCCGGTGAT
>DQNS01000103.1 GCA_015659035.1 Acidobacteriota bacterium | reverse complement strand
CCACCCCGCGCGGCCTGGCGGTTCGCCGACCCGGCTCCATCCGGATTACCTGAAGCCACCGCTGCGACCAGAGGCTGGACCAGCTACGGGGACGTTACCGACCTGACTGTCAGCGACGACCGTCTCATCGGCGAAACGAACAGCGACTTTCCGATCCTGCATGTTTCCTGGGATGACGACCAGGGGCAGCGTGACGACCTACATTCGGTTGAGATCAGCTTGAGCGTCTCTGCGGGCGAGAACCTGGAGGTGACGTTTCAGGACTCCGACACCCCGGACGTCGACGGGGTGCGCGAGGCGGATTGGGATCTGGACACCCCGATCATTCCGGGCGACGAACTCCAGACCTACACCATCGCGAACGAGGGCGGGACAGACACGTCCGATATCCGGCAGATCTTCATTCGGCCGACCGACGCGAGCGGCGCCCGCTTCGAAATCGAATCGGTCCGTCTCCTGTTCGACAGGGAACAGCTCGCCGAGACTCCGTCCGGCGTCGGATGGCATGGCTTGTCCGAGATTTACCACGAGTCGCTTGTCGCGAAGACCCCCGAGACGATTCGCGTACCGCTGTCACTTCCGGCACGACCGTGGCTCGATCTGTCGGTTGGCACGTACGAAGATCGCCCCGTGACGTTTCGGGTCAGCATCGACCAGGAGGGCGCGGATGAGCCGAACGTGCTCCTCGAACGAACCGTGACCACGCCGGATCGCTGGGAGGAGGCCCCGGTCGATCTCACCGCCTTCGCGGGCGAGGAGGTCACGCTCTCGCTGAGTGTGTCGGCGGCGGAATCCGGCACGATCGGTTTCTGGGGCTCTCCGGTGGTACGCAACGATGGGCAGCCCCCGCCTGGGTCCGGCGACTCACCCCAGGGGGTGATCCTCATCATGGCCGACACGCTGCGGCGCGACCATCTCGACATGTACGGCTACCGGCGAGAGACGGCCCCGGTCCTGAGTCGGATGGCATCGGAAGGCACCCTGTTTCGCGACAACATCTCGCAGGCCAGCTGGACGAAGGTGTCGACACCGTCGATCCACACCTCCCTGTACCCGACCACCCACACCGTGAAACAGGTCCCTGACCGTTTGCCGAGCTCGGCGACGACGCTGGCTGAAGTGTACCGTGCCGCCGGGTATGCCACGCTGTCGTTCTCCTCGGTCGGGTTCACCGGACAGTCGAGCAACATGCACCAGGGGTTCGAGGAGCTTCACGAATCCGGTTCGCGGACGGCCGACAACCAGACCAAGTCTGCGCGTGAGTACGTCGACCGGTTGCTCCCCTGGCTCGAGCAACACCAGGATGTTCCGTTCTTCGTGTTCCTCCACGTGTTCGACCCACATAGCCCGTTCGAGCCACGGCCGCCCTATGACACGCTCTGGGCCGATCCGTCGAAGAAGGCCGGGTTCGAGGAAGAGCTCGACCGCGTACGGGAGTTCATCGAGACCCCGACGCTGCGGAACCGCGGCATGCCGAGCCGGGAAGAGCTCCTGGAGGCCGAGGTCGACCCGGACGAGTTCATCAGTCAGTACTACGATTGGTACGACGGCTCGATCCGGGGCATGGACATGGAGATCGGGCGGCTGCTGGAAGGGCTCCGGGCGCTGAACCTGGCCGACAGCACACTCGTCGCGTTCATCGGAGACCACGGTGAGGAGTTTCTCGACCACGGCCGGACGTGGCACGGTCACTCCGTCTACGGCGAGCTGGTCAACGTGCCGCTCCTGCTGTGGTGGCCCGGTGTCGTCCCGGCGGGCCTGACGGTCGACGACACGGTGCGATCCATCGACCTGATGCCCACGCTCCTGGCGCTGAGCGGCCTCTCGGCACCCGACGACATCCAGGGGCAGAGTCTCCTCCCGCTCATGGGTGGTCCCGCCGGCGGGGCGGACGTGGTCGAGGAATGGATTGTCAGACCGGCGGGGTCGGAACGAGACCTCGGCGACGGACGGTCTGTCTCGCTGGTCGCCGATGGCTGGAAGCTCGTTCAGAACACCGACCTGTCAGATGAGGACCATCCCCAGCTCGAGCTCTTCGACCACGAGACGGATCCGTTGGATCTTGTCAACCTCGCCACCGCGCACCCTGACATCGTCGAGCGTCTCACGAAGGAAATCGACCGCTGGCAGCGCCAGGCGGAGTCGGCACAGCTGCAGTCAGACGAGGAGCTGGGTGCGACCTTGTCGGCAGACGAGCTAAAGCGTCTGCGTAGTCTCGGGTACGTGCGATAGGACGGGCCGGCTCGCACCCCTGAAACCCCCGCGGCGTGCCCCGGAGCGGGTTGACCTGTCCGGCGCCTGTCCGTGAGGCGACGCTTGCCTACAGGCCCGAATCCTCTTCCATCAGGTAGTCCCAGTGACGACCGGCCTGTGTGAGGATCGGGGAGAGGTCGCGCGCCAGCAGATAGCCGTCCTCGACCAGCGCCAGCGCCGCGTCCGACACGCGGCCGAGATACTCCGCCCTGCTGCCATAGCGCTCTTCGAGCGACCGCCGTGGGTCGTCACGCTGCGCCCGTTCGGCCCGGGTGCGTGCGAACGGGATGTAGGAGCCCTGCATGCTCGACAGCACATCCACCGGTCCGGATTCCACCCGGAAGTTGTTCCATCCGGTGTAGGTGGCCAGTGGCACCGCCACCTCGGGCATCATCAGCCCGCCGGTCTCGTTGCCGTCTGCATCGACCCGCGGCACGAGGATCGGAAACGCCGACAGCACCTCGGGGGGCTCCACCGTCACGATCCCTCGGGTCCGGAACTCGGGTCCATACACCGCGCGGTAGGCCAGATGCGGCACCGCCGGCTGGCTCACCCCGGGGATCTCGGGAAACGCCAGATCCTCCGGCAGCACCAGGTCGCCGTTGGCGATCCGGGGGTAGACGCTGGCCGGCGGCGGGGTGCCGTCGATGGTCCAGCGGTTCATCGCCAGCAGCAGGCTCCGCAGGAACCAGGAGTAGTCGTTCGGGTTGCTCAGCTGCTGACCGCTGGTTTGCCGCGGGGGAAAGCGGCCCGGTCCGTGCTGTCCGCCGGCGAAGCTGTAGACCCGCACGTTGTCCATGAGCGGGCTGTCCCGGGCGCCGTCCAGCGTTGTGTGAATCAGCGAGGCGGCCCGGCCCCAGTACTCGTAGGACGAGTTCGTGTGGAACATCTTGGGCATGTGGGCCGGTTTGATGCCCGCGAGGAGTCCGTCGCGCATGTCGGTGTCGGGGTCGGTCTGTGTCACGTCGGTGAACGGGAAGATGTCGGTGGGGTAGAGCTTGTTCAGGAACGGATGTCCGTCCCGGGACGGCTGGGCGAACCGGTGGTTGAAGCTGCCGCGGCCGCCACCGGCGACGTGCGCCATCACACCGTCAAACGCCTTCCGCTCCGCCTCGTCGGCGTTGAACCCGTGATAGAGGAAGGTGCGCAGGAACCGGCCGCTCTGCGAGACCCCCCACGCGATGGCCCGATCGAGCGCGCCGGCCGGGATCGACAGCTCCGGCGCCGCCGCATACTTGAGGTGCGAGATGGTGTCGCGCACGGCGGCCGGTCCCAGCCCGACGAGCGGCGGGTCCTGGGCGACATACACCACGTCGTAGAGCCGGTGCGGCTGGAACCCGCCTTCGAGATAGACACGGGTCCGGTCCGTCACGATCTCACCCGAGTCGGTCCGCCTGGCGAACCGCCACCGGTCGCGCGGCACCACGCGGCGCTCCCCGTCCACCGTGTCCCGGACGGTCATGACGTTCGCCGGGTTGCTCGGGTCCGCTACCTCGTAGGCCTGATGGTTCCGGTCGGCGAGCGACCGGTCGTAGGCGACTTCGCCGACGATGACCTCGCTGCGGACCAGCCCGGTGATCGGGGTTCCGTTGTCGGTGGCGATTGGTGGAAACACCCGTACGCGTCCGCCACCCAGCGGCACGTCGAACTGCCATCCCACCCAGAGCAGCGTGAACCCGTGCTCGAGCAGGAACCCGTCGCCCATGTCCTCGTCGGTTTGTGGGGCTCGGCTGCCACGAGCGTTGTTGTAGTAGCCCAGCATTCCCTTGCCGCCCCGGTTCGACACCTCGTAGAACAAGGTGCCGTTGCCGCGTGTGATGTCCTTGGGTTTGATCAGGTAGAAGTCGGACCGGAACTCCACCTTGCCGTCCGCGTTGCGGGGCGCGTAGTCGATGTCGGTGATGATCCGGTTGGCCGGGTTGTTCGGGTCGACGGCGAAGTAGATCGTCCCTTCGATCCGCTCGAAGGCGCCCGCCAGCCCGTAGGGCTTGCCGTCGGCCACCTCGGATCGTGACGTGATCTCGATCCGGACCACCTCGGCCGACGCGGTGGATACCGCCAGGACAAGCGACAGCAACAGGGTCGACAGCAGACGGGTCATCGGGCCTCCCTCCGGATCACTCCGGGCGCGACGGGTTGAAGATAGGGTCATTATAGCCAGACTGGAGATTTCCTGACGGTGACATCGTAACGTTTGGATCAACTTTTTCGTGGCCTGCCTGAGATGTCTAGCCCCCCGCGTAGCGGGGCAAGAAGAAAAGCTTCTGCCAGCGAGGCTGCGCGCCCTGTCTCTCGTCGGTTGGAGGCGCAGCTTCGCGAGCAGGTTGCTGAAGCAAGCGCACCGGTTTTTCCCTCTCTCTCTGGGAGAGGGCCGGGGTGAGGGTCAAGAGCGCTCTCTAGCCCAGAAACAGAAAGGGCCAGATCCTCGAGGGAGGACCTGGCCGCGGAAACACGTCGCGCACTCAACCGATCGGTCTACTCAGCGACATGCGTGCTGCCTGTCATGTCCTGCGCCTTAGCTTTCAGTGGCTCATTCACTGACCCTCACCTTCACGAACGCGTTGGTCCAGCAGCACTGCGACCCGCCGCCGCCGGACCGGTCGTTGGCGAGGACCCGCAGCAGATACTCGCCCGGTTCCGTGAAGGTGACGGTCGTATCAGCCCGTGGGTCGCCGTCCTCCATGATCTTGAGCTCTTCGTCCGCGAAGGTCGCCGCTGCGGGGCCCTGGTGCAGGTGCCACGTCAGCCTGACGAGCGGGGGCGGCCCGTCGTCGTCATCGTCATCGTCGCGCGGCCGCCGGCGTCGGCTGATGCCGTCGTCGGTTGCCCAGACCACCAGCGGCAGCGGCGTGCCGACGGTGGCCGTCAGCGGTTCCTCCGGTGCGTTGCCCGGTCCGCGGTGCTTCGGGCCGTTCTCGGTGAACCTGACGATCGGTGGCGTGTCGCCGCCGGCCCCGCCTCCCAGTGCGTCGAGCATCCAGTCGCGATGCAGGTGGCCCGGAATCGTCTGCGTGTCGCCGCGGAAGCTGAGGGTCCAGTTCACCTCGTTGTCACCGAAATCGGCCGGGACGACCACCGTGAAGACCCCGCGCTGGCGGCGGGAATCGAAGTGGGTCGGCTGTCCGTTGTCCGGGCCACCGGGCTCGACCCGGTTATCCGCCCCGATCGGGATCTCGATGATCTCCTCGGAATTGCGGTTGAAATAGCCCCACGACAGGCTGAACGTGCCATCCGAGTTCTCGTACCACCCTTCGTAGACCGGGGTGATCGTCTGCCCGCTGGTCCCCACCGGCGCCAGCGGCAGCTGCCCTGCGGCCAGCAGGGTCCAGCTCGCCACCACGATCACACCAGCGACGGTGATGACTGCGGGTCGCCTCTGCATCGTCACTCCTTCGAATGAAATCGCATCCACAGGATGCCGGGAACACCAGCCACTACCAAGTCAATCTCGCGCGCCGAGGCGCCGGCCGAATGCCAGCGTGATTGCGGATGGGGCCACCAAGTCGCTATGCTCACCGAACAAGGAGTTGACGCATGAGACTCGGTACACTGTGGCAAGGACATCGCCGGCGGCGGCAGATCTTGGTTGTCACGCTGGTCGCGGTGCTGGCGGCGGCGTTCATTCCGGCGTGCGCGGGCACGCAAGACGACGGGAACACGTGGGTCGGCACCTGGGCCACGTCCCCGGTCGTGCTGCCGCCGCCGCGGGACGGGACTCCGCAAGGTCTGGGACCCGCAGCGCGGATTCAGGACCAGACCGTACGTCAGATCGTGCACACGAGCATCGGCGGTTCTGCCGTGCGTGTGGCGGTGACGAACCTGTTTGGCAGCCAGCCGCTCGAGATCGGGGCGGCGCATGTGGCCCTGCGGGTGGACGGTGCCAGCATCGACGCCGAGACCGCCCGCCCGCTGCAGTTCGGCGGGCAACCGACGGTGACAATCGCGGCCGGTTCGATGGTGGTGAGCGACGCGGTCGAGCTCAGCGTGCCGGCACTGGCTGATCTGGCGATCGACCTCTATCTGCCTGGGGACTCGTCGGCGGATGCTGCCGGCGCCACATTCCACGCCGGAGCTCTTACCACCAACTACCTGTCGACCACCGGTGACCACACCGGCGCCGTTGAGCTCCCGGTCGAGGACACCTTCCAGTCTTGGTTCTATCTGTTGCGGGTCGAGGTGATGGCCCCGGAGGGGAGCCCGGTCATCGTGACACTCGGCGATTCGATCACCGACGGGACGGCGTCGACTTCCGACACCAACAGCCGGTGGCCGGACTTTCTCGCGCGCCGCCTGGTGGCGCGTCCCGGGGACACGCCGCCGGCGGTGCTCAACGTCGGCATCGCGGGGAACAGGGTCTTGAGCGACAACGCCGGTCTGGCGCTGTTCCGTCAAAACGCTGACGCTCCCCCACTCCCCCCGCCGAACCCCAACGCCCAGTTCGGGCCCAGCGCGCGGTCACGGTTCGACCGCGAGGTCCTACGGCAACCGGGGGTCACCCACGTCATCGTGCTCGAGTCGATCAACGACATCGGAATGGCCTTCGAGTCGGAGTCACCTACCGTCGAGGAGCTCATCGCGGGGCACATGTCGCTGATCGAGAGCGCGCACACGCAGGGGTTGAAGATCTACGGCGGGACGCTCACCCCGTTCGAGGGGGCGTTCTACTTCCGGGATGTGGGCGAGACGAAACGCGAGGCATTCAACGAGTGGATTCGCACCTCGGGTGCCTACGATGCGGTGATCGATTTCGATGCCGCGGTGCGCGACCCGGAGCAGCCGAGCAAGTTCCAGGAGGCGTATCACTCGGGTGACTGGCTGCACCCGAGCGACGAGGGATATCGCATCATGGCCGAGGCGATTGATCTCACGCTGTTCGATCGGTGATGGTGCCGCTCGGCAGAAGGCAGAAGGGAGCCGGAGGGCTCCAACGGCTTGAATCATTCCAGGAGGGTTTCGTGAAGACTCCAACAGCACGTCTCGTCGCGATGTTGGTGTTTGGGTGCCTGATACCGGTTGTCGCGGCCGGGCAGGACGCTACGGCGCCGCGGACGGCCTGGGGTGCTCCCGACCTGGGCGGCGTATGGGACTTCCGGACGATCACGCCGCTCGAGCGTCCGGCCGCGTTGAAGGACAAGGCGGTGCTGACCGCGGAGGAGGCGGCCGCGTTCACGCAGCAGTCGCTCGAGGGCCGGAACGCCGATCGTCGCGACGGCGGCGCCAGGCGGGACATCGAGCGCGCCTACAACGACTTCTGGTGGGATTACGGGAACAGCCTCACCGGGGACAATCGCACGTCGCTCATCGTCGATCCACCCGACGGGCGTGTCCCCGGGATGACCGCCGAGGCGCAGGAGCGCGCGAAGGCCAAACGGGCGACTGGTCGGCGGCCGGTCAGGTCGCGCGTCGTGATCGGCTCGCCCGCGTATGGTCCCGAGGACGTCGGGCTCTCGGAGCGCTGCATGCTGGGGTTCAACTCGGGGCCGCCGATGCTGCCGAGCGCCTACAACAACAACGTGCAGCTGTTCCAGACACCCGACCACGTGGTGATCTTGAACGAGATGATCCACGAGGCTCGGGTCGTCCCGCTGGACGGCCGAGCGCCGCTGCCGGACGGCATACGCCAGTGGATGGGCGATTCACGCGGCCGGTGGGATGGCGACACGCTGGTGGTCGAGAGCCGGAACTACACGGACAAGACCGGGAGCTTCTATACGATCATCGGCTCGTTCGGGTCGGGCGAGACACTGCACCTCGTCGAGCGGTTCACCCGGATCGACGCCGAAACGCTGCTCTACGAGTTCATTGTCGACGACCCGAAGACCTTCACGCAGCCGTTCACCGCGGCGATCCCGATGAAGTACAGCGACGCGCCGCTGTTCGAGTATGCCTGCCACGAAGGCAACTACGGGATGACGAACCTGCTGACTGGGGCCCGCGCGGTGGAGGTGGAAGCGGAAGCCGGCAGGTAGTCGGTTGACCCCGAGACGACAGGCCACCCGCTGGCTGCAGGCCTCAGGCTTCGGGCTACAGGGCACCTCGACGCCCCAAGACAGGAACTTATTCTTGCGCGGACCCTTAGAGTGGCAAAGGTGGACTCGCCGATCTCTCTTCTTCTCCCGCTGACAGGTTGTGCAGACTTACCCCGAGCAATCGGACCGGGCGGGTCCCGGCCTCGGTGCGGCTGAGCAACAGCATGGCGCGTGCGGCGATCTGGTCGGCGTCGCGTGTGGCCGGTCGTTCGCTGTGGCTGCGGGTCACGGTGGTGAAGTCCGAGAAGCGCACCTTGATGGTGACCGTCCGCGCGAGCAGTATCTTCCGTTCCAACCAGTCGGCGCCGCTGCGCGCCATCCGGTCCAGCTCGGCGCGCATCGTCTCGAGGTCCGTCAGATCCTCCGGGTAGGTGTTTTCCGACCCCGAGGACTTCACGGTCCGGTTCGGCGTCACTGGACGGTCGTCGATGCCGTCGGCCAGCCGCCGCAGCCACCCGGCCTGACTGCCCACCGTGTCGCGCAGCACATGCGGATCAACCGTCCGCACGTCGACCAGCCGCGAGACGCCGGCCGCGCGAAGTCGGCGCGCGGTCACCGGTCCGACTCCCCAAAGTGCGTCGACCGGTAGCTTCTGGAGAAACGCCTCCACTCGCTGGGTCGGGATGACCGTCAGCCCGTCCGGCTTGTCCCAGTCGGACGCGATCTTGGCCAGAAACTTGTTGGGCGCGACACCGGCCGACACGGTCAGACCTGTTTCCTCGCGAATCCAGCGCTTGAGCCGCCTGGCCACGGTT
>DQNS01000005.1 GCA_015659035.1 Acidobacteriota bacterium | reverse complement strand
GCGATTGTTTTCGTACTGCCGGGTACTGTGGATCACGGACGGCATCACGGTACGGTGCGCCGCCGAATAGCTGCGTAGCCTGTCCGTGATCAGGCGTGTTCGATATCGACACGCCTCCGGCGGCGCAGCCGGATGAGGGGTGGCTCAAGCCGATGTCGTAGGCGTAGCATAGCGAGATGAGAGTGCAACGCTGCCTTCGGCCTTGGGCCGCGACGGTGGCGCTCCTGCTTCTGGCCGCTCCTCCGCTGATCGCTCAGATCGTCCCCGAGCCCGCCGAGGGTGATGTGGTCCTCCTCGGCGGCCGACTCTTCGACGGGACCGCTGCCGAGGCGAGGGACAACCCCGGACTGCTGGTCCGCAACGGATTGATCCTCTACGTCGGAGTCGACGCCGCGCAGGCGCGCGCCTCTGGTGCCACCGTTGCCGAGGTCGGTGACGGACAGACCATTCTGCCTGGCTTCTTCGACCTTCACGCCCACTACGCCATCGACCTGTTCGGAGAGGGGAGGGTCGACGAGTACGATGTGAACCCGATTCTGTTCCTCGCGAACGGGGTGACCTCCACCTTTCCGGGCGGTGAAGTGGATCCCGAGGGCATGCGCACCGCCCGTCTCGAGATCGAACGGGGTGAGCGGCCCGGTCCGAGGATGTTCAGCTCCGGGCCCTACTTTGGCACCGCGCGGCCGGGTTGGCGTGTCCAGGAGATGACCCCCGACAGCATCCGTCGGGAGGTCGACCTATGGGTGGAGCGGGGAGCCAAGGGATTCAAAGCCAAGGGTATCCAGCCCGACCACCTGCGGGCGCTGGTCGATGCCGCACACCGTCACGGTCTCTCGGTGACCGGTCACCTGGACTCGGGGGTCCGGACGACGGTCAATCCCAGGGATGCCATCCTGATGGGCATCGACCGCATCGAGCACTTCCTGGGGGGAGACGCGATCAGCGATGAGCGGTCGGCGTACGCGTCGTTGGAGGCGTTGGACCTCTCGGACCCGACCACCGCGCGGCAGATGCAGGACATCTTCGATCTGTACATCGCCACGGGGACCTTCTTCGACGCGACGAGCACCGCGTACGGCTACTACGCCGACCATCAGGCGCTCGACCCGGAGGTCTACGAGAAGTGGACGGACGAGCAGCGCTTCCTGACGCCCTTTGCACGCGCTACCGCGAATGAGGGAGTCGCCGAGAGGCGGCCCAACGGGCAGTTCGGGCGCATCTACGCGACGAAGGCCCACACTCTGAAGGCCTTCTACGATGCCGGCGGAATCGACAACATCACCCTCGGCACCGACCATCCGAGCTGGGGCGAGTTTCTGACCCCCTTCTCTGTGCACCGAGAGATGCACGCCATGGTCAAGGCCGGTCTGCCAAATGCCGCGGTGCTCAAGATCGCCACGCTGAACGGAGCCCGGGCGATGGGCGTCAGCGACCGACTCGGCACGGTCGAGGCGGGCAAGGACGCCGACCTCGTCGTGGTCGACGGTGACCCACTGGTCGACATTACCGCGACGCGGCGGGCCGTCCTCGTGATGAAGGCGGGCCACGTCTACGATCCGAGCGAGCTCCTCCGCTCTGCAGAAGGGAGGATGGGTCCGGCAGGACCCGATGACGCGGAGTGGTGGAAGGGCAATGTGCGACTCGGGCGCTGAGCGCAGATCGAGCGTTGACTGCCTCGTCCTGTTCCTTTCAATCGTCGGTGCGCCTGCGTTTTCTGGCTCGCTCCAGACGCCTCTTCCGGTCTCTCACAGGTATGATCGGCGGATTCTCAGCCACTTATGCCTCTTGAACCCGGCTC